>CAYOER010000043.1:0-1714 GCA_964403205.1 uncultured Candidatus Saccharibacteria bacterium | reverse complement strand
ATAAAAGAGAGGGACTAAGACTCTTCAAAGAGATGCAGAGTGCAATAGATGGGCAGATATTGAATCTTCTTCCACATATAGCAGAAAATGTGGCAAGTAGGGAAGCAATAGAATTGAAAGAAATACATGATCAGGCAAAGACTATAGGAGCAGGTGATGGTAATGATAAAATCAATAATCAAAGTGTTTCAAAGGGTCCAGAAGTTGGTAGGAATGATCCATGTCCATGTGGATCTGGTAAAAAATATAAAAAGTGCCATGGGAGATAAACTAAGTATTAAAAATTTTCTACTATTTAGTTTATTTATATATCCCATCGGACTTCTAATCTTAATATTTCATAATGATCTAATAATCTTTTTTGGTTCTAATATCTTATACTATATTATCTCGTATATTTTCTTTTCGGCTATTAATTATTTATGGGGACAGTATAGGACTCGGCCATACTTAATAGCTATATCTTGTTCTTTTGGTTTGATTCTATTTTTTATATGGCTTAGTAGAGATTTTATTGACTTTACTGATCTTAATTCAGATTTAATTATAACTATTCTAGGATCAATAGTTATTTATTTCACTACTTTTTTGATATTTCAATTTATTCAGTTTTTTACTTGGATACCTTTTATTTTGAATTATTTATGGAGGAATCGTCATAATTTAGATAACCTTAAATTTGATTAAAAAATAATTACTCACACTTTTTCCACAAAATAGATAATACTAGCTCTACTATTTTCTAGTAAAGATTGTTATTGTTTCTTGTATGTTCAAACCAGTTTCTGAAAGAATAAAACAACTTGCAGAAAAATATCCTGAGAAAATTCAGGAGCTTGAACGTGTTTTCGATAAAAAGACAAATGTATATATAGATTATGCGAATGTTCGTGGTTGGAGTCAGAGATTAGGTTGGCGTGTAGATATTAAGAGATTAAAACAATTTTTTAATTCTTTTGATAATATAAATCAAATTAAATTCTATTATGGTACGATAAAAGGTAAACCTGAGTCAGAAATGACAATCTCTAATGCTCAGAAACTAGGTTATATTGTTAAGACAAAACCGGTAAAGATTATGAAACTATCAATAGATATTTCTAGTATTGCATCTGATTCGATCGATATCCTTAAAAATTTTATTCGTCCAACACTTTTATCTAAACTTAATATAGAGATAGTTAAATCACTTAATAATGAGTTGAGAACATTAAACCAACAAGGTATTTTATATTTAGAAGATTCTAAAGCTAATTTTGATGTTGAAATTGGTCGTGATATGTTTAATGATTATGATGTTGAGTGTCCAGATAATTTTATGCTTTGGAGTGGAGATAGTGATTTTGAGGATCCAATCCGTCAACTTCTTAAAGATAAAATAAAAGTTATTCTGTGTGCCACATCTAAAAGGATTGCCACTGAACTTAATATGCTTAGATCAGAAGGATTAATTATTCTTGATGTTCAGAAAATAAAGGAATTTATTTGTTACAAGAAAGATATTACACAAAGCAAAGGGGACCCCTTACGGGGCCCCCAAGCACTCGACAATTGACCTTTAACAGTCATTTAGAGAATAGCAAATATAAATATAATTGTCAAAAAAATTTATCCCCCTTCCCATTCTCCACTTTTTCTGTTAGTATATAAGTCATGAATCCCACCTCGGTCAATTCTTCTTCCAATCATTTCTTCACAGCATTACTTCTTGCTG
>CAYOER010000042.1:0-2004 GCA_964403205.1 uncultured Candidatus Saccharibacteria bacterium | reverse complement strand
ACATAACAATATGCTTGATGATTGGAACGTATTACACGACCACGTAGCTGATGTAGCTGTGCAAGGCCAAATCTCTCTCCACCCTCTATAACTATCACTGTTGCATTTTCTACATTTACTCCAACTTCTACTACGGATGTAGCACAGAGTATATTTATTTTTCCTGCTTTGAAATCGAGCATTACTTTATCTTTATCTTTTGGCTTCATCTTGCTATGCAAAATTCCTATTTCATATTCTTGAAAAATATCTTTTTTCAATCTTTTTGCTTCTTCTTTTACTGATTTTGCATTTACCGCCATTTCTTTTTCTGGATCTGGTTCATCTATACGAGGACAGATAATATATACTTGACGACCGTCTACTAGTTCTTTACGAATCTTCTCATAAGTTTCTCCACGTTTATCTCTAGAAACTATCTCTGTAATAATAGCTTTTCTCCCATGTGGCATCTGATCTAGAAGAGTGAGATCTAGATCTCCGTATATAGTGAGGGCGAGTGTGCGGGGAATAGGAGTTGCAGTCATAGATAATAGATGCGGTGCACGAGCGAGTCCTGAAGCATCTTTCTGTACTAGTGAGGCTCTTTGTTTCGTACCGAAACGATGTTGCTCGTCTATTATTACATAAGCTAGATTTTTGAACTTTACACTTTTCTGTATTAGAGCATGAGTACCTATAAGTATTGGTATCTCTCCGTTCTCTACCCATTTCAAGAGTTGAGATCGAGATATGTCCGTCCAACCTTTCGGATTTATCTTCGAAGGGAATTTCCTGCAACCATTACCGGTAATTAGTCCTATCTGTATTCCGAGATATGCAAAGTATTTTATAAATGATTCGAAATGCTGTATTGCTAATATTTCTGTAGGGCACATATATGCTACTTGTAGATTGCCATATTTTCTATCTTTCGGTTTTGTTGTAGAGACTGCATAGGCAGTGCTTGCTGCTACTGCTGTTTTCCCTGAACCTACATCACCTTCGAGTAGTCTAGACATCGCATGACCACTTTTGAAGTCTTTTATTATTGTATCTATAGATCTTATCTGTGCTTCTGTAGCCTGGAATGGGAAACGTCTTATGAATTCATGCATCTCTTTTTCATTTTTATCTATTATAAATGTTGGATTCTCTTCATATTTTTTTCTAGCAATTTGCTTTTCTATTTGTATAAAAAATATTTCTTCAAAGGCAAAGCGCTTCCTAGCTGATACAGAATCCTCTGATTTCATAGGTGTATGTATCCATATAAAAGCAGTTTTTAGACTTGGTAAATTGTATTTGTCTAAAATTTCTTTTGGAATTGGATCTATTATTTCATCCAATATTCCATTTCTGAAGATTTCTATTATCTTATGATAGAACCAATTGGAAGTTATTCCTCTGGATTCTGGATAAATAGGGTATAGTGTATGGCTTTCCCCATCTTTGCCAAATAGTGATTCTCCTACACCTATTGGTAATTTATTTATTATTTCTATTTTCGGATTTGAAAAATATATTTCTCCAGTCTGTCTTCTCTCAGAAACTTTTCCTTCTATTCTGACCATAGCTTCTTCTGGAGTCATCTTGGCCAGATATGGCTGATTGAACCATATACAATGTATCTTTCCACTCTCATCTTCTACCCATGCATCTGCCATAGGGATTCTGCTTTTGAAACCTTTACTTGTTTTCAATTTACTTATTTTACCAAACACAACAGCAAGATCTCCCTTTGCAAGAGAAGAAATATTTCTAGTTTCTGATGTATCGCCGTATCTAGTAGGGAAATGATAGAGAAGATCCATCACAGTTTCTATTCCCAGCTTCTTCAGGGCGGTTTTCTGATTCTGTATAAGTCTAGCGGTTTCTATTATTGAGGAATTGTGGTGCATAGGATGATTATACGATATTTTGATTAAAAGTCCTTTTTATGCAAGAATAGTAGAATAATATAATAATAATTGGAAACGTGTCAGAGTGGTCTAATGAGCATCTTTGCTAAAGATGTGAGCCCCT
>CAYOER010000041.1:0-2253 GCA_964403205.1 uncultured Candidatus Saccharibacteria bacterium | reverse complement strand
TACCTAGAACATAGGCTTGCATACGACGTAGATTGTCTTCTGTTATTTTCCCAGAATTTACTAGATACTCCCCTATCTTTATTCCCTTTTTCTCTGCTTCTTTCATAGCAGAATCAAAATCTGCCTTGGAAACAAGGTTAGAGTCTAGGATAAATTTATTGAGCTGTGATTCTTCAACGAGCATTGTGTATATTGTAACACAGGAAAGAGTTTGTGTTTCTCCACAACTTCTGTTATACTCTACATTGTCCTAATAGTTCCCTTCCCGTTCGCCCTACCGGCGGACATTTTTTATAAAAAAGCGTAAAATATAAATATTAAAAATAATAATAAAATAAAAATATGTTTGATTTAAAAGTAATACATTCAGTCCTACAACAATTAGAAGAAGAAAGAGGAATTCCAAAAGAAAAAATGTTGGAAGCTATTGAGCTTGCTCTAGCTACAGCATACAAGAAAGAATATGGGAAAAAAGGCCAGATAATAAGAGCAATATTTGATCAGAATACTGGTAAAGTAGAGTTTTACCAGGTCAAAGTAGTAGTAGATGAAACAAAAGTCATAATGGAAGATGATGAGGAAGAAGTAGATCTAAAGACAATTGATCAAGATAGTATCAAGGTAAGATTCAATCCCGAACATCATATACTAATAGCCGATGCAAAGAAAATAAAAAGAGATGCAAAACTAGATGATGAAATAGTCTTTCCATTGGAAATAAAGGAGAATTATGGCCGTATAGCAGCCCAGACAGCAAAGCAGGTCATAATACAGAAAATAAGAGAAGCAGAGAAAGTCTCTGTTATGAATGAATTTGGCCAGAAAGAAGGAGAGATAGTCTCTGGAACAGTACAGAGAATGGAAAGAGGAAATATATTCATAGATATGGGCAGAGCACTCGGTGTTATAGCCTATGAAGAGCAGATCCCTAGTGAACATTATAAACAGGGAGAAAGAATCCGCGCATATCTATGTGCAGTAGAAGAAACTCCAAAAGGCATTCTTTTGAAACTTTCCAGATCACATCCGAAATTCCTAGCCAAGCTTTTTGAAATAGAAGCACCAGAAATAGCTCAGAAAGTAGTAGAGATAAAGGCAATTGCAAGAGAAGCAGGAGCAAGATCAAAGATCGCTGTACATTCTACAGATAGTCATATAGATCCTATAGGTTCCCTAGTCGGACAAAGAGGTGTAAGAGTCTCTACAGTTATGAGTGAATTAGGAGGAGAAAAGATAGATATAATAGAATGGTCAGAAAACACAGAGAAATTCATAGAAGAGTCACTTTCACCAGCAAAAGTAGTGAAAATTGAACTAATAAAAGAGGAAAATCGCGCAATAGTCAAGGTTTCAGACGATCAACAGTCATTAGCTATAGGTAAAGGTGGTCAGAATGTGCGTCTAGCAGCGAAACTCACAGGATGGAAAATAGATATTCAATCAATAGGTATTGGAGAATCATCCAATCAAGACAGGGAAAGTGAGGATTACGAATAATACACAGTTTTCACACAGATTCGTGTATATATAATATTAGATATAGTGTATAATGTATATAGTACAAACTATGTACAGTTTTCGTTTATTAAAATTAATAAAAATCAAAATGAAATCATTAAAAATATATAAAAAATTAGTAATAATATTAATAATATTATGTCTCGGAATAGTATCTATAAACACTGTTAGAGCAGAGGAAAATGGTGATGATACAACAGTAAAACCAACCATCACTCCTACTGGAGAAACTCTAAAAACTAGAGTAGAGAATCGTATAGAGAAGAATAAGGAAATAAGAAATGAGGAATTAGAAAGAAAACAAGAGATAAATAATGCATTATTAGAAAGGAAGAAAGAAATAGCTGATAAAAAAACAGAATTGGAAAATAAGAAAACAGAATTAGAGAACAAAAGAGCAGAATTGAAAGCTAAAATGGCTGAAATAAAGGATAGAAGAATAGAAATAAAGGATATTAATAAGGAAAAGCTAGACGGAATGAAGCTATTGCGTGCCTCAACAACAGAAATGTTCAAAAAGGCAAAAGAAGCTCGTAAGGAAACAGTAAAGAAAATGCGTAATGATACATTCAAAATAAGAAAGGAGGCTCTAGAAAGAGAGTTATCTGTAGCCATAAATAATTTACAAAATATCTCTAATCGTATAGAAGAACGTATAAAGAAAGCGGAGGAAGCAGGCAGAACAATGACAGATGCAAAAGCTCTATTGACTATTGCAGATAGTAAAATAGAAAT
>CAYOER010000040.1:0-2437 GCA_964403205.1 uncultured Candidatus Saccharibacteria bacterium | reverse complement strand
CAAGGCACGGGTAGCGGAAGCTGCTCGTGGATTATTTCAATTTGATCATACGATAAATGCCTAAGCTTTGCTTTTACATTTATCTGACCGAGTCGATTTTTATAATGAATAAAATCATTATAAGCAAAGATTATTGTTCTACATCTTTAAAGTGAACACTTAGCCCGCAAGATAAAGGGCACAGATCGGTATCCTCTATAGAGATACTGATCGATGAACGGAACAAAATATAGTGCAGTAGTATAGGAAGAACCGCAATAATAATGCGGTTTTTTCTTTTTATGATAGTATTATTAATAAATATGAAGAATATAGATTTAGCCAGTCTTACTATAGAGAATGCCCATAAAGCCATGATAAATGGAGATTTTTCTGCTACTGATCTTGTAAAGGCATATATGAAGATTATTTCAGAAAAAAATAAAGAAATAAATGCCTATCTAGAAGTCTATGATGATGTTCTTGAGCAGGCCAGGAAAGCAGATGAAATAATAAAATCAGGAAAGGGAAATTTACTTACTGGTATTCCTTTTGCCATAAAAGATAATATTCTGATAAAGGGAAGGAAAGCCACTTCCGCTTCGAAAATCCTAGCAGATTATCATGCTACTTATGATGCAACAGTTATAAAGAAATTAAGAGAAGCTGGTGCTATTTTCCTAGGAAGAACAAATATGGATGAATTTGCCATGGGTGGTTCTACAGAGAATTCCGCTTTCGGAGTTACTAGGAATCCCTATGATACCTCTAGAGTAGCTGGTGGTTCTTCTGGTGGTTCTGCCGCATCTGTGGCTATGGACGGCGCTCTGGTGGCTCTAGGATCTGATACAGGAGGGTCAATACGCCAACCAGCGAGCTTCTGTGGTCTGGTGGGGCTAAAGCCTACATATGGAGCTGTATCACGTTATGGAGTTATGGCTATGGGTTCATCTCTAGATCAGATAGGTCCTCTCGGCAAGACTGTAAAAGATGTAGAAATAATATTTGATACAATAAAAGGTAAAGATATACATGATGGTACTACTATTTCTATTGATACATATAGATCAGAGAGAATTGGTAAAAATAAACCGATATTAGGTATTCCTAAGCATTTTCTAAATGGGGATGGTATAGATAAAAATGTTTTAGATAATTTCAATAAAACTATAGAAATCTTCAAAGAAAAAGGTTATGAAATAAAAGATATAAAACTTCCAAATATTGCTTATTCTCTAGCAGTGTATTATGTTATTATGCCGGCTGAAGCTTCTTCCAATCTCGCTCGTTTTGACGGTGTAAAATATGGTTTACATAAAGATGGCGAAAATATTATTGATGATTATTTTGAAACTAGAGGGGAAGGTTTCGGCAAAGAAGTACGTAGACGTGTATTACTCGGTACTTATGTTCTTTCTTCTGGATATTATGATGCGTATTATAATCGCGCAAATGCTCTACGTAGAGTTATTACCGAAGATTTCCACAAAGCTTTTGAAAATGTAGATATAGTTCTTACTCCTACTACTCCTGCTCCAGCATTTAAGATCGGTGAGAAATCATCTGATCCAGTAGCTATGTATCTAGAAGATATATTTACAGTGACTGCTAACCTTACTGGTATGCCCGCTATGACCATTCCTTCTGGCTTCGCAGATAAACTTCCCTTAGGTGTACAGATTACAGCTCGTCATGGAGATGAGAGAACATTATTTGAAGTGGGTAAAGACTTACTAGGAGAATAAAAAAACTGCTATAATATATACTATGTTAGCACAAGCAAATGAAATAGTGAGTGTGCCAGGTATTGATCTACCATATTATCTCAAAGTTTTTTGGAATTATTTAGTAGATTCATTTCCTTCTATTTTCTTTACTTTAAATTCTGCAAAAGGAATATTTATTCTTATTTGTATTGTTCTTATTGTTATTTTCTTATTGGGAATTATGATCTCCGTAGAAGGTATAAAGCATGTTAGAAGAAAAGAAGATGAAATATATAGCAAGCCAATAGAGATGGCATATATAGAAGATAATAAAGCTGATGAAGAGCTTTCCAAACGTTGGAATAAAATACTTGATCATATAAATTCTATGAATCAGAATGATTGGAAACAGGCAATTATAGATGCGGATATTATACTTGATGATTTATTGAATAAACTAGGTTATAGAGGGGAAAGTCTGGGTGAGAAGCTTAAGAGGGTAAATAAAGGAGATTTCAAGAGTCTGGACGAAGCTTGGGAGGCTCATAAAGTACGTAACAATATAGCTCATGATGGTTCTGATTTTAGCTTGAATCAGATAGAGGCAAAGAGGGTAATCGATCTTTATCGCAAAGTCTTCGAAGAATTCTATCATATTTCTAATTAGGTAAAATTGGATTTTGCATCTTGCGTATTACTAGTAATTTGTGTTATACTGCTTGCCATAGCGGAGTAGAGCAACGGTAGCTCGT
>CAYOER010000039.1:0-2647 GCA_964403205.1 uncultured Candidatus Saccharibacteria bacterium | reverse complement strand
AGAGAGAAAGAAAACTAGCTAAAAAAGCCACGCATTTTGGGTATTATGCCAAAATTGTCATATAAATGCTTTCAGAATGTTAGGTATACCTAAAAAGATAAGATATGACAACATGAAAACCGTTGTTAACTATAGAGATAATTCTGACAAAAATAATAAAAAGATAGTATATAATTTTGATTTTTTAAATTTTGCTAAATATTACAAATTTAAACCAGAAGCATGTCCACCTTATTATCCTCGTTCAAAAGGTAAAGTCGAAGCTATGATTAAGTATTTACGTTACAACTTTATGCAAGGGAAGAGATTTGGTAAAGATTTTAAAACATTAAAGGAATTAAATGATAAAGTGAAAATATGGCTAAAAGATTGTGCAAATGCCCGTATTCATAAAACAACAGGAGAAAAACCCATATTAAGATGGGAAATAGAAAAGACACTTTTATATTTTCCAAAGGAACACGAAGTATATAAAAGTTTTTTTACTCAATCACGTTATGCTTCAGAAAATGCTATGGTTTATTACAAAAAAAGTTCGTATGAAATTCCAAAGGAGTTTTCTAGGATGAAGATAGATATTATGGAAGATGATCATACTGGTCTTACTAAACTCCTATTATATTTTAAGGGAAATAAGATCGCTGAACATGAAATATCTAACAAACCAGGTGGTTGGAAAACATTAGACAATTATAAATTAGAAGAGTATAACAATAAAAACCCTATAACTCTAGAGAAAAGGATTAAGAGTAATCCACTCTTCAATATAGAGGTAGAAGTAAGAGATAATGATTATTATGATAAATTTATAAAATAATATGGGAAGAAAAAAAGTACAGACTTATCTATTAGATGATTCAATTGCATTAGAAGATGGAATTAAAAAAGCTCTAAAGATATTAGAGCTAGATAGAGCCGCTCAATATCTAGATAAGATTAAAGATAGTATTGAGAAGGAGAAAACTCTCCATTTATTAAATAGAATTCTTGACGAGGAGTTGAAGAAAAGAGAAGATTTGAGGATAGAAAGATGGATCAAACAAGCTAGATTTACATGGATGAAGACTATAGAAGAATACGATTTTAATTATCCTAAGGAGATAAACAGAGATCTCATACTCACTTTGGCTGAGGGAAATTGGATAGTAAATGGAGGTAATATAATATTTCTAGGTCCTGCTGGAGTTGGAAAGACACATCTTGCTATTGCTCTTGGTATAAAAGCTATACAGAAAGGTTATGAGACGAGATTTCTTAGTGGTCAGAGTATAGCTGATACTATAGATATTGCAGTACAAAAGGATAACGAATTAGGAAGAGGTGAGGCAAAGAGAAAGTTATTAAGTAGTTTCGTTAGTCCCAAGCTACTGATCTTAGATGATTTTATATACAACGATAATTTAAATTCAAATCCAGAAGTATCTAAGTTTTTATTCCAAATAATATTTAAACGTCATGAAGCCCGGAAAAGCATAATTTTTACAGCTAATGAGCATTTTAGCAAATGGAGTCCAGATTTGTTTGGAAGTGAAGTTAGAAAAAGTGTTGCGATAGACCGTCTTTTACAAGACTGTAAGGTTATATCTATAAAAGGCACGTCATATAGACAAGAATAATTACCAAATAATAATTAACTAAAATAATATGAAAAATAATGAAGAATATAAAGTAATCGTTAGTATTATTAAAGAAATGTTTGAGAAAGATAGACATACTATTGCATCTGATATATCTAGAGAGATTAATATAAGACTCGGTATTGATTTAGATAATAAATATATAAATGAAGTAAGAAGGAAGATTGGTCTAGGTAGTTATCAATTATCAGAAAAAGAGACAATAGAAAGACTACATAATTCTATTAGAAATATTAAATAATACAGTAAAAAACCGCTTTACAGTAGTATTTTATAATAGTTGTTGTTATTGTTTTTTCTTCAATAATCAGTTATAGTCAAGTCAGAAAATGTTCGTTGATAAGGAATCTAACATATGAGCACTGTACTTTTCATTGGTAGTGGTGGTAGAGAACATGCTGGTGTATGGGCTTTAACACAATCACGGCAAGTTACAAAGATCTGGTGTGCCCCAGGTAATCCTGGTATAGCTCAGGAACGGCTGAAGAATGGTAATCTCGTGCAATGTGTAAATATTAAGGCCACGGATTTACCAAGACTTCTGAGTTTTGCTTGTGAGAAAAGGCCAACATTGACAGTTGTTGGTCCTGACGATCCACTTGCATCTGGTATTGTGGATTTGTTTATTAAGAAACGACTTACGATATTCGGACCAAAACAGAAAGCTGTATGGATTGAATCGTCGAAAGTCTACTCTCATAATTTCATGAAGCGTTATGGAATTCCATCACCTCGTGGAGAAGTGTTTAGAAGTCCAAAACATGCAAAATTATATGTTGAGAAACTTGGTGGACATTGTGTTATTAAATCAGACGGACTATGTAAAGGTAAGGGTGTGAGTCTGCCTGATTCTACTGAGGATGCATTCGAGGAAATTGATACTAGATTCAATGCTCAACCAAATTCCCCAATTCTGATTCAAGAACGACTTGTCGGGACCGAAGTCTCACTTCATTGTTTTAACTAACCTCTTCTGACACTTTCTTTAGTTTAAATAATTCTAGCATTTC
>CAYOER010000038.1:0-2674 GCA_964403205.1 uncultured Candidatus Saccharibacteria bacterium | reverse complement strand
ATGTTTTTCTTCATATATTAAGTTTAACTTAAGATTAACTTATATGCAAGTATTTGTGTGTTTTCAATCTACTTTACTTCTCCCCCTTTTTAATGTATAAATCTCAATGGAAAGGAGGTGAGGAAATGAAACACTTCATCCCAAAAAAAGTTCCATTGAGGAAAGAATTCAATCCAGAACTACATAAGATATTCTATGAGGTAGCCGTAGAACTAGGAGATAGAGCAGAGGAAGTAGTGGAGGAGGCTTTCAAAAAAGCTGAATTAGAAGGCACTTTACCTGATTGGTTTTTTAGCTACGAACATAATACAAAATACTCTAAGGAGGATTATAAGGGTTTAGACTTTGTCTTCACAACAGACGTAGGACCTGTATTCATACAGGTGAAGAGCTCCAAATTCGGTAAGAGAAAGTTTGATAGAAATCATACATTCAGACATCGTATCAAAATAAGGACAGTAATAATCAATGTCTGTGATAGTCTAGAACATATATATGGTCAAGTTGTGAGTGAAGTCTCTCTAGGAAGAGATGAGATCATCGCTACAAGGCGCTAGTAGACGGCCCGTCGAGGGACGTCTTTTTTTTATAACTTATTCTTTATTTGAGTATGATTCCCCAGATAAGCAATGATAATCTCTTTCTGTTCATGAATTACATAGAATAAACAGCGATAGTCCTTTCTATTTATATAGAATTCATAGACCTGATCAATACCGAGCTGTTTGAGTTTTTGAGTACTAACAATCAATAATTTAGTGTTTAAACTAGGATGATTAGGGTTTTCCCTGAAATAATTCAGTTTGGCATTAAAAACTTTAACAATATCTTCAGGCAGTTCATCTAAGACTTTTTTAAATCTTTTTTCAAAATATATAACATAGGTATTATCTGGCATCATAACGGATCAACTGCGAACGATTTATTATCGGTAATTTATCCCCACTTATCGATTCTACTTCTTTATCATCAAATAAGAATGTTTCCAGAATAGCCAGCTTTTTATCTATTTTTTGACCCATTATCTTTTCATTTTTAGTAGTTATTTTATACGCATCAGTAAGATGAGAAATGCCAATCAAAACATCTTTTGAAAGATTCGAATACTTTTCAATAATATTATTCACAAATATTTCATCTTCATTCTGAAGTACAACTGATGGTGATACCAATGGACGTATTCTATATCCATCAACCTTAACAAGTTTCTTTTTCTCCATATTTTTTAGAATTAAATCGTAATTATCAATAACAGGTCCAAGATCGATACCAGCATATTCCGTATTACTCAAAGGACGATTAAAATGATGGATAAAAGCAAACTCGATAAAGAAAGCGAGCTTGTTTAAACGGATTTTATCACTCTTATCTGGTTCTAATTTATTGAGGATATAGAGTATAAAGTCCTCAGTAGAGAGCTTTTTTGATGTTTTATTGGTACTCATATAGTATTTTTATTGTATCATGTATTGATTATTTAAGAAAATAAGTATATAAATAACCCAGAAGGACCTTGAAAAAGTTGTTGGATGCAAATCTATAATTAGATGGTTGCATAATAACAAGAGGTTCAAGTCAAACCATAAACCAAGATTCGGACGCATGCTTAACAAAGTGGATGCGTGGATCAGAAAGATAGCATGAGTAAATACACCGACAGGTCAGAACACACTATTGGAAGTGGCAGTATCCTACTGTTTCAACCAAGTATGACGGTTGGATTAAGCAGAGAACAATTGCGAGACAAAGGAACACTGCAAGCAGCTCTTTCAGAAACAATGGGATTTGACCTTATCCACATTGGCTCTCTTGATTACAATACCCATAATGATCAATTTGGTGGTCCATACGCATTAGGACCACAATGTGGTGGTCGTCTGGTATTGAAATCTTCTAAGGAGACAAGATGGTCTCTGAGATACGCAACAGGAAACTTCATTGCGTGCTCCAATCCGCAATGTGGAGCAGAATTAGTGACCTCGTATATTCCCACTCGCGAAATGCTTGCGGATGCCATGTTACATCTAGCGATGAAGCAAATGGTGCCATCGCTATCAACAGCCAATTATTTAAACTGTTGTGCCAAAACACATACATCAGACGAAACAGAAAAAAAGAAGATTGACGCCATACGACAATTAGGATTAATTTCCTTCCTTCACAATGCCCTGACTGGATACATCGATAATGGCTATTTCCACCAAAAAGGACAACCACAGATGATGAGAGAATTCAGTCTAGGCTTCATGTTGGTGCCAGGTATGAATACCATTGATGGTTGTGATGGTTATGATCAATGGCTTCAACTCTTGGTAGAGAAAAAATTCGAACAACTTCTCGAACAACATCGAGCACTAAGGCCTACACTTTTAGGATTCAAATCCTCTTAAAGGGAGGCCTATCAGACTTTCACCCCGTCGCCACAGACTGTGCCGATGGGGATTTTTTTATACCCCCAATACTAATCTCTCTACCCCTATCTCTATTTCCCCATTTCCCCTTCTAGCTTCATGATAGATAGTTATGAGATCATCTATGAATTTCAAAAGCTCTTCTTTTTTCCAATTATATACACTATCTGCGAGTAACATTGTCTTTGCCTTCCAGAAAAGTACACCGTGTATTTCTTCTGGTACTTTACCGCTATCTATGAGCTGTCTATAGATCATCCATA
>CAYOER010000037.1:0-2745 GCA_964403205.1 uncultured Candidatus Saccharibacteria bacterium | reverse complement strand
GATTTAACTGTTTTCTTAACTTTTGTAAAGAAGAATTTACCAGATGAAATATTTCATCTGGTAAATTCTTCTTTACAAAAGTTAAGAAAACAGTTAAATCTAATAGTAAAGTATACGACTTGACTGTACCCGTAACGCATAATTTCATAGCCAATGGTCTAATAAATCATAATACTTTACTTGCTCGTGCTGTTGCGGGAGAGGCTAATGTTGCATTCTTCTCTATTTCTGGATCAGAATTCGTAGAGATGTTCGTCGGTGTCGGTGCTAGCCGTGTACGTGATCTTTTCAAAATGGCCAAAGAAGCAGCACCTGCTATTATTTTCGTAGATGAAATAGATGCAGTCGGACGAGTACGTGGTGCTGGAGTCGGAGGTGGAAATGATGAGAGAGAACAGACTTTGAACCAGATACTCGTAGAGATGGATGGATTTGAGCCGAATGAAAAAGTAATAGTCATGGCAGCTACCAATAGACCAGATGTTCTAGACCCAGCTCTGCTCCGTCCGGGAAGATTTGACCGTAGAGTGACTATAGATCTTCCAGATAGGAATGATAGAGAAGAAATATTACGAATACATTCTACAAAGAAACCATTTGCAGAAGATGTGGCACTGCGTGTCATAGCAGAGAGAACCCCTGGATTCTCTGGTGCCGATCTATATTCTCTTATGAATGAAGGGGCTATACTCGCTGCTAGGGAGAATCGCAATAAAGTCGCTCAATATGATTTGATTAGAGCAATAGAGAAAGTTATGCTAGGTCCAGAAAGGAAGAGTCATCTACTTTCAAAGAAAGAAAAAGAGATTACTGCATATCATGAAGCAGGGCATGCACTAGTCGCATCTGTTCTACCTTTTGCTGATCCTGTTCATAAGATTTCTATAATATCTCGTGGCCGTGCTGCTGGATACACTCTACATCTGCCATTGGAAGATAGGAAATTGCAAAGCAAAAAAGAATTCCTAGATGATATTGCCGTCTCTCTTGGTGGATATGTTGTAGAAAAAATAATGTTTGATGATGTTACTACAGGTCCATCGAATGATCTCCAAGTTTCTACCGCTCTCGCTCGCGATATGGTTACGAAATATGGTATGTCAGAAAAAATAGGTGTACTCGCTCTAGAGAACTCTGGTGGTAGAGCCCTATATGGTAAGGGTATAGAAAATAAAGAATATTCAGAAAAAATAAGTGCAGATATAGATGCAGAAGTGGCACGTATAATGGACGAAGCATATAAGAAAGCAGAAGATGTTGTGAATAAATATCGTGGAGCATTGGACTCTATAGCAAAGAGATTAATAGAAATAGAGAATCTAGAAAGAGATGAATATGAAAGCATTATTATTGCTCATGGAATACAGCCAAAGAAAAAGATGGATATAGAGCATCAGATATGATATAAATATTATGTTTTAGCCATAACCATAATGCGCCCTTAGCTCAGTTGGTTAGAGCACAGAGCTTATACCTCTGGGGTCCTAGGTTCGAATCCTAGAGGGCGCACCGAGATAATCTACTACATATAATTATTCACCACTTATCCACCCCCCCCTTTTTTTACTATAGATATAATCAGTGTTACAATCTAACTATGTTTCAGTTTCATAATCATAAAGAACAGAAAGGCTTTACCCTTATCGAGCTTCTAGTAGTTATTTCTATAATTGGTTTACTATCTACTGTAGTACTGGCAAGTTTGAATACGGCGAGAGTAAAGGCGAGGGATGCGCAGAGGATAGCTGCATTGAAAGAGATACAGAAAGCAGTAGAGCTATATGCTTCAGATCATGGTGGACAGTATCCAGGATACTTGAACACACCCACATTAGCTACAAATGAAATACCTGGTTCTGTTGCTGGTGATACTCGTGAGACTACCTTTATGCGTTCTTCAGCTGATAACACTGATAACGGTGTTGGTCAGTATGAAGGTCCTGAAGATGGATGTGGTTATGGTTCTGCTGGGACAGTAGGTGGATCGCAAGCATATTATAGACCAGGTATCTGGTGTAAATTTGAGAAAGCATTAGAACCTTATTTAAAAAAATTACCTAGAACCACTCTTAAAGGAACTAATCATTTTTATTTTACATATAAAGTACCTGCTTTAGATTTAACAAATAATCCTAATCAAGTTAAGATGTATGGTCTTGGGGTTAGATTAGAACAGGCAAATAGTGCAAGTCAAAATGATGGTGGATATTCTTCTGATTGGTTTGAAATAGGTGGTTTACCTACATACTGTAAATCGTTAGCTACGGTAACTGCTCAGAACTGGTATTCGTGGGCAGCAGTTCCATGTTCATGTGATACAGGTCACTATAGTCCACCAGACTATACTTGCGGTCCTGGTTTCCCTGGTTCTCCATCATAATAAATTACTACTCTACTCCCAATGCCTCACCTCACTCTCTCTTCTCTTTAGATTTTCCCTAATCTGTGGATATTTTAATAATTTCATATCCTCCTCTATTATCGCCCTTGCTTCATTTCTCGCTATTTCTACCATCTTTATATTCCGTAGTGCTTCCATGGCTATATCTGATACTCCCCATTGTTTACCACCAGAGAGCTCTCCTCCACCGCGGAATTTCAGATCATATTCTGCGAGTTCAAAACCGTTTTTTGCAGTTTTCAGAGCATTCAATCTATCAAATGTTTTCTCTCCCATTGTATCTGTAAAAACATAACAATATGCTTGATGATTGGAACGTATTACACGACCACGTAGCTGATGTA
>CAYOER010000036.1:0-2948 GCA_964403205.1 uncultured Candidatus Saccharibacteria bacterium | reverse complement strand
TTACATATAATTGCTTCTAAAAATAATTAGTAATTTAATATGCATATTAATAATAAGAAATATATATCTGTTTGTATACCTACTTCTCATATGAGTGGTAAAGGTGTAGAATTTCTAAAAAATAATTTTGAAATATTGAAAAGACAAACTTTTAAGGATTTTAATATTATCATTACAGATAATTCTAAAGACGATGGCATTTATAATTTATGTAATAGATATAAAGGTATATTAGATATATATTATTATAAAAATTGGAGGGATATAGGTATGACGTCAAATATCAATAAAGCTATCAAAAAAGCTACAGGCAAGATCATAAAGATCTTATTTTTAGATGATTTCTTATACTCAGAGACTTCATTAGAGGAAATTAAGGATAATTTTGATCTTAGTAAAGATAATTGGCTTATTACTGCCTCTGAACATACTAAGGATGGATTGAATTTTTATTGGACTTTTTTTCCAAAATATAATCATAATATTCATCTAGGAGAAAATACTATAAGTTCACCTTCGGTTTTATCTATAAAAAATATTGAACCACTGTTTTTCGATAATCATCTTACTTGGCTTATGGATTGTGATTATTATAAAAGGTGTTATGAGAGATTTGGTTTACCAAAGATATTAAATAAAGTTAATGTTGTTAATAGAGTTGGAGAACATCAAGTGTCAAATACAATTGCTACAAAAGCAATGCGGGGCAAAGAATATAGATATATATTAAAGAAATTCAAAGAAAAAGAATTATTAAAAGAATATGATACCAAAATAAATAGAGTCTATAAAATTAAAAGGTTTCTGAGGAAATTCAAGACTATAGATAGACTTAAAGTGGTATATCGCAGACTATTTTCCTAATTGTGTTATTGAAAAGATCCCAAGAATGATTAGCTTTGATATATTTTAATGTTGCTTTTGACATTTTTTCTCTAATTTCAATATTTTCTACTAAAAATTTTATTTTCTCAACAAGCTCATTGGTGTCTTTATAATTTTTTATAATAAGTCCTTCATTATTATGAGTAATCGGTATACCACAATTATTTGTGATTATTGGAACTGCTCCTGTAGCCATTGCCTCTAGTACACATCCGACCTGGCCTTCCTCTATTGAAGGATTAATAATTATATCACTTGATTGAAGTAAATTTCTATAGGATTCAGTACTAGAGTCAATCCAACCCATAAATTTCACTTTTTTATGGGTTTTAATAAATATATCTAATTCGACCTTAAATTTATCAGCTTGACCTATTATTATTAATTCTATATCTAATTCATACATTTTTTCTAAAATATCCCAAGCTTTTAATACTCTAAAGAGCCCCTTTCTTATGCCCAGTATGCTAGCAGGATATAGTATTCTAATTCTTTTTTCTGCTTTAGTGTTTATTCCTGGTTTTAATAATTCTGAATTAACCCCACTATTTAGAAGGATAATGTCACTTTTTTCTATGCCATATTCTACAAATGTATTTCTAACGAATTCATTACCAATCAAGATATATTTACTCACATATTTTTTAAGAAATATAAATATAAATGGAGATATAAATTCTGATAAAGGAAATATTTTGCCAAGTGATATACTTTCTTTTACCAATTCTCTCAATCTCCATAAAGGGTGACTATTTACTAAAAAAAGTATTTTTTCTGAATTTGGATATATTTTTGAATATTTTAAGAAACTATTACTCAATATACCTATTATTATATCTACATCACCAATGTATTTAATCGGTTCATGTTGATCCACATAATATATTTTTCCACCCATCATTTTTGTTAAATCAATCATTGTGTAATATATATTTCTAGCTAAATTAGATGCTGAATATTGAAGGTCAGATTTATCTGAAAAATCAGGATTAAAATGTCTTTTTGAATAAATTATTACTATCTTTTTATATGAATAATCGTCTTTAATTACTGATCTATTTATAGGTCTTTGTATTAATTTATTCATCATGACTCCAAGTATATACTGGGTATTATAGTAGACTAGATTTGCCTTAAAAATTGATAATAATGAATTATAGATTCTATTTAGTTTATACTTAATACGATGAGTTATAGAGTACATTATTAGTTAAATTTAACTTTATCATTATATATTTTACTAAAATAAGAACCTCCTCTGTCTAGTAATTCCTTAGGCGATCCCTCTTCTAATATTCTGCCTTTATCTATTACTATTATCTTATCTACATTTAATACTGTTGTAGGTCTATGAGCTATTATAAACATTGTCATCTTTCCACGAAGATCCTCTATTGCTTTCCGTATAGCATTTTCAGACTCATTATCTAGGGCACTTGTTGCCTCATCCAATATCAATATATCTATTTTCCTAGCTAGGACTCTAGCGAGCGCGATTCTTTGTTTTTGTCCACCAGATAATTCTGTACCGCGTTCACCTGTTGGTGTATCAAAGCCTAATGGTTTTTTGGAAATAAAATCATAGGCATATGCTATCTTAGAGGCATTTATCATATCATAATCTGATATTGATTCATCATAAAGTTTTATATTATTTTTTATTGTATCGTTTACCAAGAAAACATCCTGAGATACATATCCTATATTTTTTCTCCATGATTTAGTCTCAAAATACCCCATATCTTTATCATCTATGAGTATTTTACCTTTTTTAGGTTTTATTAGAGATAATAATAAATCCACAAAAGTAGTTTTTCCAGAACCTGACGGTCCTATAATCCCTATCATTTCACCCTTATTTATATTCAGATTTATATTAGATAATATTTCATTTTTACTATCATATGAAAATGATACATCTTTAAACTCTATATTTTTTTTAAATGAAAAAATGTCCTTACCCTGATACGGTTCTTTATTTTTCGTTGCATTTTCTTCAAATTCCAACACACTTTTAAGGAAAGGATATAATGCATTTATATTTTGTAATCTAGTTTGTCCAT
>CAYOER010000035.1:0-3022 GCA_964403205.1 uncultured Candidatus Saccharibacteria bacterium | reverse complement strand
CTGACCTTTAAACTCCTCCGTTACTTTTTAGGCTCTATGTTTCCTATCTTATGTCTCATAGAATTAAACATCTTTATATAAGGTAAAATAATTTCAGTAAATTTATCAGTACTCTCACTAGGAATATATATTCTCCAATGAGTTATTTTTTGCTTATGTAATGTAGTTTTAATGCTAAAGTTTTTTTCAAGTGCATGCTGTAATTTTTTAAGATCCTCCATTGTATATCCAAGCGAATGAATATTATAGGTATTATGATTTAATGATTTTCTAGAACCATCATCGAGATACCATATCGCAAGCGAAGTCTTTGATAAAAATTTATCAAATTTATCTGGAACCATCTTTATACCATTTCCATAGAATTGCTTTGCATAAAAGCGAAGTAATCCTGTTGAAACAGTACGAAATCCAACATATATCTTATTATTCTTTTCCTTAGTATAAACACCACTTTCACAAAAGTCTTTAAATTGCTCATATAGCCAATCTGTATAATCTTTTTGTGTTATTGAATGCTCAACTTTAAGCCGAAAGGTTCGACCATTATTTTGAGTTTCAAGATGTCCATCACCAAGAATAAGTCCAATAAGTATTTCTCTTTGAAAACCACTTAGACTAAGTTCTTTTTTATTTTTATTATTCATGAATTTAGGTAATTAGGATTGAGTTTATAATTACTCAACTCACCATCGCTGGCAAGATCGGACTATATCACCATCCACTTTAGTGGAGGCTAGCGTGTAGTCTCTGAGGGTTTTTATCATGTACAGAATAGTGGTGGGAAGCTGGGTGTCTAATCCAGCTTCCCATGGTGGTATCTACAGTGTCCTGTTCCTAACGTACTTAGGTCACCTACACCACCACTATTCTATACACATAAATCTTCCCTGCTGATTGTCCGCACTTCAAAATTTTCACTGCCTTTCGGCTAGTATTTGAAGATACTCGGATGTTCCAGCATATAGCTAACTTTTCGATGATTCTTACGAATCAAAGTCCCCCTGAATTTATTATTTGGTCGAAACGGTTATCGACTAACGGGTGCGCTCAATAAGTTGAGGATAGCGCCCCACTAAAACTGCCCGCCAGATTCTGTCTCTCGTGGTTTTTGCCCATGAGGTTAGAATATATATTTTTTAAGAATGGTATTTCACTTGCGGATCGATGCACCCCGAAAGATACACTTCAATTCCTCCCATCTACGCTACGCAGAAAAAACATATAGTCAAAATCAAGTTGCAGTAAAGCTTCTAGGGTCTTTTCGTCTAACTGCAGGTAACCGGCATCTTCACCGGTACTGTATTTTCACCGAGCAAGTCTCCGAGACAGTTCTCCAGGCATTACACTATTCGTGCGCGTCAGAACTTACCTGACAAGGAATTTCGCTACCTTAGGCATAGATTATTGCTAATCTTTGGACTATATCTTATCAACTTTAATAGATTGATTTTGGCGTATAGTCTCTGAGGATTTTCTAAGAGTGTCAAATTGTTCTGATAATGTCTCATAGATATACTCTTTCGAATATTTTCTATTTTTTCCTTGAGCATTCATTGTAAATGCTATCTCTACAATTTGTTTGAATCCTTCTATATCAAGATGAATTTTCTTATCCATCATATCCACTATTTTTGAAAACTTTTTAAAATCTTCAGTTTTAGTAGCAAGTTGATATTTATTAAAGAAGGGTACTATCTTTTCATGAAGCGTTTTATTGTTTTCAACTGTATAAGTAAATACATTATAAGGTGAAGATTTTCTATGAATTCTACCTGTTTTAAATACTTTATCCTGTAACAGAAGAAGTATGTCTTTATTGTTCTCATGTTGATATACATTAAAGACTGGGTTAAGAATCCATCTCCAACCTTTCGCTAATGATGGGTACTTTTGTCGCGTCATCGCGACGCTGAAACTCGATTCACCGTCTACAAAACCTGCAACAAAATAATTTAAATATTTCCCTTGCAGTCTAGAAAGACGATCATAGTATTCTTTATATTTTTCTTGTGTCATCTTTTTTTTAATTAGATGGCACTCTTAGAACCTTTCCTGCTGATTGTCCGCGTCGGCTTTCTGATTTTTACCTTCAAGGTACAGAAAGTTCATTGCGGGTGTTCCAGCACTTAGCCAAATTTTACAACGGCCCTAAATTTGTTTCTCCACCAAGATTTTAAAGTCTTGACAGAGCGTAGCAAATCCACCGTTATAGTTACGGCCGACATTCACCCGGGCTTACAACAATCACCATGAAAATCTTGCGACTCTCAAAACGTCGTTGTTTGACCTTCGGGCATTGGTCAAGTGTCACCCCCTATACATCCTCTTGCGAGTTCGCAGGGAGCTGTGTTTTTGATAAACAGTTGCCAGAGATACTTTAGCTGCGGCCTCTATTGCTAGGGGCAAGCCTTATTCCGAAGTTACGGCTGCTTTTTTGCCGAGTTCCTTGGAGACCTCTCACTCGTTCGCCTTGGTCTACTCGACCTGATCACCTGTGTCGGTTTGCGGTACGGATTCTATATAAATAAGTTTAGAAGTTTTTCTCGGAAGCGTGCTTTGTATGATAACCCCCGGCGAACCGGAAACTCTGTACTACGCTTGGAATTGCTATTGAAAGCAGGGTGCGGATTTTCCTACACACCTTCCTTACGCCATACACTTAAATCCAATAATAAGCCATACATACTACACTTCGTCTCTCCATCACTTTACATAAAAGTCAGGGAATATTAACCCTATGTCCATCGAGTACGGTTTTCACCATCCCCTTAGGCCCGACTAACCCTTGGCTGATATTCATCGCCAAGGAAACCTTGATCTTTCGGCGTGCGGGAATCTCACCCGCATTGTGGTTACTTGTGCCAACATTCTTACTTCGCAACGCTCCACCATGGCTCACGCCTTTGGCTTCAGTGCAGATGCGAAAACTCTCCTACCACTTGTATCTGGCGAACCAGATACAAATCCTCAGTTTCGGTACTATACTTAACCCCGATTATCTGCGGCGCATTTTCTCTCG
>CAYOER010000034.1:0-3029 GCA_964403205.1 uncultured Candidatus Saccharibacteria bacterium | reverse complement strand
TATTCAAATGTCCATGTACCTCTTGGTGTATTCCTTGTGGTATCTGTGGTGGTACTTGTTGTGGTACCTGCTGTGGTATTTGTTTTTCTACTTGTGGTTCCATATTTTTTATAATATTAGAAATTAATAAATATTAGCGAAATAATATATATAGCTATTATACCATATACATAGTATGCAATTATATTACAATAATTAATTGTGTATAAGTATATTCACTAATTTATTTCTTAGATACCCCAGAGAATTCCTTCTCTTCTATACTAATATTTAATTCTTCTATTTCTTTATATGCTATATCCAATTTTTCTGTTAATTCCTCAATTTTCTCTCTTTGTAATATTTCATGAATTATTGTTCTTATCAGCATTATGCCGAATACGATAGCGATCAATAGTATTCCAGCCTCGATATAGAATTCAGATATATCCTTCGCAGTTAATGCACGGAATAGTACGAATACCCATAAGCCGAATGTTACTATTTCAATAGCGATTACCCTCATATTGAATAAGTGGTGTTTTGTGATGGCATAGGAGATGATGGCAATCCATATAATACTTGAGAATGGACTTGTCCAATCATAATTAAATATACCGACTCTTGGTAGGAATAAACTAGTTATTAATGGTGGTATAAATCCGATTATAAAAACTAATAGCATGTAATTTAAATGCTTTGTAATTGATAAATCATGGGATTGTTTCAATTTCTTATAAAGAATTTTAATTCCAATTAGGAAAATAGTTATAAAATATATATCAAATATAAACCACAATAATCCATAATTCCAATTGGGATAATTTTTATCAGCAGATATTATGGTTTTGGATATTATAGTATCTGTAAAAAATATTAAGGAAAAGAAGATTATTATAGATACAATGATTGAATATAATGTTTCTTTTTTAATTTTACTTTCATACGGATAAGATATTGCAAATAATATAAATATATTGACTATTGTTATTGCAATAAAATAGCTCAACCTAACAATTAGATTAAGTGCATAAATGTTTTCCATTTGTACTAACAGGACAGCAACACCTATAGAAAAACTCCAAAGCGAAACAAAAAAAGACAGGTAGGAGAATAATCTTATGGATTGTATTTTATGACCAAGTAAATACAGACCAATAGCAAATACACATAAAATAACACCTATGTACCAATCTACTAATGAATGAAAGGGTATCTCCATAATTTGATTATAATCTAATTCATTACTGAATGGAATTAATTAGCCATTTACTTATTAATGATTTTCATTATACAATAGTAAATAAGATGCTAGAATTCTATTCGAATATAGTAGAAATAGGTAAAAACATATCAACAAGCTATAATCTAGATGTTAGATATTTCTTAATAATATATTTTATTTCCTTCTTACCATTTTATTTCGGTTATTTTCTTATAATTTATGGTACAACAAGAAATTTAAAATTGGTTGATGTATTAAACTTTAGATTTAAAAATAGATTAACATGGAGTAGTAGTTCTAAAATAGGTCTTATAATTCATATTATTGGTAGAATAATGCCCTATGCATACATAGTATTGTTTGGAATAAATCTTCCAATATGGATTCATATCGTCGTTTGGTCAGTAATTATATTATCAGTATTTTTCTTGGTAAAGAAATTAGTATATTCTGTTAGCATATCTAAATTTGAGGATATTGAGATAATAAAGAAGGATATTATAGATAATGATAATGATAAGAAATTATTATGGTTAATATATAATGAGACATTCAGTCCATTAAATAAGATAAGTCCTTGTAAGCAGAGTTTTGATGAAGATCATTTCTCTGAGGTATTAAATGATGAGTTGGTATATAAATATTTAATAATTAACAAAAAATCAGAGATAATAGGTCTAGGACTAATTACTAATCATTTTAGAAATACACCATGGATTAGTGAAGAATATTTTAAGGAGAATTTTTCTGATAAACATGAAAGCAAACTCGTCTATTATTTTATGGGATTAGCTATAAATAAAAAATATAGAGGAAATAGATATTCTATTCATCTAATAGAACGTATAATTGATGATTTACCGAAAGATTCAATTATGGGATTTGACCATTCCCAAAATATTAATCCTTTATTGCACCATTTTACTAAAATTATTAAACATGCTGATCAGATAACTAGAAAAAGAATAGACAGACAACATTACCATGTAGTAAAAAGAAATAAATAGTCTATGTTATACAATATTCTTTCAATAATGACATTGGTACTATCACTATTTTTAGGTATGTATGTTTATATGGATGATAAAAATAATAAAGTAAATAAAATCTTTGTATTAATGTTATTGAGTGCATTTTTATGGATATTCTGTAACTTCATGACAGATATATCTAGTAATATTTTTTATATTGATTTATGGAGTAAAGCAACTATTATAGGACCAATATTTATTGGATATTTTTTTTACAGATTATCATTTATTTTTCCAAGAGAAACTAAGTTAAATAAATTACATCTATCTATTGTACATTTGATAATATCTATTTTTTTAGTTTTGACATTTACTAAGATAAATATAAGTGGGGTTTATCTATTAGACAATGGTATTCCTGCTATAGAACCAGGACCATTGTATTTATTTTTTCTTGTCTATTTCGTATTTATTGTCTATTTGTCTTTTAAGAATCTTTTTAATGGATATCATACTTTTTTTAGGCTAGAAAAATTACAGGTAAAATTTATATCAATTGGTCTTGGTATATCTATAATATCTGGTGTTATTACTAATCTGATATTGCCAATACTTTATGATTCTAGTTTAGTCAATTTTGGACCATATTTCATACTTATATTTACCTTCTTTACTTCTTATGCTGTTATTAGATTTAAAATGTTTAATATCAAAATTATTACTGCTCAGCTTTTAGTGTTCTCATTATGGACATTTATCTTACTAAGAATATTGTTAACTAATGACATTCAAGAGCGTATCATCAACTCCTCCCTCCTTATCCTGCTAATTATTTTCGGTATATTGTTGATTAA
>CAYOER010000033.1:0-3422 GCA_964403205.1 uncultured Candidatus Saccharibacteria bacterium | reverse complement strand
CGCGTGTGGTAGCACTATTGAAATATTGAGGTTCTGGAATATAGATAGTGAAACCGGAATACTCCCCAGCTACACTAGTATTTCTTCTTGGATAATCATTAAAATGAATATGTACAGTAATATCTATTTGATTTTCATTACTCCATTTATTTATTCCATAGAGTCTTGTCGCTACATTCTTTGGAGCTTTATTATGATACACGACTGGAGCACTATGTTTAGCTTCTCCAACTGCTATGAGACTTTTTCTTTCTTTTATACTGTCTTCTAGAAAAGTATTGATATCATTCAGATGATCTTTGAAATATGTAGATAGTGTAGCACTCCATTCTATTTTATTTCTTGACATCATCACATCATAATTATCATTATTCTTTAGGAAATCTCCGAGATATTGAGCTAGTTCTACATTCATATCTCTTTCTTTCAAATTACTAAACTCTGTACCGCCAAAGTCTGGCTCATGTCCTGGCACTATTAGAACTCTCACTTTCTTGCTAGGAGAATTGTATTTGTCTTTCAACTCTGTAATCGTTACTGGTTTATGCAATATAACTGCCGCTAGATTGTCTACAATATTATTTGTATAACTAAATACTTTATCAATAAAAGATAAAGTTTGTGGCGATCTATTGATAGACCATATACTCAAAAAGAGGACAGTAATTATAAAAGCTAATGAAATATTTTTCATAAAGAAGAAAGTGTGATATAAGAATTGTATGCCAGAATTGCCAGAAGTACAAACTACAGTAAGTGGATTAGATCATCATATACCAGGTCTTACTATAAAAGATGTATGGACAGAGTACAATAGTCCATATTTTCATGGTGGAGATACGATAAAAGATCCAAAATATTTCCAATATTTCAAAAAGAAAATAAAGGGTACAAAGATAATCGGAGTAACAAGAAGAGCAAAGAATGTATTGATTCATCTATCTAATAAATACACTATTTTGATACATATGAAAATGACAGGACATATTATGTATGGGGATTATAATAAAGCTGATCCATATAATAGATTTATTAGATTGATATTTTATCTCTCTAATGGGAAAAATATAGAGTTATGTGATACTAGGAAATTTGCGAAAGTAACTCTGATTAATTCAGAAAATCTGTATGATAATAAACATTTGAAAGATATTGGACCAGAACCATTGGAGAAAGAGTTTACTTTTACTATTTTCAAAAATCAAATAAATAAAAAGAAAAATGGAAAAATAAAATTAGTATTGATGGATCAGAGTATTATCGCTGGTATCGGTAATATCTATGCAGATGAGAGTCTATGGATAGCTAGTATCCATCCTACACATATAGTTTCAGAAATTAAAGAAAATAAATTAAAAGAATTATATAAAGCAATAAGAAATATCTTATTGAGAAGTATAGATTTCGGTGGAGATTCTATGTCTGATTATAGAAATATTCATGGTGAAAAAGGTAAATTCCAAGAAGAACATAGAGCATATAGGAAAACTGGTACAGAGTGTTCTAAAAAAGGATGTAAAGGTAAAATAATTAGAATCGTGGTCGGTGGTAGAGGTACGCATTTCTGTAATACACATCAGAAGTTAATCAAATAGATTATACAGTACGATTCCTAAAGCAACAGAAACATTTAGTGATTCTTTCTTACCCTTCATCGGTATCTCTATAATCTCATCACATAAATCCAGTATCTCTTTGTTTATTCCATCTACTTCATTCCCTACTATGACTAGATTCTGTTTTGTAGTTTTTACTTTCTTATAATCAATAGATCTATTATCTTGTTCTAGTCCTATTATTTTTACTTTTTCTTTCTTTAGTTTTTTTATTAAATCAAAGACATTCTCTATACTTTCCCAAGTTATAGTATTTTCTGCTCCTAGGGACACTTTTGCTATATCTTTTCTAGCTCTTCCGAAACGATCAATAGGTGCTGGGGTTGTACCAGATATATATATTCTAGATATACCTATAGCATCAGCTGTACGGAATATAGCCCCAACATTATGGGTACTTCTGATATTATGGAGTAATAAGCAATTTTGTGATACCATATTATTACTTTATAGTAAATTAATTAAATATCAACATGCTTTCAATTTTCCCATCTTTACTCACTTATGAAGGTCTCGCACCTTTTATCATACGTATTGTCCTGGGTATTACCCTTGCCTATTTTGGATATGAGAAAATAAAACACAGAGGTGAAAGTTCTGGTAGCAATAGTCTAATATACGGTGTTATAGAAGTAGTAATTGCAGTCTTTCTCATAGTCGGACTTTTCACCCAGCTTGCTGCTCTCTTGAATGTACTTATACTCGTGATTAAAATCGGATTTAAAATTAAAGAAAAAGCTTTTCTTTCAGATGGTATAAATTATTATGTCTTACTTCTAGCTATGGCATTATCACTCGTCTTTACTGGTGCTGGATGGTTCGCATTTGATTGGCCTTTATAGAAGTTGAATTTTAGTGAAGTTGTGATATAGTTTTCTCTATTAAGGAAAATTGGTTCGTCAATCTTGCGGTCGGAAGGCCTTTCCCAAGTCTGCGTATACTCGACTTGGAAAAGGCTTCCTCCCCGTTGACTCACACAATTTTCCATTAGTTATACATGCGCCCATAGCTCAGTCGGTAGAGCATCTCCCTTTTAAGGAGTGGGTCGTAGGTTCGATTCCTACTGGGCGCACCATCAAAACTAACGCTGAAACATTACGGATATTAAAATTTAGATATGACAAATGAAGAAATCACTGATTACATATTTCTCGATGATACCGATCTCAAAGGTGACATTGCTTTTGTATTTGGGACATGGAACGCTTGGAAGGAATCAGTGGAGAAAGCTGTTGAACTCTATAAAAATGGTTCTATTCCAAAAATAATATTCAGCGGCGGGGTCAATAAAAAAACTGGGATAATTGAAAGCGAAGCGATGACTGAAGAAGCTATAAAACTTGGTGTACCAAGAAATGATGTTTTGATAGAAAATAAATCCACTAATACTCTTGAGAATGTATTGTTTTCACTTGAAGTCATCGATAAAAAGCTAGGCTTAAAAAATATAAAAATAATAACGGCTATTGTTAAAAACTATCACGCGCGAAGAGTACTAATGACTTTGCGTAAGCATGTTCCTTCATATATACAGTTTAAAGTTGCTGCTTATACATCAAATTATTATCCTTTTACTAAAGAAAATTGGACAGAATCTGATTTGGGAAAAGAAAAAGTACTTGAAGAAGTTGAGAAGATTAAGACTTATCTAGCCAAGGGTGATTTAATGGAATTATAATAAATCATAGCCCATCCAAATCCTTACAAGGCTTTACAGCAAAAAATTCAATTCCTACTGGGCGCACATGTGATCTGTATTAATAAGTATTATCATTACGAAATTCTGTCTTCTCAATCACAATATCA
>CAYOER010000032.1:0-3645 GCA_964403205.1 uncultured Candidatus Saccharibacteria bacterium | reverse complement strand
GTAGAAATATTATATGTCTTCATCTGCACGGCGGTTCGACTCCGCCCATCTCCACCATTGACTTTTATACAAATATATGCTACATTAGTGAGTAGCAGTTTTGAGGTATTCCTGCCTAACCACAGGACATGAGGTGAAAAGCCTTTTTTAAAAAAATGAACGCGAAAGAGTTCTTGGCGTCTTTGTCAAAGACTAACCGATATTCTGCCGATGGTCGTAGTCACAGTTTCATCTGTCTCATATTCGATGGTATTAACGATGAGACGGAAATAAATGTAGACCAACAACGAATTGTATCACGAAGAGTTAACGAGGCCTATCAAAGTCTTCGTGAGACCGACGACTCCATGACTTGCAAGATTGCCATGGAAATCGCCATGTACATCAATACGTGCCACTAGACCTTCATGAGAAAGCCTTCGCAAGCTTCTCTCGCGAAGGTCTTTCTCTTTACTCCCCCTACTTCCTCCCCCCTCCCCCTTTATCCCCTCCCTTTTTACCAGCATCCTTTGACTTCGTATGAGGACCGAAGAAAATAAACCAAAACACTATTACAACAATGATTAATCCTAGATCAGACATAGCTAAATTGTACATTATTTAAACAAAAAGATATCTATTGACTTTTATTATACAATATGGTAATATATAAAAGTTAGAAAATAAAGAACGTTTACAAAACGATAGAAAGGAGTAAAATTACATTATGGATTCAATAGTTCTTTGGGTAATCGAATTGGGATGGTTTGGGCTTGCTGTATTTTTCATTCTTGCCTTATGTAAGGCAGCGAGCAAAAAAATGCCGAGTGAAACTCGGACGCAAATAAGAAAGGAGGAACAACTTGTTGTATTGCACTGATAGATATGAGCTGGCACGATAGTAACCGTGTGTCAGCTCATCACTTTTTATACAAGAAAATTATAAATATATGAAAGAAACAAAATGGCAATTCTATACATCAAATGAAGAATCATGGGAGGCCATGCTCCAAGCTTGTAGAGAAGCAAAAGAAAGTATAGACCTAGAGCAATTTATTTTTGTAGCAGATGAAATAGGTAATAAATTCATAGAGGTATGCGCAGAGAGGGCAAAAGCCGGAGTAAAGGTGCGCCTTCTTTGGGATGCTGCGGGAAGCTTCAGCTTCTTCGGTTCTTCTATTGTCAGTGATTTGAAAAGCAAAGGTATAGAATTAGTCTTTTTCAAAACCCTTTTTCCAGGATTTTTCACAATGCCGAATTATCGATCATGGTATTTCAGAAATCATAGGAGAACTCTCGTAATAGACGGGAGAATCGGTTTTACAGGGAGTATATGTATATCAAAGAGAATGAAAAATTGGAGAGATACACATCTATGTATAGAAGGACCAGTTGTAAAAGATATGCAGAGAGCATTCGAAGGAATGTGGGATAGAGCTCATAATAGGAAAACTTATAATATAGATTCTTATAGAAGGAGTGATACTGAATTTGAATATATTACAAATACCCCTATTCCCCGCCGTCGTCATCTATATCACAATACTATAGAAGCAATTAGAAATGCCAGAAAATATATCTATATAACTACTCCATATTTCGTACCGACACATAGACTATCCAGAGTATTGCGTCTAGCTGCTCATAGAGGTGTAGATGTGAAGATAATTATGCCAGAGAAATCAGACTATCCTATAGTAGATATGGGTGCTAGAACATTCTTTCATAATTTATTGGAAAGTGGAGCAAGGATCTATCTGTATAGAAAAGACATGATACACAATAAAACCATGATTATAGACGGACATTGGTCTAGTATAGGTACACTCAATATGGATAATGTAAGTCTTTTATATAATTTTGAAGCAAATATTGTAACTTCCAATAGTAGATTCGCTGAGGAACTCTCTTCACATTTCGTTCATGATATAGAGGATTCTATAGAGATAACTTTTCTAGATTGGAAAAATAGATTCTTTGTAGAGAAGATAGCTAATTTCTTCGTAAAGTTCTTCAGAGCATTCCTATAAATATTGCCAAATAAAAGCAAATATGCTATAAATAAAGCTCAATTGACTATAGTAAGAATACGTACAAATCATTTCATAAAGGCGCCAGAACTACGCGTAATAACCGCTGAGGGAGAGAATCTCGGCGTTATTAGTCTAGAGAAGGCCCTACACGAAGCGCAGGCTCGTGGACTCGATCTTATTGAAATATCCCCTAATGCCATGCCTCCAGTTGCAAAAATCATGGATTATGGTAAATTTCAATATGAAGAGAAAAAGAAGCAAAAGGTAGCAAAATCACGTACTCACACCTCAGATGTGAAGAATATACAGGTTAAAATAGGTACTGGAGAACATGATCTAGAGCTAAAAGCAAAAAAGGCCTCAGAATGGCTAGGACAAGGCCATAGAGTAAAGATTGATCTATTCCTAATAGGTAGGTCAAAATATATGGATATGAATTTCCTAAAGGAAAGAATGGACCGTATATTCAAACTCATTACTGTGGATTATAGAGTAGCGAGTGAGCCAGTGAAAGGTCCGAAAGGCCTTACAGCAATAATAGAAAAGAAATAAAAAAAATAGCAAAATTATCATGATTAAAACAAATAAATCATACGCAAAAAGATTAAAAGTAACAAAGAATGGCAAAATTCTATCACGTAGAGCTGGTCAGAATCATTTCAATTCCAAAGAAAGCCGACGCTCACAATTACAGAAGAAGAATTCTATGATACCTTTTAGCATGACAGCAAAAGAGAAGAGTAGATTTTTAGTAAATATTAAATAAGATAAAATAATAGAAATACCATGTCACGAGTAAAAAAAGGAGTAAATGCTCTAAAAACAAGAAAGAATATATTAAGCCAAGTAAAAGGCTATCGTTTCCGTAGGAGTAAGACTGAGAGGGCTGCTTATGAAGCTATATATCATGCGGGCACATATGCCTTTGCACATAGAAGGGATAAAAAGGGTGATTATAGAAGACTATGGAATGTACGTATAAATGCAGCATTGCGTTCTATTAATCCAGAAAATTCTTATAGCAAGTTCATCGGTGCTCTAAAGAAAGCAAATATATCTATAGATAGAAAGTCTCTAGCAACTCTAGCGTCAGAGAATCCAAAAGCTTTCGAAGCGATAGTGAAGAAGGTAGCGTAATAAAAAAGAGAAAATAGAAAACATCTTACAAGACTAATTTTTTATTGACTTTAAAACTACTATAATATAGTATTATATTATAGTAATATAAATATATGACTACAATATCTATACCAATTACAAGTGAATTAAATGAATTCATAGATGAACAGGTCAGTCTAGGCAATGCCTCTAGTAAGGCCGAGCTCATACGTCGTGCTATTACAAGGTTCAAGGAAGAGACTTTCATCCTCAATATACTCCAAGCTGAAGAAGAAATACACAATGGTAAGGGCTTGAAGGGTGATCTTGATAGATTAGCAAAGGGCTTCGAATAAGATACATTCATGATAAATATAGTATATGCTCCAATTTTTGTGCGAATGTACAAGAAGCTTGAACCTGCGCTCAAGGAGGAAGTAAAAGAAAAGATAAACTCACTACAGGACAAGAAGAATCATACTGTATTGAAGGTACACAGACTGAATGGTCGATTAGAAGGAAGATATGCTTTTTC
>CAYOER010000031.1:0-4716 GCA_964403205.1 uncultured Candidatus Saccharibacteria bacterium | reverse complement strand
ACCCCCAACAACGGTTCCGAAGACCGGTATGATATCCATTTCACTACGGGCGCAAAATCAATCGCTAATCACATTATAACCCCAAATAACACTAATTAACTAGCATAATACCCCATAAGTATCTTTTGCCAAGCGATAACCTTTCTAAATAGATCAATCCTAGATACTGTAATAGTTAAGGAACCCTTATATTCCCTATCTTTTATAGACTTTATTGATTTTAAATACATAGTTTTCTGGAATAGATTCAATGGAATATCCATATTTTTTGACCAAATATCCTCATAATTACCATTTCTATGTGAAATATTAATAAAAAGCCTATATTTTATTGTATTCTTAGAAAGATTTAGGTATTTCTTCATCCATTGAAGAATAATCCTTAAGATAAATGGATTCTGATTTGTAAATTGTAATGAATTCCCCCTTTTCAGACCATGAGCTAGATATAGACCGAGACCAAGCATAAAAAATGGTTCTTTTGAAAATTTTTCATATTCCTTCAGAGCATTGTCATATGCAATTTTTTCTTTAAAGATTTTTTTTGATCGTACAGCAATAGAAGAATTCATTCTACCTCTCTTTATTTTATTTTTTAAATTTTTATCTAGATTTATTTTCTCATTTTCAGTTAATCTAATATTTTTTACCCAATTAGAAACAGATGCCCTAGAGACTTTTAACTCTTTTATTATATCTGTATAGGAATATCCGAGCTTCCTTAATTCAATGGCTCTTTTACTCATTTGAACACCCATTTTCATATTATATAATTATATACTACTATTCATTACTATGCAAAATAAAGATATAATGCTAGAATAGTTTTCATAAGAAAAACGATAGAAAAATATGAAAAACACCACAATTTCAAATGAAATTACATCAGTTATTGAAACACTTGAGAAGAGTGGTTATGAAGCATACCTTGTCGGAGGATGCGTACGAGATATTTTTCTAGGAAGAATTCCAAAGGACTGGGATATTACTACAAATGCAATTCCAGAACAGATAATTCCCCTTTTTCCAAAGACTTTCTATGAAAATAAATTTGGCACTGTCGGTGTGGTAAATGAAAGTACTATAGATGAAACCTTGAAAATCGTAGAAGTCACACCTTATAGGCTAGAGACTGGATACAGTGATTATAGACATCCAGATGAAGTCAAATTTAGCAAAAAAATTGAGGATGATCTCAAGCGTAGAGATTTCACTATAAACGCCATTGCAGTAAATCTTTCAAATGGCGCAATAAAGGACATAATCGATCTTTATGGTGGTTTCAAAGATATAAAGGACAAGGTCATAAGGACAGTCGGTAAACCAGAAGATAGGTTTGGGGAAGACGCTCTACGAATGATAAGAGCTATCAGACTAGCTACCGAGCTTGGTTTCACATGCCATAATGATGTAAAAACGGCTATACAAAGCCATATTTCTCTATTAAAGAATGTATCAATAGAAAGAATTAGAGATGAATTTATTAAAATTGTAATGTCAAAAGACCCTAAAAGGGGTATAGAATTACTCGAAGAAACTCATATTCTAAGCCTTATAATACCAGAATTAGTAAAAGCTAAGGGTGTAGAACAGAATCAAGCTCATGCCTATGATGTATGGGAACATCTTCTAAGAACCGTTCAACACTCCGCAGATAAGGACTGGCCACTGGAAATACGTCTTTCTGCCCTATTTCATGATATTTCCAAGCCAGAAACTAAGGATTTTTCACGTGAAACACGACAAATAACGTTTTATGGCCATGAAGTGGTGGGTTCACGTGTAACAAAAAGAATACTTGAGAGAATGAAGTTTCCGGTAAAAATCATTGAAAAGGTAACAAAGCTTATTCGCTGGCATATGTTCTTCTCTGATACTGAGGAAATCACCATATCTGCAGTTAGAAGAATGATAAATAATGTTGGTCCAGAAAATATATGGGATCTTATGAATATACGTATATGTGATCGTATTGGAACAGGCAGGCCAAAAGAAAATCCCTATAGATTAAGGAAATATAAAGCAATGGTAGAAGAAGCTCTTAGAGACCCAATATCTGTAACAATGCTTAAAATAGATGGAAAAAGGGTTATGGATGTTACACATGAAACACCAGGACCGAAAATTGGTCATATTTTACATATTTTACTAGAAGAAGTGTTAGAAGATCCAAAACTTAATACATCTGATTTTTTAGAGAAAAAAGCTATAGAATTAGCCAAATTATCAGAAAAAGAGCTAAAATCGATGGGAGATGAAGCAAAAAAGAAGAAAAGTGAATTAGAGGAGGAAAATATAGGAGAAATAAGGAAAAAGTACTATGTTTCATGAGAAACGTTTCATATGAAACAACAAAACCGCGTCAATTATAGTGAACTGCGCGATTCAGAGGTTAGATTGAACCGTGCGTTTACTTGAACGCGGTTTTTGACGAAGTCGTATAGAAGCGGTCATGTGACCGAACGAAGCTGACCACTGTGCCTACTATGGGAGATTTTGCGTTTGCTATCTAAAGTTAAATATTCCCAGAGGGGAATTATAATAAATTGTTTTTGAAAAGAAACGCGTATCATGCCTAAGCTGGCTCAGGGTTGTCTTCTCTTCCTCGTACTTCAAAAAAGAGCCTACTACCCACTCACACTATTTACAAAGAACAATTGGATCGTTCCTTCTCGGTTTATTTTGGAACATTCCTAATCTGTATATATTCTATCATTACTAAAAGACATGTAAAGGACATTAAATATAAATATGTGGATAACTACATTAAATCTTTGTCTTTTATAAAAGACATATTGGTATTATATTAATTAATATGAAATAATGCTGTTATGTTTCAATATTATATTAGTGCTTTTATTGCAGGGTTTTCTTTAATGACAATTGAGTTAATATCTTCTAGAATAGTAGCTCCACTCATAGGTTCATCCATTTTTACATGGACATCTATAATTGGGATTATTCTTCTGGGACTATCCATAGGCAATTTATTGGGTGGAAGGATAGCAGATAGATATGTGAAAATTTACAAAAAAAGAGTATTGTCTATATCATTTCTAATATCTGCGTTTTTCGTATATCTCATAATTCCACTTTCAAAAAATCTAGATTTCATTATAGATCCATCATATTCAATAATAACTCATAGTATTCTGGTATGTATCTTTTTATATCTATTTCCATCTATAGCAATAGGAACCATATCGCCTATAATATTTAATCTTTATGTAAATAATATTGAAAATATAGGTAAGAAATATGGCTTATTATCTGGATTATGGTCATTTGGTAGTATTTTAGGAGTCTTTATTACTGGTTTCTATTTTATTTCAAAAATTGGTAGTTCTGGATCTATTTATTTCATTTCATTTGTCTTTATTCTTCTTTTTTATTTTTTCTATATAAATTCCATGAGTAAATCGTCTATTTACCTTAAATACCATGTTTTATTTTTGATAATAATATTTATTATTTTTTTTATCTTATTATATTCTAAAAAAGAAAATTCATTATCTAAAAATGTAATTTATCAAAAAGAGACACCATATTATCAAGCAAAGGTGGTTAATTATGATATTTTTCCTCAATTTGGAAAGAATAAACTACTTTTTTTAGATATAGATTCACATAGTATACATACAGAAAATCGTTCAAAATATTTTTATACAGATATTTATCCAATATTTCCAGCCTTTTCTAAAAAAATAGATAGAATCCATATAATAGGAGCTGGGGCTTATACATTGCCGATACATTTTAGAGAACAGTATCCCAATTCTCAGATATCTGTTTCCGAGATTGATCCAGAAATAGAAATAATTGGGAAAAATTATTTTGATTTAGATAAATACAACATTAAGACAGAAGTAGGTGATGCAAGAATGAAGTTTACAAAAAATAACACAATTAATGATAAATATGACCTAATATATGGTGATGCTTATAATTCTTTCATATCGGTTCCTTGGCATTTACTTACTACAGAATTTGTAGATAGTATAAAAGATAATTTAAATAATAATGGTATATATGCTATAAATTTTATAGGATCATTGGAAGGGAAGAATTCTAAGATATTTGAAAGTATATATAAAACAATAAATATATCATTTCCAAATAATTATATTTTCGCTTTTGGTACAGATCCAAAAATGATACAAAGTATTACGATAATTGCAGTTAAAAATAGTAAGTATATTGACTATGAAACACTAAAGAAAGATCTAGGCATAATCGATCCTAGTCTATTTTTATCAAGAATATTATTTAATAAAAAGAATCTTGATGAAAAAAATGATATAGAGAATGCTCAAATTCTCACAGATAATTTCTCACCGATTGAATATATGATGGAAAATATTATGAAAGAATATTATTCTAAATACTTTAAGATTTATAGAAAAATAATGATTTAATTTAAAATCAATTCTATCGGACAATGATCTGAACCAGTTATATTGGCTAATATACTGGACTTTTCCACATTTTTCAAAAGCCCATTCGAAATGAAAAAATAATCCAATCTCCAACCGACATTTCTTTCTCTTGCAAAAGTTTTCATATCCCACCATGTATATGCATTTGTTTTATTTGGATTATAATATCGAAAAGTATCTATATATCCTTCTTGAATTATCTGATCTATCCATGCTCGCTCCATCGGTAGGAATCCTGTATTCTTTTCATTTTCTTTTGGTCTTGCTAGATCTATTTCAT
>CAYOER010000030.1:0-4778 GCA_964403205.1 uncultured Candidatus Saccharibacteria bacterium | reverse complement strand
AAAGAAATAATAAAAAAATAATAAAATTTTGATAAAGTTTCTAGTTGGACAATAGTATAGGAGATTAGTCTAGATAATGAAAAAGGCCCCCGACTCGCGAACATCAACTTTGTCTATAAAGACTCGGTCAAAATCGCAAGTGGGGGCCAGTGGCGGGACGCTAGGAGGCGTAGAGGTTGTACTGGGTTAGTAATTCCCAGCAACCAGACGGTTTCTCCCGATTTGAAACGTCCCGCGCGGATCGGACGCGAATGAGGGTGGCATGGGGCACTGGTGTTCGCTGATAGGTTGAACCTAAACAAGCGATCTGTGCCTTAGCACTTTTCCCTCGGCGGACGCGTCCGGAAGTGGTGAGTCTATTTTTTTTATTTTTTTCACCGATGATAGTGATTTCATCGCCCTGACTCACCTAAGGGGCAATGGGCATCTTTCACCGGTTGTCAGCTTTCCAGGGAGCTGCTCATACCTATCTGATACCAGTATAGCATATATTATAAACTTGTCAAGCGATTTTATAACTTTATATATGAAAATAGCAAAATATGGCTTATTTGAGCCACTTATTCTTATATTCCTCAAAACTATCATTTAATATTGCCAATCTTGCCCCTTCTACCAGACTAACTATATAGAAAAGATTATGAATAGAGAGTAGTGTTGCTCCGAATATCTCCTTTGCTCTAAAAAGATGTGAAATATATGCACGGGTATAGTGCATACAGGTATAGCAAGAACAATCTTTATCTAATTTTGTAAAATCATTTCTATACTTTGCATTTGAAATATTCATTCTACCTCCTCTCGTATAGAAAGCACCATTACGAGCTATGCGTGTCGGAGAAACACAGTCGAAAGTATCCATTCCATTTTCAATACCCAGAAGAATATCATTTGGTTCACCAATACCAAGTAGATGTCTCGGCTTATCTTCTGGAAGTAGATCCGCTACCCAACCCACGGCATTATGCATATCTTCTTTATCGAATGATCCACCAATACCGAATCCATCAAATTCCATTCCTCCTATAACCCTAGCACTTTCCTGTCGTAAATCTCTATGGCGACCTCCCTGCACTATACCAAATAGGTATTGCTCTTTGTCTTTATTATTTTTATGGAAATCTAATGATCTCCTAGCCCATCTATGTGTTCTATCCATTGCTTCTTTCTGATATTTATATTCTGCAGTTGGAGATGTGCATTCATCAAAGGCAAATATTATATCTGCGCCAATATTATGCTGTATTTCTATTGAAACTTCTGGTGTGAAGTGATGTGTACTGCCATCTATTATGGACTTAAATTCTACTCCGTCTTCATTGATCCTAGCTAGAGATGAACCAGAGGAAGGTATATCGCTACCTTCCTCTATTTTATTATTTGATTTATTAATCTTACCAACACTTTTATCAAAGCCGGCACCGAGAGAGAATGCTTGGAAACCACCAGAGTCAGTAAAGGTAGGGCTTTGCCAATTCATATAATTATGTATTCCACCTGCCTTTTTTATTATTTTATCCCCTGGTTCTAGATATAGATGATAGGTATTTGCAAGTACCGCCTGAGCACCGAGAGAAGAGACTTGTTCTGGTGAGAGAGATTTCACTGTGGCCTTCGTACCTACGACAATAAAAGCAGGAGTATTTATTATTCCATGTGCTGTCTCAATCTTCCCAACTCTTCCCCTTTTACCTTTTATATTTTTCTCTATATGGAATATATGACTCATGATGATATACTATACCTATAATATAAATAAAACAAAATGAATAGTAAGTTATCAAAGCAAGAAATAAATGAGAATATCCACGAGCATATGGAGGAGATAGGTAAGGAGTTCAAAAATGGTTTCGAAGAAATGAAGAAATATCCGAAATCTGTAACAATATTTGGTTCATCTCATTCTACTCCAGCCAGTCCACATTATAGACAAGCACAGGAATTAGCATATCGTATTGCTAAAGAATTGGAATACACAGTGATAACAGGTGGTGGACCAGGGATAATGTCTGCAGCTAATCTCGGTGCACAGGAAGCACAAGGTAATTCTGTAGGTTTCACTATCTACCTTCCGAATGAACAGCATAAGAATGCCTATTTAGATCATGATGTTAATTTCAAATACTTTTTCATTAGGAAAGCAATGCTTGCTTTCTCCGCCGAGTCATTCGTATTCTTCCCTGGTGGATATGGAACATTCGATGAATTCTTCACTATTATTACTCTAATACAAACTAATAAAATACCGAGAGTACCGATGATACTAGTAGGTAAAGATTATTGGAATGCATTCAGGAATTTCATTTCATCATATATGTTAGAGAAACATCATGCTATATCTCCAGATGATCTAGACCTATTCATAGTCACAGATAATTTAGATAAAGTTATAGAAATAATAAAAACAGCTCCAATATCGAAATGGTGGGAAAATATTGATTAATAAGTAGAAGGTTAATAGACAAAAAACACTATTCAGAAGAATAGTGTTTTTTGTTTGATTAGACGAGTCTGATATTACCAGTTGCTACGTCCTTCTCCTCTGCTGTTTCCACGAGGAGCACGTGGCTCCATAGGGCGAGCCTCGTTAACAGTAAGAGATCTTCCTTCGAGCTCTTTGCCATTAAACATATTAATAGCGTTGTCTGCCTCAGCATCATTTGCCATTTGGACGAATCCAAAGCCTTTTGATCGGCCTGTCATCTTGTCCATGATTATGCTTGCTGATTCGACTGCTCCGGCAGCTTCGAAGTGCTTCTTCAGCGTATCTTCGCTAGTACCGTAAGAAATACCTCCTACATATAGCTTCTTTGCCATTTTCTTTTTAACCTCGTCTTTAAATATAAACGTAAGCGACTAGGAAAACTTACTATACAAGTATACAGGAAACTTGGTTTTTGTCAATATTTAGGCCAAACACTAGAATTTCTCTCCCCATTTATCCCAAGCAGGATAGATATAATTGGAAACAAATAAGCATGGTACAACGAGTACAGCTACAGTGAGCCATAGCGAGACGCTTATTATTTTTTTCATTATTTCCATAAAGAAATATACTACATTAAAAATCTATAAAAAGAAAGTAGTTGTTATATACAAGTCATGATAAAATGTTTAAGGATTCATGATGGTTAACATCAATCATCGAAGGAAAAAGTAGCATGATGCCTAAACTTGTAATTGAGCCTAGGAAAGAAACCTTCAAACTCAGAACCAGAAGGGATAGATCAGAGAAAGAAAATGAAGCAGAAAGAGCGAAGGTTGAACTTCTCACGCCACGTACTCGGAATGGATCACAAAATGAACAGAAGAAACAGGAATTGGTTTGGGAGATCTGATCTTCCCTAAACCGCAACACCCCAACTGCTAGCGGTTGGGGTGGGTTTTATAAATAAAGCCCATACGTTAATCACGCAGGGCTCTGAAAAACTTATGAGGAGTTCGTATCTTAAAACTGTGGTATCCCCTTCTCCGCCAACATTCTGTTGGAATAACGCTTGTCACCTGTGACATCCACAAGGTTTAGGAAAGTCGGTGGTACAAATCTTGCCATCGAATCTTCATCTGGGAACTCGATTTCCAGAGTCACAAGACCATCTAATTCTCCTTCATAAACATCCAATTCGAGGATGTGTCCATCGACTTCGAATTTGAATCTGGATTTTGCGATTGGTTTACAAGTGCTATCTACATAGCGTGTGAGTAAAAACCAATAACGCTCTTCCGTGATCGCTTCTTCAGATTCACTACGTACACCAGTCTGATCGGTTGGAGTTTTCTCCGTATAGTAATATGAGTTCTTACCGCAAATGAGTTTGCGACGGATGCGGCACTCAATCCCTGGGCGATCATCTCTCTTCAGATAGATCTGTAAAATCTCCATAGACTTGGCATCTGTCGGAATTTGTCGTGATGTAAATCCGACGACACGGTATTTCTTTTCGATTTCTTTTGGCATAGGTATTTGTGGTTGATCTAGTGTCAGATTATTAGAAATGATGTTTATTGTCAAATATTTGTTTTAAAAATCAATATAATATACAATTCGATTTATCAGATATAATAATATCAAAATGAAAAACTTTTCTAAAAAATTTAAGAATTTAATTGATTTTATCCAATTTACACATGAATTCAGAGAAATAATAAGAATATCACGTTCACCTCACGCTAAGCATTTTGAAAATGATACTGAGCATAGCTATCAATTAGCAATGGTAGCTTGGTATATTATCGAAACAGATAAATTGAAATTAAATAAAGAATTATGCCTAATGTATGCACTGGCGCATGATCTTGTGGAAGTTTATGCTGGAGATACATATATTTTTGATAAAAATAAGAATAATCATGAGTCGAAAAAACGAAGAGAAAAAGAATCATTAATAAAAATAAGTAAACGTTTTCCTAAATTCAAGACATTAATAAAAATTATCAGTAAATATGAAGAGAAAAATGATATAGAAAGTAAGTTCATATATGCCTTAGATAAAATCATACCACCAATTCAAATATGTCTTGAAGATGGAAAATTATGGCATGAAAAAGATGTTTCTCTTAATGAAATAATGGAAAATAAAAATCCAAAAATAGCTATGAGTGAATCAATTAATGAATACTGGAAGGAATTATCAAGGTATATCAGTAAAAGACATAAAAAACTGTTTCCGAGGTAGAACAGATGATTTAATTAGTTAATAATTTAATCTAAAATCATCTCTAGCAATTCCGGAAATTCCTCTGTTACCATATCATCCAAAGTATAATGTCCATGATTT
>CAYOER010000029.1:0-5727 GCA_964403205.1 uncultured Candidatus Saccharibacteria bacterium | reverse complement strand
AGAGGGATCTGCTCTACCAACTGAGCTATGGGCGCTTATGGAAAAATGTAACAGAAATAGTGCTAATTAGCAATCTAGATTTTGGTGCCCGGGGTGGGACTCGAACCCACATGTCTTACGACGGCAAATTTTAAGTCTGCTGTGGCTACCAATTACACCACCCGGGCATATTCACTATTTATACTAATATGCTATCATGTAAGTATGCAAGATGTAAATTCACCACAACAATTAGAAAGATTGAAAAATACTCTAGATGAAGAGAGTAGGGAAATAAAGATCTTAGATGATAAGATCCGTAAGAAGGAATATGAGCATAAGCATGCTAAAGATGTATTCGATAAAATAGATAAAGAGATGAAAGGATTAGAGAATGAGAAAAATATGTTGTTAGTACATAGAGGAAATGTGCATATGGAATTATTAAATTTACAGAGAGAACTAGAAAAGATTACAAGAAGCGGTAATGGTGCCTCTAGAGGGAGTCTCAGAGCATAATGGAGGCGTAGGCCGGGCTCGAACCGGCGCATGACAGTTTTGCAGACTGTTGTGTTGACCAACTTCACCACTACGCCACTTTTATAATGTATCGTGTAGGGAAGGTGAGAATATATGTTTCGGTCATACGGAAATTTTTTGCTAAAAATTTCCTAGTCCTCGGCCTCATCGGCCTGCGGATATGCCCTCAACATACATTCTCACCTTCCCAACCACACCTATTCTATAACATTTCTAGCGATCTCGTCTATATGCTGACGGTTCTTTTCTCCTTTATCAATTTCAAAATCAAAAAAGGGAAGAGCTCGCATTCTAGACCTACCTTTGAAGAATTCTCTGAAGTCACTCCTTTTTCTTTTCAAGAAATCTAGAACCGCTTCTTCTTTATTTTCTGGCAAAACAGTAAAGAAAATATTGGAACGTTTACCACGTTCTGCTAGGGATACATCAGTAATAGTGATAAGGGAAGTGTAGTTTGACTCTTTCTGTATGAATTCTCCTGCTACTTTCTTTATCAAGTCTTTTAATATTTCATCTTTTATTGCCATATTTTTTTACTTTTTATTTATCTTTACTCTATTTTCTTTTCAATAGTTTTGAAACACTGTATTCTATCTCCTTTTGCAATTTCTATTTTTGATTCTATGAGCGCTCCGAATTCATAACCTTCATTTATTTCACTTGCTTTTACTTTCTGTTGCTGTAATTCCTTTATTTTACCTATTCCTATTTCTCCCTCTCTTCGTAATATTTTGACCTCTGATCCGACATGAATACTGCCTTTTTCTACCTTGCCACCTAGTATCTGTTTGTCTTTATTTTTACTAAATATCATAAGTATCTTTGCTATACCACTTATTTCATCTATATATTCTTTTGGGACATTGGATATGACTAGATTCTTTACGAACTCTGTTAGATTGTAGATAATATCGAAACTCTGCATCTGTATCGTCTCTCTTTCTAATATACTTTTTGCTTTTGCATCTGGTTTTGCATTGAAGGAAAGTATAATTATATTTTTATTGCTTTGGGCTTTCTTTACATCGCTTTCATTTATATTTCCTATGCCCTCATCTATTATTTTTATTTTAACTTTATCATTTTTTATCTTTTTCAATTCATGCTTTATACCATCTAGGCTACCTGTAGCATCGGCTTTGATTATAAGTGGAATAATAAGAAAATCTTTTTCATTATTATCTACTATACTTTCTTCTACTTTTTCTTTATATTGTTCTGCTATTTCTTCTGCTTCTCTTTTATTTTCTAGAGAAATGAATTCAGCACCGACTATGGGTAATCTATTCCAACCGATTATCTTTACCGGACTAGAGAAACTTGCAGATTTTATTGATTTACCATTGCCATCTTCCATTATGCGTACTGGAGCATAGGCATTGTGAGAGACTATATACATACCGCTTGATAGTGTGCCGTCTTTTATAAGTATTGTAGCGCTTATACCTTTTTTATTATCCAGAGTTGCTTCGGCTATTACTCCTTCTGCTTTCTTATTCCTATCTGCTTTCAGATCTTCCATATCTGCTAGGAGTATTATCATATCCAATAATTCTGGTACACCTTTGCCATTAAGCGCAGATATTCCGACTACTGGTATATCTCCTCCATATCCTTCTACATAGATTTCATTTTCTGCTAGACTCTGTTTCGTCAATTCTATATTTGCACCTTGTTTATCTATTTTATTTATTGCCACAATGAAAGGCATATTTTCTTTCTTTATACATTTCAATGCTTCTACTGTCTGAGGTTTCACCCCATCTTCTGCAGAGACAACGAGCACAGCGATATCTGCAGCGACTGCTCCACGTTCGCGTATAGAACAGAATGCTTCATGTCCGGGAGTATCTAGGAAAGTTATTTGATTTGTTTTACCGTCTGAATTCGTATATACCAATTCATATGCACCGAGATGCTGTGTGATACCGCCTGCTTCGCCTGCTACAATATTTGATTTTCTTATATAGTCTAAAAGAGTACTTTTCCCATGATCAATATGACCCATTATCACTATAACAGGAGGTCTTTTCTCTATATTGCCATTTAGAACTTTCTTTATCATAGATTCACACTTTATCAGAAAAATCGCTCTTTGACTAGGGTTTTACTAGCATATATAATATAGGTACATATGGAACATCTTACGAAACAACAAATAGTCCTTCTAACTCTTTTTGTAAGTTTTGTCACATCTATGGCAACTGGTATTGTGACTGTATCACTTATGGACCAAAGCTCTACCGGAGTTACTCAGACTATAAATCGTGTTGTAGAAAGAACGATAGAAAGAGTAGTATCATCTGCACCAGCAGAGACTAGTACTGCTAGTGTAATAAGCTATGAAGATCAAGTTGCAAATAATGCAGAGAAAATAAATAAAAGTATAGTAAAGATAAAAAAGCCTGGAAGTAATGCAGAATCAACTATTGGATTAGGAATAATAGTTTCCAATGAAGCTGTAATACTCACAGATAAAGCTGTTATAGCAGATAATAAAGAAGGCTTAGTGGCTAGATTCTATGATGGTCAGGAATTCCCAATCTATACAGTACAGTCACAGATCAATGGCGATATAGTTTTCCTATCAGTCAATATTCCAAAAGCAACTCTAGATAATATGGGAATAGTTCCTATAAGTTTTGCTTCATCTTTGAAATTAGGTCAATCAGTATTTTCTCTTTCTGGTAAAGACGGTAATGCTCTAGATCAAGGAATAATAGAAAAGACAGATGGCAATGATTCTTCCGGAGCCCTCACCCTAGTTAGTCCAATATTTACATCTATAAATCCAGCATCACTAGAGCTCGGTAGTCCACTCTTTACTATATATGGAGAAGTGATAGGTATAGAGACTTCTTCTTTCAAAAATAATTCAAATAATAATAAAGGCATTTTCTATCCTATAAATGCTTTAAGGGCTAGTATTCCTGTTATTTCTAGATAATATTGACATTACAGCGTTTTGTCATTATTATAAGCCGTATTAGATACAATATATATTATATATGCCGCCACTTACCAATTTCACAACAAAAGCAAAAGAGGCATTGAGGAGATCTCATGAATTAGCTATTGAAAGAGGGCAGAATCATGTGAACCCTGTACATCTCTTATGTGCTCTCATTTTACAAGAAGAGAGTATGGTTGCTTCTATTCTAGATAAATTGGAAATAGATACTATACTTCTTACTGATGTAATACTAGAGAATATAGAAGCTCCAGAGGCCGGTAGGACACTCTCTCCTTCGTATCAGATATATCTTACTCCAGAACTTGCAGCTATTATCGAGCATGCAGGTAAAGTCGCACAGTCATTGAAAGATGAATTCATTTCTACCGAACATTTATTTGTAGGATGTTTCGATATTCAGAATCAAGCAAAAGATATTCTTACAAGATTCAAAATAGACAGACAGAATGTTCTAGCTATTATACAAGAATTGAAGAATTCTCCAGAAGGAGAAGACGATAAGCCAAAGAAAATGAGGACTCTTTCAAAGTATGCTAGGAGTCTCACCAAGCTTGCAAAAGAAAATAAACTCGATCCAGTTATCGGTAGAGATAATGAAATACTCAGAATAATACAAATACTATCTCGTAGGACGAAAAATAATCCAATACTCATCGGTGAAGCAGGAGTAGGGAAAACTGCAATAGTAGAAGGACTTGCAATACGTATGTCCCAAGGCGATGTTCCAGAATCTCTGAAGGATAAAGAACTAGTATCTCTAGATCTAGGATCTCTCATAGCTGGTACGAAATACCGTGGGGAATTCGAAGAAAGATTGAAAAATATTTTGAAAGAAATAGAGCGTTCTGATGGCAAGATCATTCTCTTTATAGATGAAATACATACCCTAGTCGGTGCTGGTGCTAGTGAGGGATCTATGGATGCAAGCAATATGTTGAAACCTGCATTAGCAAGAGGTGAGCTACGTGCTATCGGTGCTACAACGATAAAGGAGTATCAGAAACATATAGAGAAGGACCCAGCTCTGACACGCCGTTTCCAGCCAGTGCATGTTAGTGAACCTTCTATAGAAGACGCTATTGCAATACTGCGTGGTCTGAAAGAGAAATACGAACTCTATCATGGGGTACGTATTACAGATGATGCAATAGTAGCTGCAGTTAATCTCTCTAGTAGATATATTTCTGATAGATTCCTACCAGATAAAACAGTAGATCTTATAGACGAGGCTGCATCTGCACTGAAGATTTCCCTAGAGAATATGCCTCCACAGCTAGAGGAAACTCGTAGGAAGATAATGCGTCTAGAAATTGAAAAAGAAGCATTGAAGAAAGAAAGTGAAAAAGATAAGAATGCTAAAGCACGTACACAGAAGATAGAAAAAGAAATTGCAGATCTACGTGAGAGTACATCTGAACTAGAACTCAAATGGAAAAATGAAAAAGATACTATTACAGATATAAAGAAAATAAAGAAAGATTTGGAAACACTTCGTATAGAAGCAGAAGCTGTAGAAGCTAAGGCGGATTTATCCAAGGCTGCAGAGATACGCTATGGCAAGATACCGGCATTAGAGAAAGAATTAGAAAATAAAAATAAACGTTTGAAGAAATTGCAGAGTTCAAGAAGAATCTTGAAAGAAGAAATAGTAGAGCAGGATATTGCTGATGTTGTTTCTCGTTGGACTGGTATACCTGTAAATAGAATGATGGAAGAAGAAGCATTGAAACTCGCAAGAATAGAAGAAGAGATAAAGAAACGCATAATAGGCCAAGATGAAGCAGTAAAGAAAATATCAGATACAATAAAGCGTTCAAGAGCGGGTATTGCAGATCCTTCTCGTCCTATTGGTTCATTTATTTTCCTTGGTCCTACTGGTGTCGGTAAGACCGAGCTTACCAAAGCTCTTGCAGAATTCCTATTTAATGATGATAAAGCACTTATACGTGTAGATATGTCAGAGTTTATGGAGAAGCATTCTGTGTCCAAGCTTATAGGTGCACCTCCAGGATATATCGGTCATGATGAAGGTGGTAATCTCACCGAGCTAGTACGACATCGTCCATATTCTGTAATACTATTTGATGAAATAGAAAAGGCACATCCAGAAGTCTTCAATATTCTCCTACAGGTTCTTGACAATGGTCGTCTGACAGATTCTAAGGGCAGAGTAGTGAATTTCAAGAACACAGTAATAATCATGACATCCAATATTGGTGCACAGTTCATAGAGA
>CAYOER010000028.1:0-6326 GCA_964403205.1 uncultured Candidatus Saccharibacteria bacterium | reverse complement strand
GTATATTATTTTCTCTGAAAACACTTGATTTATAGGTTTCCATGAAGAAACCACGTTCATCAGTCATTATTGCTGGTTCTATAAGTATTACTTCTGGTATTTCTAGTTTTTTGAAGAGGAAGGGCATATATTTAATATATTTTGATTACTATCCTTTATTTATATCATAAATTGTAGCATAATTGTAATTAACTATTATTATGAGTATTATAGAATTTAAAGATTTACAATATATTAGACAGAAGCATAGAGATGAAAAAATAGTATTTTGTTCTGGTACTTTTGATTTAACACATGCTGGACATGTACTCTTTTTCGAAGATTGCCATAAATATGGAGATATATTAGTTGTTGCTCTTGGTAATGATTATAATCAGAAGATTAATAATAAGGGTAAGGGACGTCCTATTCAAAATGAATCAACACGTCTTAAAATGGTTTCTTCTTTGAAACCAGTTGATTATGTTTTACTTGATATGAATGCACCTAATGATGATATATTGGCAATGTTGCCTATATTTTTTGATGAGTTAAAGCCAGATATTTATATTGTAAATGTAGATGCATCTGATATTCCAAGAAGGCAAAAATTAATAAAAGATTTTAATATTAAGATGATAATCTTAGAACGTACATGTCCACCAGAATTTAATAATATCTCAACAAGTAAAATTATAAAAAAAATAAAAGACGAAGTAGAAATATAAGTATAAAAAACACACTTGAGCCAATTTGACTAGTGTGTTATTTGGTTTCTTATCTCCTATTTGAATCTAAGGCCTTCTTTAAGAAGATGCGGTAGTACCAGTAAGGAATGGGTAATTGTAGTACTACAAACAATTTCGCCATTAAAGATCTTCCTATACCACTCTTCGAGGGGTATGAGAATTGTTTCTGATATTACTGTCTCCTCTGATACTGGTTTGCTCGCAAGTCTACAATTGAGAGCTAGAAAAGGATAAAATCGTAAATTGATTGATTGGGTCTCTACCCATGGATCGCAGGTAAGCTTGATGATATTACCAGCTATGTAACCAGTCTCTTCTTGGAGTTCGCGTCTAGCCACTTCTTCTAAAGTCTCTCCTTCTTGATGAGTTGGTAATCCACCTGGTAATTCAAGAGAAAAATCAACTATACCATGCCGGAATTCTTTCACTGCTATAACTTCTCTGTTCACAGTGAGTGGAAATACAATTGATGGAAATCCCTTTGTATACCACCATATTGTATAAATATAGTCATCTCCAATGGTAGGCCTGAATGTTCTCTTGGCCATACATCGTCCATACCCTGCATCAAAGGTGATTTCAAAGTTAATCAGTTCGGGTGGTTTGTTGTAACTCATTTGCATCCTCCATTTCTATTTTTTGGGTTAATTGTCTAGATGAACGATCAATCAATGAGCAATCATCTAGTTAAAAATATATAATATATAATATAGATTGTCAAATATTTTATAAAAAATAAGAGCTGGTAGGGATTGAACCAACCAACTCTTCTAGCGAAAGTGTGCTAAGTAATTGCAGGGACCATACTATCTGGAGTGAGAGACCTGATACGTTGTATACGTTCCGGTCTATTTATCTCTTCCCATCCTCTTATCATCATATCCATCAGTTTCTCACCTGGAATTATGGTCTTGATAACGAGCCTCATCCAATCGTAGTCCTCAAGCTCGATATTCGGTAGAAGAAGACCTTCTTTAACAGATTGTTCATAGAAGGCTGTTCCAGGGAATGGGGTGATAAGCATAAAATTAGCATTATCTAATCCCTCTCCCATATGACGCTTTGCCAATTCGAATGTCTCCATCATTTCTTGTTCCGTCTCATCCGGATAGCCGAATGTGTAGTTGCCTCCAATTGACATGCCTAGGGCTTTAGCTTTCCTGATCAATCCAGTAATATCATGTACACTGAGATTGACTTTCCCTGTAGCATATTTGTCGATAATTCTTTGTGATCCAGATTCCACTGGTAGCATGAATTTTTGAAATCCTGCTTGAGCCATGACTTCCATGGTCTCATCATCGACAGCACCTTGTCTACCATCTTTCGATGTGCACAGATGAGCAACATTGATTCCATTCACACCGGAGAGTTTGATCTTGAATTTAATAATCTCTCGGAAAATGCTCAACGCTCTCTGTTTTTTACCAAGAAGAGAATCATCTTCCAAGAAAATATGCTCAACTTGCAGGTCGATGAGTCTTTGTATTTCTTCGATAACCCTTTCGAGTGATTTCAATCTTAATTGACGAAGATAACCTGAATCAGAACCTTGTTCTTCTAGACCAATATGACAAAATTCACATTTGTATCGGCATCCTCGGGATGACATACCAGCAGCATACTTTACTGGATGCTCTGCTGAAAAACCTCCTCCATGAGGTCTGGCGATTTTCCAGTATTTATTCAATGGCAATAAATCCCATGCTGGAAATGGCAGATTATCAAGGTTTGTTTCCACAAATATTGTTGGATTGGTTTTTATTTGACTATCCTGAAGAAAAGCTATCCCAGAAACGGATCTGAAGTCTCTGTTACCTTGGCGTAATAGGTTACACACTTCAAGGATAGTTCTTTCTGCTTCTCCCAAGAAAACAATATCAGCTCCGATACGAAGGAAAAGTTCTTTTTGAGCCCTAGCATTTACTCCTCCGACAAGGATGAGTTTTTCTGGATATGCTTGCCTAATGGAAGAAATGACTTCCTTTACCATACTTGTTTGAGCAGTGAAGATTGAGCTTATACCAATAATATCAAAATCTCGACTTTGTCGAACAATTTCTTCAATGGGCAAGCCCACTCTGGTCATTCCATTCTCAAGTGGTGTCTGTCTAAAGAATGTTTCTTCGAGTTGATGATCATCATTTCCCACAGAACAATCAAGGACTTTGACATTATAGCCATTGTCTCTTAATGCTCCTGCAAGATAGATGAGTCCAAGTGAACCCTCAGGTTTGACAGCACCGAAACGCTTATCAAATCTCTGTGGTGAATATAGAAGCAAGATGTTTGGTTCCTGCGAATTTTTAATGTGCATGTGGATTCTTTCTGTTATTGTTTTGTCGTCTGTTTAATCTGCATGATTTGTATCATTTTGTATTCTTTCTGTAAAGTTCTATACAAAAGATATTATATATGTTATACATTATTACTATGAATAATACTCTAAAATTATTAGAAAGTCTTGATATTGTCATTACCATCTTTAATCAGGAGGAAATTATTGAGCGTGTACTATATGGTGTATTTAGAAATACTACTACTCCGTTCAATCTCATTATTATTTTTGATGGTTGTAGTGATCGTACTAAACCACGTGCTTTAAAATATATAAAGAAAGTCAAGCCACATCTTTTATTAGAACTTATTATTCATGATACACCCAATCTTTTTGAATTAAGGGCAAATAATTTTGCTTTCAGATTAGCTAAGACAAAATACATGATTACTATTCAAGACGATATGGTAATAAGAGAATATGGTTGGGAAAGGAGACTTACTTATCCATTGCGTAAGTTTGATGATGTATTAGCGGTGACTGCTAGAATTGCGGAGAATATTGAAAGTATCAATAATGGAGTTCAGAAATTAGTAAATCAAAAGGGTAGAGAACTTAATACATTGTCTAGAAATATATTTGCCATACGAGATGTTATAAATCGTGGCCCTATTGCATTTAGAATAGATTATCTTAAAGACCTTAACTATTTGAATGATAAATATGCTCCATGTGCTATTGATGATCATGAATTATCACTTCGTGCCTGGAGAGATAGACGTTGGAAAGTTGGAGCATATTGGATAGATTATTTTTCACATAAAGCATGGAGTAAGACTCATGCTTCTGATTCTACAATGAAAGCTTTCGATATGGCATATACAAATAAAGTACGTCTTTATAATGATTTTAAGGGTTATATTGATTCGTGTATTAAGCATAATGAAGAAATTATTATTGATGAAAAGACAATTGATTATGTTCAAAATAATATTTTCTTACGAAAATTATATTGGTTTCTACAATTTCCTTTAAGGATAGATAAAAGAGCATTAGGTATGACATGGCGTATTAGAAAACATGAATATATAGAAGCTATAAAACGACCACTCTTCAGACTTCTCGGTTCTCATATAACCGCCTTAGCTCAAGAACAGGGTATTAAGAAAGCTATTTTATTTATGATCAAAGGAAATAAACTTTAAAAAGTTATATTTTATATAGTATTACTTTTCTTATAAAGTCTTTTATTCTTAAGATTATATATTTTGTAGCTTTTCTATTTATTCTATATGGACGACAGAATATATAAAAAATGTTATTTATACTATATCTAGATGATAAGTAATCTATTTCTTTTTCTAGGATTAGAATATTATCATTATGTTTAATCTTTGTCTCTAGATAATCTTTATGATCATTCATTATCTTTATACTATTACGTTTTATAGAAACAGGTACATTCATTGTAGATTCATTTGATCTACCTTTACTCCAATATAATGGTGAAATATAATTTATATAATATACTCCGACACGAAGTTTATATTTTTCCCATGCTCTAAGAGAAAGGTCTGCATCATCTAGGTCTGATGGGGCATAATTTTCATTGAGGTAATTTAATTTACTCAAATGATACATATTAAAAGCCACTGGTCCACGATTTATTACATCTCGTATGGCAAATATATTTCGAGATAGGTTATTCAATTCTTTTCCGATACTATCTGTGTATTCATTATTAATATTTGTTAAATCATTGATATTCTGTGCAATTCTAGCGGTAACAGCTAATACATCTTCAAACTTACGAAGTGGATATGTCAATCTTCTCTCCCAACCATATTCATTTATTACCATATCGTCTTGTAGGGTAATCATATGTTCATTCTTTGCCAGTTTAAACCCTATATTATTAGCTTTTGTTTCGTATACATTCGGAGCATCAGCTATTATTAATTCCTTAAGATTTTTTGCTTTATACCTTTTAATATATTTCAAAGCCCTAGGTTTTGTCCTATCTGTACATCCATCAAATACTAAAATAAGATTAAATGGAGTTATAGTATTTTTGAATATACTATATAGTATTCTTTCAATAAGATTTTCTTGATTAAAGATACTTAATACTATATCTATTTGAATAAGTGGTTTTATCATTACTTTAATTTAAATCTTTTCTAGTTTAGAAGATAAATCTTTTCTAATAAAGATGTAATTTGCACCATTTAATCTATCTTTATTAACTATTTTTTCAAGGATCGCACCTTCTTTTATCTCATAACTATCATAATCATATTTTTCCATAAGTAAGAATGTATTAATAAAATTTGGATTTTTCCCACCACTCCAATCCCTACAGATCTCTATTATAAATCCAATAGGTCGTATTTTCTTTATGAATTCAGATGCACCTTGTAAGACAAAGTGTTCATTACCCTCAACATCTATTTTAATAAATACTGATGCTTTTTGTGGGACCTTATCTATATAATTATCGAGTTTATCTATATCTACTAAACTACTTTTTTCTGGTATTTGTGAATAAGTACCTTTTATTATTGATCCCATTGCATCTATTCCGTATAAAATAAGTTTCTCTTTTTTTATACCAAGACCAATAGGATATATTATTGCATTTTTAATATTGTTGATCTCAATATTTTTCTTAAGTGATTTGAAATTTTCTAATGAGGGTTCAAATGCAATGATAGTTGATTCTGGTCTAAGTCTACTAATTAAACATGAATAATAACCAATATGGGCTCCAATATCTATAAAATAATTAAAATAAGGGGCCATTCTCTTTATAATAGCTGTATCCTCTATTTCAAATGTATCTTCTGCAAATCTCTTCCATGTTGTATTTACTTTGTTATTATAACAACCTAATAAATAACCTTCATTCATTTCAAACGCCATAAACTTATCTGTATTAAATTCATTTTTCCTTATTTCATGTATCCAATAAAATAATCTACTAAATCCAGGTTTAGTGTTCAAATATTTAAGCAATGATATGAGTCTATGTTTATTATAAGAAATTATACCCATATATTCACAAATTTAACACACTATTTTAGTTTTCACAATTAAAGCGATTTTTCTAGACTTTTATTATTTTATAATATAGACTATATTGATTATGATAAAAAAGTTATCCAAGGTTATCAAAATTCCTATTATTTTTGTTTTTGAAAAACTTGGTTTTAGTGATATTGGTAAGGATGGTATTATAACTACTATTACTAATCTAATATATACTAAGGTAGGGAGAAAAAATGGTATAACTAGAGAAAAGTGGTTAGAGAAAACTATTG
>CAYOER010000027.1:0-6401 GCA_964403205.1 uncultured Candidatus Saccharibacteria bacterium | reverse complement strand
ACAGACTGAATGGTCGATTAGAAGGAAGATATGCTTTTTCAGTGAATTATAAAATCAGAATTGTCTTTAGATTTGAAAATAGAAATACAATAAGTCTTTTATATGTTGGCAGTCATGATGTATATAAATAGTTAGACCAACTCATACTCTATTTCCCTATCTGGAACAGTGGCGTTTATATCTATTTCATCTCTTATTCTCTGAGCGAGAAAAGTAGAAGCTTTCAATTCTCCCATAACAACAAAAACTTTCTTTAAAGTCTTTTCTCCCATTTCAACAAATTCTACTAGATGATCGCTATCTTTATGCGAAGAATAACCAAGGATGGATTCTATTTCTGCTTTTACTTTTATTTTATTTTCTCCTATTGTTACAGTCTTTGCTCCATCTATGAGATGCCTGCCGAGTGTACCTATAGTCTGATACCCTACTAGGAGTATTGTGCTCTTTGGATCTTCTAGATATCTCTCTTCATGATGTATGACCCTACCACCCACAGACATACCAGAGCCAGCTACTATTATCTTTGGTAATTTCGAATGATCTATTTCTCTAGACATTTCCCCACTAGCTGTAAAAAGTAGTCTGGGGAAATTGAAAATATCATCACCATTTCTTATTTCAGCCTGAGCTTTTTCATTGAAAAGGTCTGTACTAGCTTTATAAACTTCTGTAATACGAGTAGCCAATGGTGAGTCTATATATACTGGAACAGATGGAATAGAGTGTGATTCTATCAATTTATTTAATTCATATATTATTACCTGTGTGCGTTCCATAGAAAAAGAAGGAATGATCACTGTTCCTCCACGCTCTATTGTATCTGTTATTATTTTCTTCAATCTTTCTACCCTTTCATCTTTCGGTTCATGATTCCTATCGCCATAGACACTCTCCATCACCATATAGTCTGCATCACTAGGAGACTCTGTATCACGTAATAACGGTGTTGGGGTATTGCCTAGATCACCAGTAAATAATATTTTTCTATCTATATTTTCTTCATTTTTCCAAGTGAATTCTATCATTGATGATCCTAGTATATGTCCAGCGTCTTTCAGATAAACAGAGAAATTGTCGAATCTACTCTGAGTATGATACGGTATTGTTTTCCATAATGTCATAGTTTTCCTAAGATCCTCTACTTCATACATTGGTAATACCCCTTCTTGACGAGCCTCTTTTTCCAAAATATTTATAGCATCTTCTAAGATAAGCTCTGCAAGAGACATTGTCTCTGGAGTAGAATATATAACACCTTTGAACCCTTCTTTTACAAGTTTCGGTATACGACCAACATGATCTAGATGTGCATGAGTGATAAAAAGCATATCTATAGATACAGGATCATAGCCAAAACCTTCTCTATTTTCTCTCATTGCAAATTTCTCTCCCTGTATAAGCCCGCAATCTACAAGTATTTTTTTATTATTTATTTCCAATAGGAAATTGGCACCAGTCACACTACCTACACCACTATAGAAAATAACTTTTGCATTCATATTTTATTTATTAATTAATTTTGTTTCTATACTTCTTAGCGATTAGCCATACAGCTATCGCTCCATATGTATCCATTATCAAATCCTTAACAGTATCGAGCTTATAGTCAATACTAGATACAGGCCAACCAGTAATGTCGAAATATACTTCGAATACTTCCCATATAATACCAGCAATAATAGTAAATATTATAATATATTTTGTATTCTTACTGAGCCATAATATAGTCATTGCTATACCTACTCCACCAAGAAAATGATTGACTATATCTAGATAAGGAAAATAGATATACCAATACTCAGAAATTCCATATTTATGTAGAAAAAATAAAACTATAAATACTATTATTGTAGAAAATGGAAGGATATATTTATTCATCTTTATAATTATATACTGAATATGAAACAAAAACACCTGACTAGCAGGTATTTTACAAATGTTTTTGCAGATGTTCTTACAGATGTTTTTGATTGGTTACCGGAGTATCATTACCTAGTAGAACTAGGTGGGTGTTCTCAAGATAAACACCAAGGTGTTATCTAATATGAGCTATGCTCGTTGAACTCCCTTAAAAAAAGTTATAGGGTAATACTCCCGTAACCTGTATTAATTATAATCTATTCGAGTATACCATCAAGATTGACATCGTATAGAATCCTGTCTGAAACTAGATTATAGTCTTTTAGCTCTGTATCTTTGAACCAATGCTTTATTTCATCATTTGCTTCTTTCACAGAACCAGAAGCATGTATGAGATTCCTCACTGCACGACCATCATTATCAGACATACTGTATGAATCTAGAACATAATCCCCTCTTATAGTACCTACATCAGATGATAGTGGCTCTGTACCACCTACTATCTTTCTAACTATCTTTACAGCATGTGCGCCCTGCCATACCATAGCGATCACTGGACCACTAGTCATATATTTTATTAGATTTGCTAGAATCTTTGCTGTTATTTCATATGGATCTTCTGATGGTGGTACTGCACCATTTTTCTTGTATGTAGCTATAGTCTTCTCTCCAGTAACACGTCTCCATTCTGGATCTAGAGTATAATGCTTCTCTATATGATCTGCTTCTGGAAGAAGCATCTTCATAGCTATCAACTTCAAACCTACTCTTTCATAACGACTGATAATCTCACCTATTAAACTTCTTTGTATACCGTCTGGTTTTATAATAATTAAAGTCCTCTCTTTTTTTGGATGTATCATATGAATAGATAATATCAGAAAACAATTAAGCTGTTAATATCTCCGCATCTCCCTTTGTAATAAGTACAGTGTGTTCAAAATGTGCACTCGCTTTACCATCTTTCGTCCTATATGTATAACCGTCTTTATCTAGTGAGATATATCTACTCCCAAGATTGAACATCGGCTCTATGGCTATAACCATACCTGGTTTCAATTTCTCCCCTTGTCCGGGATTGCCATAATTCGGCACAAAAGGTTCTTCATGTACAGAATACCCTACGCCATGCCCAGCTAGGTCTTCTACTATACCATAATTATTGGCTATACCTACAAGCTCAATAGCAGATCCTATATCACCTATCCTCTTCCCACCTTTTGCAGATTTTATCCCTGCCATAAGAGCAGACTTTGTATTTCTTAGAAAGAATTCCAATTCTTCACTTATATTACCTACGGGCACTGTGATAGCCATATCTGTTACCATACCCTTATGCTTTAGGGCAAAATCTATACCGACTATATCTCCTTCTTTCAGTATTTTAGGATTCTCATTTGGTATACCATGTACTACTTCATCATTTATAGATATGCATGAACTAGCAGGATACGGGCGCTTTGCTCCATATGGTGTATAGTTCAATATTGCTGGTTTATCCCCACCCTCTTTTATCATTTGAAATATTACATCATCTATATCCTTCGTAGATATTCCAGGTCTTATAGTAATAGCTACTTTCCTCATAATCTCTGCATGACGTTTGCCACCTTCACGCAGAATAGCAATATCTTCCTTTGTCTTTATCCTTATCATATTAGATCTTCAATCTTGAAAGAATGTCTTCATGTACTTCTTCTATTGGCCTTTCTCCATCAACTTCTAAGAAATGATAATTGGAATTATCTCTGTAGAAATTAATAGCTGGTACAACATCTGTCTCATACCATTCGAGTCTTTTCTTTATTTCTTTATCTGTATCATCTACACGCTTCCTAGCGAGGAGTCTATTCCTAGATTCTTTTGCACTAATATTAACATTAACAACATACGGTTTACCAAAACCATAAAAGCGGAATACAGAGTCTAGAGTACCTGCCTCATGATATTTCCTAGGTGTACCGTCAAAAATTAAATGTTCATTACCTTTATATTTATCTACTAGAACATTGAGCCACATAGAAGTAGCGAGAAACTCTGGTTGAAGTCCACCAGTTTCATACGCTTTCCTAGAAAGATTTTGAGTATAATTATTACCTTTTATAAATTCACGGAATTCTGCACCTGTTTGTATATACAGACGATCCCTATCTGGATCTATTTTCTTTAGATATTCAGAGACAAGCTCTGCCTGTGTGCCTTTACCACATCCAGAACGACCTACGAAAATGAAAGCTTGGGGTTTAATATTCATGAGTATATTATATATACAAAACCCTTAAATAGAAAATAGTATTTTTTTAATACTCCCTCATAGATGCTTGTGCATCTATTTTCTTTATTAGATCTAGAACTACAGATACGACGATGAGAAGTGCTGTACCACCGATAGCGAGTATAGGGTTACCAGTAACACCCTGCATGATGAGAGGTAATATAGCTACTATACCGAGGAAAATAGCACCAACTAGAGTGATACGTGTTACGACTTTTGCGAGATAATTCATAGTGGATTCTCCAGGTCTTACTCCAGGTATGAAGGCACCACTCTTCTGTAAATTTTCAGAAATCAGCTTTGGATCAAATGTAACTGCAGTGTAGAAATATGTGAAAGCGAAAACAAAGACAAAGTATAGTACAGCATAAACCCAAGATGTAGGATCTAATAGTGTCGATATATATGATGCAATAGATGATATTGTGCTGTTGCTACTATTGATTAGGAATTGAGCTACTGTACCAGGTATAACGAGTATAGATAGAGCAAAGATTATAGGTATAACTCCGGCTTGATTCAAACGTAGAGGCAAATATGTAGAGACACCACCATAGACTTTATTACCCCTTACCTGTTTAGCATACGTCACTGATACAGGCCTCTCTGCTTCTGTTACAACCACAACAGTTATAACTACTACCAGAGCGATGAGTAAGAATAGTATATATAATGGCAACTGTGAAGCATCAAATCCTGCGAAAAATTGTAGAAGTCTCACAGGGAGCACGGCGACTATACCAGCAAAGATAATGAGTGATACACCATTACCAATACCAAATTCTGAAATAAGTTCACCTATCCACATAAGCAGTACAGATCCAGCAGTAATAACAAAGACATTTACTATAAGATCTATACCTGTAAGCTGTGGTAGAACATTCCTACTAGCTAGGAATGCGAGGAAGGCAAAACCCTGAAGCGCAGCAAGCGGTACAGAAAGTAAACGAGAGTATTGTGAGAGTTTCAAACGTCCTGCCTCACCATCTTCTTGCATCATTGTCTTTAGCTTGGGGAACATCATAGTCAGAAGCTGTATGATAATAGATGCTGTGATATATGGACCTACTCCTAGCATAACTATAGATAGACTAGATATACCTCCTCCAGAGAAAATATCAAGGAGATTGAAGAATTGATTACTAGATAATAGTCTTTCTAGACTAGCTATATCTACACCTGGCACAGGGATATTTGCAAGAACACGGAAAAGTACAAGTGCTCCGAGAGTGAGGAGAATGCGCTTCCTGATAACAGGATCCTTTAGAACCACTTTTATTTTTTCAAAAAATGTATTAAACATAAAATATTATTTTACAGAACCACCGGCTTTCTCTATTTTCTCTTTTGCTTTTGCAGATACTGTGCAGTTTTCTACGGTAATCTTCTTTGTTATTTCACCATCACTCAATATTTTTACATTTGGTATTCTACCTTCGAGTGTAGCTATGGCATACTTTTCCATAAGAGTCTTTGGGGAAACTATATCACCATTTGCAAATACTGCGTCAATATCACCAACATTCACTGTATCGGGCTTGGTCTGTATAGTCTTATGTGGACTAATACCTCTTCCACGTAGCTTTGGAATTCTTTTTATAAAATCACGAAGTTCTGGGCGACGTTTATTACCTGCTCTAGCTGTCTGACCCTTGCCACCACGACCAGAAGTCTTACCACGCTTACCACCACGACCGACTATCATGGTCTTTTTATTCTTTGTCTTTGGTTTTATATTATTTAATTGCATATTATTTTCTATTATTCTGTATAAGAATTATGATTTCCTATTTACATTTATCAGATCAGCTCTTTTATGCTTTGAAAGTTCTGTAAAAGCTTGTACCGTAGCACGAGCAATATTTAATTTATTCTTACTACCAGATAGAAGCTTGGCACATATATCCTTTATACCTGCAAGCTCTATAACATTCCTTATTGCACTTCCTGCTACAACTCCTCTTCCCTTTGCAGGCATCATCATGACTATAGCACTTGAATACTTTGAAGTTATTGCATGAGGAATAGTCATAGCTGGAGAAAGATTTACCTTTATCATATTCTTCTTTGCATTTCTTGTTGCCTTGTCTATTGCGAGAGATGTATCTCCGGCCTTTCCTAGTCCTACTCCTACACGACCCTTATGATCACCAGACACTACAGCAACAGAGAAAGTGAATCTCCTACCTCCTGTAGCAACACGGGTCACACGACGAATATCTATGATCTTTGTATCGAATTCTGGCTTTACTCTTTCTTGTCT
>CAYOER010000026.1:0-6463 GCA_964403205.1 uncultured Candidatus Saccharibacteria bacterium | reverse complement strand
AAGGTCGCAAGAGATTTATAAGAAAGTCAAAATCAATAGCGCTTACACGTAGTTTCAATACTATTAAGAATCGCCCTCGATTTTTCCCATCTCCTTTTAAAAGAGGTGTATGTATAAAGGTCACTACAAAGACTCCTAAGAAGCCAAACTCAGCTATAAGAAAGATAGCCCGTGTTCGTCTGACAAATGGTATGGAAGTTACAGCATATATTCCAGGAGAAGGTCACAATTTACAAGAGCACTCTGTAGTTCTCCTACGTGGTGGTCGTGTAAAGGACGTAGGACTAAGATACTCTGTTGTTAGAGGTGTTCTAGATGCTGGTGGAGTAGATAAGAGACGCAAGGGTCGAAGTCAGTATGGTAATAAAAGGCCAAAGGCCCCTAAAGCATAATATCTAGAACATAATACCTAGACTAATCAAATAAATAATATGAGAAGAAAAATAAAGAATAAATATCCAGTGAAGCCAGAACCAGTTTTCGAATCTTTGAAAGTATCAAAGCTTATAAACTATGTTATGGATAGTGGAAAGAAAAATGTTGCTAGAAAAATTGTCTATGATTGTTTCGATCTTCTAAAAGTAAAAGCAAAAGTAGAGAATCCTGTAGAAATATTTGAAACAGCTATCAGGAACACTTCTCCAGCGATGGAAGTGCGTTCTCGTCGTGTGGGAGGTGCCAACTATCAAGTTCCTCGCGAAGTCCGTCCACAGAGACAGCAATCATTATCCTTGAAATGGATTGTTCTAGCAGCAAGAAGTAAGAAAGGTAAACCAATGGCAGAAAAACTAGCAGATGAGATATTATCAGCTTCAAAGAATGAAGGTGAAGCAGTCAAAAAGCGTGAAAATACTCATAAAATGGCCGAAGCAAACAAAGCTTTTGCTCACTTTGCTTGGTAAATTAAATAATTTGACCGTTTTCGGTTTAATTTAATAGTTTTATTTTATTAGAATTAAAAATAAGTATTTATAAATATGAATCGTGATTATCCATTAGAAAAAGTTCGTAATTTCGGAGTTATTGCCCATATCGATGCAGGTAAGACTACAACTTCAGAGAGAATTCTTTATTATACCGGTGAAATCCACAAGATCGGTGAAGTACATGAAGGAGAGACTACTACAGACTGGATGGAACAGGAGAGAGAGCGTGGTATCACTATCACAGCTGCAGCTATTACCTGTTTCTGGAATCCATCATATTTACCAAAAGATGATCTTACAAGAAAATGTAGATTCAATGTTATAGATACTCCAGGGCATATTGACTTTACCGTAGAGGTGAAGCGTTCTCTACGTGTACTAGATGGTGCAGTTGTAGTATTTGATGGTGTCGCTGGGGTAGAGCCTCAATCAGAGACTAATTGGCGTTATGCTGATGAAGACAATGTACCTCGTCTTTGCTTTATAAATAAAATGGATAGAATGGGTGCATCTTTTGAACGCTCATATGCCTCTATTCTAGAAAGACTCAATAAAAGAGCCGTAAGATTCCAGATTCCTATCGGTACAGAAGGTGATCATATAGGTGTTGTCGATCTACTCAGAATGAAAGCATATTATTTCGAAGGTGAAAAAGGTATAAATGTAATTGAAAAAGAAATTCCCGATAATCTAATAGCAGATGCAAAGAAATATCATGCTGAACTTATAGAAAAGGCAGTTGAAAATGATGATGTGCTAATGCAGAAGTATCTAGATGGTAAAGAAATTCCTTTAGAAGATTTGAAAAAAGCAATAAGAAAAGCAGTTATAGATAATAAAATATTCCCAGTCTTTACTGGTTCTGCTTTGAAAAATGTTGGTGTCCAGCTAATTCTAGATGCAGTTATAGACTATCTTCCATCTCCTCTAGACCTCCCTCCTGTAAAGGGAATAGATCCGAATACTGGTGAGCAGATATTACGCCATGCATCAGACGAAGAACCTTTCTCTGCTCTAGCTTTCAAACTTCAGAATGATCCATTCGTAGGTCAGCTAACATTCTTCAGAGTATATTCTGGAACTATAGAAGCTGGTAGTTATCTATATAATTCCACAACGAATAAAAAAGAAAGATTAGGACGTATAGTACGTCTTCAAGCAGATAAAAGAGAAGAAGTAAAGAAAGTTTTTTCTGGAGAAATAGCAGCAGCTGTAGGGCTAAAGGATGCTCTGACATCACATACATTCTGTGATGAAGAAAAACCAATAATCCTAGAAGCAATAAAATTCCTAGAACCAGTCGTATCTCTACGTATAGAGCCGAAGACCAAGGCGGATCAGGAAAAAATGGGTATGGCATTACGTAAACTCGCAAATGAAGATCCAACATTTAAGATTTCTTCAAATAGTGAAACAGGAGAGACTCTTATCGCTGGTATGGGTGAGCTACATCTAGAGATTATGATAGATCGTATGAAAAGGGAGTTCAGTGTAGAGGCAAATGTTGGTAAACCTCAAGTAGCATACAGAGAGACTATACTAGGTACAGCAGAAGCAGAACATAAATATATAAAGCAATCAGGAGGAAAGGGTCAATACGGTCATGTGAAAATCACTATTGCACCTATGCAACCATTGAATCCAGATAAAAAGATTGCAAAGAATGTCAGTCGTTATGATGACTTTGAATTTATTAATTCTATTAAAGGAGGTGTGATACCACAAGAATTCATCCCTGCTGTAGAGAAAGGTGTAAAAGAAGCGATGGATAGGGGAATCGTTGCTGGATTCAGAATGGTAAATGTTTCTTGTGATCTTACATTCGGTTCATATCATGATGTTGACTCTTCAGAAATCGCCTACAAGATCGCTGCTTCACAAGCATTCCAAGAAGCTGCAAAGCGTGCAAGACCAGTTATACTAGAGCCAATAATGAAAGTCGAAGTTCTTTTCCCTGATAAATATATGGGAGATATTACAGGTAGTATTTCTTCAAAGAGAGGTACAATAGAAGAAATGACAGAACGTGGCCAGGCCAAGGTTCTACATGCTAAAGTTCCACTTTCAGAAATGTTCGGCTATACTACACAGCTACGTTCTATGACATCTGGTCAGGGAAGCGCAACAATGGAATTTGATCATTATGAAGTGGTGCCACCAAATATAGAAAAGGAAATAGCAGAGGCGAGGAAGTAATACACAGTATAATTAGTGTAAAATAAGAACTGGGGTGTATAATTACCAAGGTTTTATTTTATATAAATAATTTTATTTTTATGAAAAAAATATTAAATTTTTGTTTCCCAGTGCTTGTTTTTGTAATTGTGCTTGTTTTTGTTTCGAGGAATGAGATTCTAGCATTAAATGCTCCACCTCTAGCTCCTAGTGCAACTATTATTGATAAATACACAAGGCATGTGGAGAATTGGAATTATAGTTGTCTTGATTCGTCTAAATGTACTTCTGCTTCAGTGAATTCATCTGGACAGAATGTTGATGTTACTACTGTTAGATCACCATACACCTATGCTGAATTTAATGCTCTTAACCATTATTTTGAATTTTCTGGTAGTACAGTAAAGACTATTAATTTTGCTAAACAGTACGGTGTTTCAAGTACTTATTATAATGGTTATTTCGATGAGAAAGTCTATAATGGTACTATTACTAATACGAGTTTTGGTCCTAAAGGAAGTTCTAGTTTCCAAACATTAACTATACCTCCTAAGACATTTCGTCTTGATCTTATAAATAATGGTAAGGGAAGTGATACTTCTTCTAATTGGATAAAAGTTATAGATGGGAAGGATGTCTATGGAGTTTGGGAAACATATTCTTATTCTACTGATTCTAAGAGACATCTTGTTGTTACTGGTGATGCAAACAGAATGTATACAATTACACTCTATGTATCTGCATATAAATGGAGATTAAATAATGCTGCAGATGCTGGCAGTCAAGACTTTAATCCTAGGGAATTAATTATTGAAGGATTACCTTGTGGTGCTTTGATTAAGATTATGAACAAGAATCTTAATAATAGTTGCGAAGTACAGATCACTGTTCCAGGTAGTGGTGAATACGATATTACTCCTGTTGTTCTCTATCAACCAAAGTATGGATATTCTAATCTTACTGTTATGAATATCGTAGATTCCGGTCCTGTAACTAGTATAATAGCAGATTCCACTATTCCAGACGTCCTATCTTCATCACCTACTGAAATCATTTCCAGACTATCATTTAGAGAATTTCTATCTGCAGTAGGGATATTATTTCTTAAATAATACTCTTTAGTAGCATTTACAGGTTCTAATAAAGTACAGAAATTTGACAGAAAACTGCGTGCCTGCTAGTATAGCAAGTACGCAGTTTTCTTGCGTTATGTTTTCTATTTATTATCGTTAAGTTGTTTTATTATTAGTCGGTTTATTAATCATAATTTATCTTTAGTTCTATCCGACATAGCCGCTTCACGTCTAGGTCAGATCGAGTTAAAGCACTAAAATCATATGGCAACAGAATTTAATCGTAGCAAGCCCCATGTAAACGTAGGTACAATAGGCCACGTTGATCACGGCAAAACTACTCTTACAACCTCTATCCTAGCTGTACAGGCAAAGGATGGATTAGCTAACCTTAAAACCTATGCTGATATAGCAAAGGGGGGTACAGTTCGCGATGCTTCAAAGATCGTTACTATTTCATTAGCCCATGTAGAATACGAATCTACACTACGTCATTATGCTCATATAGACTGTCCAGGGCATGCAGACTTCGTAAAGAACATGATTACAGGTGCCGCTCAGATGGACGGTGCTATTCTTGTAGTTTCTGCACAAGATGGAGTTATGCCACAAACAAGAGAGCATATACTACTTGCAAAGCAAGTCGGTGTTCCAAAGATAGTAGTTTTCCTAAACAAATGCGATATGGTTCCTGAAAAGGATCTCATAGATCTAGTTGAGGAAGAAGTAAGAGAGCTTCTAACAAAGCAAGGATTCGACGGTGCCGGAGCTCCTATTATTCGTGGATCTGCTCTGAAGGCTCTAGAAGGTGATGCAGAATGGGTAGCCAAGATAAAGGATCTTATGAATGCACTAGATACATATATACCAATGCCAGTACGTGAAGTAGATAAGCCATTCCTAATGCCAATAGAAGACATATTCTCTATAGAAGGCCGTGGTACTGTAGTTACAGGACGTATAGAGAGAGGACAGGTAAAAGTAGGTGAAGAAGTAGAGATTATAGGTTTCAGAGATACTGCAAAAACTACTATTACAGGTATAGAAATGTTCAATAAAAGTTTGAAAGAAGGTCTAGCAGGAGATAATGCCGGACTATTGCTACGTGGTACAGGAAAAGATGATGTTACTCGTGGTATGGTCCTAGCAAAGTCTGGTTCAGTAAAGCCTCATACAGAATTCGAAGCAGAAGTATATATTCTAAAGAAAGAAGAAGGTGGACGTCATACACCATTCTTTACAGGATATAAACCTCAATTCTACATAAGAACAACAGATGTTACAGGAGAAGTTACACTAGCTACTGGAGTAGAGATGGTTATGCCAGGAGATACAATAACTTTCAAAGTAAAGCTAGTTGCACCAGTCGCACTAGAAGATAAGCAGAGATTCGCAATACGTGAAGGAGGAAAGACAGTAGGTGCTGGAGTTGTAACTAAAGTTGTAGCTTAATACACTAATATGGCCACTGCTACAAAAGACACAATAAAAAAAGTTCCTAAGTCCCGCGCGAAAGCAGTGGTTCCAGGTAGTGATTCTCAACGTTTGAGAATAAGAGTAAGAGCGTATGAACATAAGATATTAGACGCATCTCTAAAGCAGATTATGGATACCGCAATGAGATACGATGTGAAATTCTATGGTCCTATACCTCTACCAACAGAGATAAAGAAGTACACAGTGAATCGCGCAGCGTTCGTATATAAGAATGCTCGTGAGCAATTCGAAATGCGTGTTCATAAGAGGCTTATAGATATTCTGAATCCAAATCAGAAAATAATAGAAGCTCTTACGAATCTTAGTCTTCCATCAGGTGTAAATATAGATGTAAAGATGATGTAACCGTAGTATTACAGAAATAACAGAAAAATATGAAATTCATTCTTGGAAGAAAATTAAATATGACTCAAATATTCGATAAAGAAGGCGCTGTTCGCCCGGCGACTCTTGTCGAGGCTTCTCCAATAGTAGTTTCTCAGATAAAGACACAGGAAAATGATGGCTATGAAGCAGTACAGGTAGCATCAGGTGCAAAGAGTGAAAAGAGAATATCAAAACCAATGAAAGGTCATATGAAAGATCTTGGTGCCTTTGCATCTCTTAGAGAATTTAGAATGGATAATATTTCATACAAGGTTGGAGATAAAATGGATATAAGCCAGTTCAAAGAAGGGGATATTATCAATGTTAGTGCTATTTCCAAAGGTAAAGGTTTCCAAGGTGTGGTGAAGCGTCATGGTTTCGCCGGTGGACCTCGTACTCATGGTCAGAAGCATAGTGAAAGAGAGC
>CAYOER010000025.1:0-6843 GCA_964403205.1 uncultured Candidatus Saccharibacteria bacterium | reverse complement strand
GGTGACCCTAGGAAAATAGATGAATATGTTCCAGCGACTATACCGATAATAAGTGCCAATGAGAAATGTTCTGTAGAACTTCCACCGACGAAATATAGAACCACGAGAGCGAGTAGAGTAGTAAGAGAAGTGTTTATAGAACGTGTAAATGTCTGACTGATACTCTCACCCACAATAAGATCAAAGGGCTTCCTACCTTCTGCATTCTTTAGATTTTCACGAACACGGTCAAAGACGACAATAGTATCATGCACAGAGAATCCGAGAACAACTAGTAAAGCTGTTACAAAGAGTGTATCTATTTCATAACCCTTGAAATGCCCCAGAACTGCAAATACTCCAGTAGGTATAATAACATCGTGCATAAGGGCAATTATGGCTATTAAACCGTATTTCCATGACTTTACCGGCTCTGAAACATGCCTGAAAGCAAAAGCGATGAAAAGCACAATAGCTAGAATAACAAAGATAATAGAAGTCACAGATTTACGTAAAGCTTCAGTACCGAGTACAGGACCGATAGAATCAAAGCGCTTCTCTGTAGTAGAGCCGAAAGATCCCAATGCTTTATTCAATTCTATTTTCTCATCTACATTTATACTTCTCATCTTTATAATATATCCATTATCACCTGTAGGACGAACTGTTTCTTTTAATTCTAGAGATGAAAGCTTTGCAAATAAATCTGCTTGTACAGGTCTATCTTTAATATATTCAATTTCAATAATAGAGCCACCTTTGAAATCAATACCATAATTCAAACCCCAAATAGCAATAGCCGAAAGAGAAGCTATGACGAGAACTGCTGATATTATATAGAATATTTTTCTGTATTTTACTACAAACATGGTATTTATTTATTTATATTAAGTCTGGTAAAACCGTTGCTAATAAGGAATGTCGACAATCTATTCTGACTCTTTGGTGCTACAGCATATAGGAAGATACGAGATGCAGTAATAGCAGTGAACATACTTACAGCGACACCTATTATGAATACTAGGGCAAATCCAGTCACTACGGATGTACTACCGAAATAATATAGTATCAATCCTGTAATAATACTTGATGTATTGGAATCACGAATAGATAGCCATGCTCGGGCGAAACCTTCATGCATAGCCTCCCATATTGGCTTTCCTCTACGGAGTTCTTCTTTCATTCTTTCAAAGATAAGAATATTAGCATCCACTGCCATACCGATAGATAGTATGAATCCAGCAATACCGGCTGCAGTGAGAGTTACTGGTATTAATTTGAATAATAGAAGCATAATAATTGTATAGACACTTAATGATACAACAGCGATGAATCCAGGTAATCTATACCAGATTATAAGAAATATACCTATAACAATAAGAGATAATATTCCAGCATCTATACCACCATTTAGTGCATCTTGTCCGAGAGAAGCACCGATGGTCTGTGTAGAGATAAGCTCTATCGGTACTGGTAATGCACCATAGTTTAGGTTTCTTACAAGCTCCTGTGCAGTCTTCAAATCAAATGATCCGGTAATCTCTGCTTTACCATCTAATATCTGATCTCTAACTACTGGCATTGATATTATCTGATTATCTAGAAATATACCTATCATATTACCTACATTTTCTTTTGTAGTTTTTGCAAATAAATCTCTTCCCTCTTTAGTGAAGACTAGAGAAACTGCAGGTTCATTTGTAGTTTGATTGAAAACTAATTGAGCTTTACTCAACATTCTACCTGTTATACCCGTATCCTTGAGATATTTATAGATTTCAGCTGTCTTTTCAGCATCTGTAAGACTTTTTTTATTTATTGATTCTAGATCAGCAGAAGATAGTACTCGGAAATCGAGAAATGGTGTTTGCCCAATACTCTTTATCGCTTCATCTACATCAGTTACTCCAGGGAGCTCTACTATTAGCTTTTCCTCGGCTTCTTTTGAACTGAAAACTGTACCATGTTCTATCTGTACAATAGGTTCAGATACTCCGAATATATTAACCCTTCTTTCTATAACATCTCTTAAGGCATTCATAGAATCATTTATTTCACTTTTATTTACTTTAGAAAGGTCAGCTTTATAGACTAAGTGCGTGCCACCATTGAGATCTAGACCGAGCTTCCATGGTCTAGCGAATAAACTGTCTTTATTTACCTCAGAATAATAATTGAAATATCCTATAAGTAGTGAAATTATAAGTATAAATACTGCAATAATCCGTGTTTTTAATATCATAAATGTAATTATTAATTATTTTGCCATTATAGACGATAATCTATCTTCCGACAAATGAAAATAGAACTTTAATAGTCTGTAGCATTATTTTTATATCGAGAAAAATAGAACGGTTCTTTATATAATATAAATCATATGAGAGTTTATTGCTCGTCTCTTCCATATTTATACCATGATGCGGATGCTTGCCATATATCTGTGCCCAACCAGAAAGTCCAGGTTTCAATATATGTCTAACATTATAATAAGGAATTTCTCTAGAATAAGTAGATACTGCCTCTCGAAACTCTGGTCTAGGACCGACGAGAGATACATCCCCTTTGAAAACATTCCAGAGTTGGGGGATTTCATCTAGACGCGTTTTACGTAAATAATTACCAACAGTTGTAATACTATTTTTTTCTTTCCCCCATTTACCATTATCATTTGCAATATTCATAGTACGGAATTTCATGATCTTTATATCTTTATTATTCTGTCCGACTCTGTATTGATAGCTAAATATTACCCCACCATCATCTAGCTTTATAGCTATATAAATAAATGGATATATGATCAAAGAAATTACACCTAGAACAAATGACGCAACTATATCTATAATTCTTTTGAAAATATCAGAAGATATCTTTGAAGAAGAAGATACATTCTCTAGGAACCATATATCATCAATAAATGGTAATGGTATTCTATCGAATACCCCCTCATACATTTTCTGTATATCTATGAAATTAACTTTAGAAAAAATCAATTTATAAAGAGTTGGCATTATTTCATTTATTCTCCTATCGCTGAAATCTGCAACAATAAGTGATATATCCTCTGATTTTACTAGTTCCAATATTTCTTCACTCTTTATAGTAGAAGTAGAGATATCTATTTTCTCCACAAAGAGAGTACCGTATCTCTGATTATTATTTATTTCTTCATAGAGTTCATGAGCTTCTACACCGTATGGTGCTAATAGTAATGCTCTATACTTTCTCTTTGAGCCGAATTCCTCTGCTATAGCCATTCTCCATGCCACCATAACGACAAGAGATATGATGAGATACATGAAAAGTGTGACTTTAGGAGTAATAGAGAAATACGGAGCAAAATAGAAGAAAGAAATACTAATAATAGTATTAACTATTTGCACCCTAGTCAGTATGCCTGGCAATCTCTTCTTGAGATCTAGGGTATGTTTCTCATATAGTCCAGCAATGAAATTTATAAGTAAAGAAATAAGGAAAAGTACAGAGAATGGTATGAGGTGGTTCAATAGTAAAATAGTAGATGGTAATCCACCATAACGTAGTGTAATAGTCAAATAAAGCGATATGAAAAGCACGATTATATCGCCAATTAGAAGGAGTATTGCCTCTTTTCTACGCATGATATTCATAGACGGGATACTACCATAAAATCACAAAAAATGGTACTCTTTGCATATGAAAATCCTTCATATTATTACAAAAAGTAATTGGGGTGGAGCCCAGAAATATGTCTTTGATCTGGCTCTATATAGCCATAAAAAGGGTGATGGTACAGCCGTAGCTCTAGGTGGAAACGGTGTGTTAAAGGAGTATCTAGATAAAGAAGGAATAAGGAATCATATTATAGATTCCATGACTAGAGATATAAATGCAGGAAAAGATACATTATCTCTGAAGAAAATCTTCAGTATTATAAAAAAAGAGAGACCAGATATAGTACATCTACATAGTCCCAAGGCTGCAGGACTAGGGGCATTCGCTTCTAGATTGCTCGGTATAAAAAAGATAATATATACAGTTCATGGATTTGCCTGGAATGAAGCTAGACCTGTACATGAGAAAGCAAGTATTGCTTTCTTCACATGGATTACAATGCTACTATCTACTCATATTATAATTCTGTCTGAAAGAGAGCTCGGTCAAGCCCAATTACTTCCTTTTGTAAATAAAAAATTAAGATTAATACCTCTAGGTATAAATCCTCCGAAATTTCTTATAAAGAAAAGGGCAAGGGAATTTCTTGAGAGTAAATCCGGTAAAATCTTTGATAGTAAAGTAAATATTATCGGTACAATAGCAGAATTACACCCCAATAAAGGCTTACTATACGCTATAAATGCTTTCGATAAAATCAAAGACAAATTCCCTTCTTTAGTATATATAATAATCGGTGAAGGAGAACAAAGAGAAAGTATAGAGAAATTAATAAAGGAAAAGAATTTGAATGAAAGAGTCATTCTACTCGGCAATATAGAGAATGCTTCACAATATTTAAAGGCTTTTGGAATATTTATTTTATCTTCAATAAAAGAAGGTTTGCCATATGTAATACTAGAGGCAGGTCATGCAGGGCTACCAGTCATAGCTACTGTCGTCGGTGGAGTAGGAGAAATGATAGATGATATGAAATCAGGTATATTAATACAATCAAAAAAATCAGAGGAAATAGCCTCTGCTATTGAATTGATCTTAGAAAATAAAAAATTACAAAAAGAATATGGTAAAAACTTAGAAGAAAAAGTAAAAGATAAATTCAATATTGATAAAATGTTCCAATCTATTTCGCTTTTGTATAACTTATAAATTCATTCTTTATTGCATCTTTATGTATTGTCCTAGATGAATTCCTACGCATTCCCATGAGTATTCCTAGACCTATGAATTCTGTCAGTATATGAGTTCCACCATAGCTCAGGAAAGGTAGAGTCTGCCCAGTAACAGGGAGAAGTTGTATATTCATACCAATATTAATAATAAAATGTGATATGAGAAATACCGCCATTCCAGCTCCGAAGAGCATTTCAAAATTCGTAGCACCATACATAGCATTGCGGATAATCCTATAAACTAGAATAGAATAAACGAAAAAGAGCATAAGTACACCGATAAACCCCCACTCTTCAGCAAAAGCTGCAAAGATAAAATCACTTTGATATTCGGGTAAGAATTTCAATCTACTCTGTGTACCATACCCTACACCCTTGCCAAACATTTCCCCAGATCCGACAGCGATAGTACTCTGATAAGCATTATAACCAGTACCTCTAATATCGGTAAGAGGATGGATAAAATTCACTATTCTATTTTTCTGATAATCTTTGAAAACAAATATCCAGAGACAGCTGAAAGCGAGAATACCGATAAACAGCATAGCTAGAAGATGCTTCTTGGATATTCCAGAAACCAGAACCATACCGAACCAGATGAGGAAGATAATGACAGCCGAACCGAAGTCTGGCTGTATAAGTACAAAGATAAAGATTGTAAAAGCATATAATCCTGATACTATAATATGCTTCAGATTTGCAATTTCTATATGTCTTCTGGAGAAATATTTTGCAAGTATAATAATCAAAACTAATTTTATAATATCTGCAGGTTGGAAAGAAAAGAAGCCGAAGTCGAACCAGCTCAAAGCTCCATGAGATATTTTACCTATTAGAAATAGTGATAATAACAATGTACATGATATAGAGAATAGAGTGACAGAAACCCATGTCTTCCTCAAGAATCTGAAATCGACAAAACATAGAGAAAAAAATACTATTATAGAAAATATAACCCAAATCAATTGTTTAATGAAGAATTGACTATCACCAGTGAAGGAATTCATAGTGAGCAACCCTGCAATAAGAAGAGGTATAGTCGACAGGAAGAGAGTCCAATCAATGCCTTTTGGAGAATCAGAATCTTTTATATAATAATCCATACTATATATTTCTAATCGGTATTAATACAGGTAGAACTTCAATAGTAACAACTTTATTATCTCTATCTACAGGCCAGGTAAATGGAGCTATTTCCCTGCCACCATTTGCTTTTATCTCATCTATTTTAGTTTTTGAAAATCCTATTGCATTCTTATTATCATCATATAGAACAGCAAATACATCTAGATCTTTATAAGGCAATAATGCTTTATTTTCTAGAGTAACTTCTAGAGAAGAACTATTTTCTCCTTCTTCATAGTTTTTATCTAAAATATTTAAACCTAATAAGGAATCTTTAGACTTGAACCATTCTGGTTCAGATGTGAATTCAAATGTGACTTTAGCTGGTATTCTCTCCTGCATATTGACAGCAGGCTCGAAAGCCAGAGTATTCCTATGTGGTGGTATAGAGACACGGCCACTCTTTTCTACAATCAAAGTACCTTTATTATCATAAACAGAGAATTTATAAGGAACATTCATAGCAGCAACATCGGTATTAGGATTTACTATATATGAAGCGAGATTATAAAGACGTGGAGCTACCTGTTCATATTTCCCTCCACCCCAGAATATCTGTATAGGGAGAAATGCACTCTGGCAGATCTTGATACATGAACCACCACAGTCTATACCAGTCTCATCACCATTCATTGTATTGTCAGAACATGTGGGAGCTTTATAGAAAAATGAATAGATAATAGTAAAAGCAATAGCTAGAACTATTATGAGAATACTTCCACCATATAATGTTTTCCTACGTGATGACCAAGAGGACATATGAGTATTGTATCATAACAAAATAAGACTTTGTATATTATTACAAAATCCATTTATTTTATTAAACTCTCTGTTCCGGCGGCTAGCTACTTTTGCCCTTTTGGACTATCATCGCCGCAACTACGTTTCACTTCCGTGTTCGGAATGGGAACGGGTG
>CAYOER010000024.1:0-7087 GCA_964403205.1 uncultured Candidatus Saccharibacteria bacterium | reverse complement strand
GCGACTCTCTCCTCTAAAGATTGTCTTATATATAGTTGTGGATGTGCTTTACTATCTCTAACTCTTACCCTGTTAGTATAGCATATCCTACGGATTTGTCAAGTAGATATTTACATATTACAAATAATATGGCTTAAAATAAGATAATCTCGGTTAATTATATACTTGTTAAATACCCTGTTTTTCCTTTATAAAAATAGACCCCAGATACCTGATAAGCAATATACCACTAGTAGCTAGGAATACTCCCAGAGCCCATCCCGCAAAGACATCTGATGCCCAATGCACATTGAGCACTAGCCTGCTCATACCGATAATAAATACAATCAATACACAGCCGACAATTGCTATTTCCCTTCTTATCCATGAGCTTATTTTAGGAGCAAATATATATATGAGAGATAGCAGAAGTGCAGAGGAGAGTGCAGCATGACCGCTAGGGAAACTAGGATCAGTCAATATCTGCAATGCATTCTCTGGCCTAGCACGTAGGAAAATATCTTTCATAATCAAGACAATAGTATTGGTAGATATAATAGAAAAAAGAAGGATCATTCCCCTTCTCCATTTACTTTTATAAATAAAGTAGAATCCTAAAACAAAACCAATAAAAGTGAGAATTTCTATTCCACCGATAATACTTATCCACTCTGCTAGACTAGAACATAGAGGAGTAATATATTTTTCAAAAAGAATATTAATCCAAATATCAAAATTCTTCATAAATGAATTTGCAGATAGACTATCCTGTACAGTCTTGGCCAATACCCATAGAGATAAGAGGTTTAATATCAATATAAAAATTTCATATTTCTTGAATATATGGAAACGAATATTAACAAATTTATATCCCCAGATAATAAGTATAGAAATAATAAATGCTATAAAGAGAAATTTACCGAGAAAGTTTGCACCTATATGATAGCTCGCTCCGAATATGTATCCGACCATAACAGAGAGAGTAACCCATAAAGCACCACCGAGAATATTGTAGAACCAAAATGTCTTTATATGTACCCCACTAGCACCAACAAGGAAAGGTATGAGTGGTCGAGTGATGGGACTGAACTTCCCTAGAATAATAGCTTTACCAGTATGATTATCTATTATCTTTTTTGCTTTATCCACATGATATTCTTTTAGAAAAACATATTTGCTGAATTTCTGTAAGAATGAATATCCCATTTTCTTGCCTATGAAGAATCCTATAACATCACCGAGTGTAGATGTGATGATAGAGACAGTGATAACCATACCAAGATTCAATATTCCAAACTTTGCTAGGAAACCAGCAGAGATAATAGCAATATGTCCCGGGAAAAATGAACCGATAATAGGTAATCCTTCTAGAAAGACAATGATGGAGAGTAGCCAATATCCACCATTTGCTATAAGTTCAGGAAAACTTTGTATTATATTTCCTATAGTTTCTGCTAAATGCATATTGATTAATAGTATAACATATGGCCAAGATCCGATATATTGAATTTATTTCTATATTAATATACAATCTGGCCATGAAAATACTAATTATAGAGGACGATACAGATGTATCGGAATTCATAAGAGTTGGCTTCGAAGCGGAAGGATATATAGCAGATAAGGCCTATGATGGTGAAGAAGGCTCATATATGGCAAGAACAAATAAATACGATGCTATAGTTCTAGATCATTCCCTACCGATAAAGAACGGATTGGAGGTCTGTGATGAGATCAGGGGCTTCGGCTCTACTGTTCCTATTATTTTCCTATCAGTAATAGGAGATGTGAAAAGAAAAATAACTGCTCTAGAAAAAGGTGCGGATGACTATATGACGAAACCTTTTTCATTTGAAGAATTGAAAGCCAGAGTAAAAGCTCTGATCAGACGACCTAGAAAAATAGAAAGTCCAATTATTAAAATAGGTGAATTAATTGTAGATACAGAAAAACAATTAGTATTTAGAAATGATATACCGATATATCTGACAAAAAAAGAATACAATTTATTGGAATATCTAATACGTAATCATGGTACTGTCGTATCTAGAGGGATGATAATGGAGCATGTATGGGATGCAAATAGTGATCCGTTTTCCAATACTATAGAGGCGCATATATTGAATCTTAGAAAGAAAGTCAATATAGGTAGTCAAAAAGATATAATAAGAAATGTCCCAGGTAGAGGTTATATCATAGAAACATAGTAATATGAAAGAATTATTCACATATTTACCTATATTATTATTTCTAATAATTATTTATAAGCTTTCAAATAGAGAATTGGATAGAACTCTAGATATAACAAAAGCATCTGAAGAATTCCTATTGAAAGAAAAGAGTAAATTGGAAGAGCAGATAAGTGTAAAATCAAAAAAGTTAAAAGAGAGTAGATTCCAGAGGATGAATGAGCTCTCCCGAGCTGCAGAATTTGGTAGATTGAATCAAGGACTTTTCCATGATCTGATGACACCATTATCATCTATAATACTTCATACAGAAAAATTGGAAAAAATACCGCGAGAAGATATAGAAATGATAAATATTACATTGAGAAAAACAGCAGATGCATCACAGAAGATGGCTCAGTATATAGAAAATATAAAAACATTGATAAAAGATGAGCAAATCAAAAAAGAATGTATATTATATAAAGAGATAAAGGATATTATAGGTATATTGGGATATAGAATAAGAAATGAAAAAGTAAATATAAATCTTAATATTCCAGAAACGTATACATTATTCGAAGATCAAATAAAGATAAGGCAAGTTTTCCTAAATATAATATCAAATGCTTTAGACTCTTATGATGGTATAGATGATAATATGAATCGTAGGATAGATATAAAGGCAAATTTGAATAATAATAAAATAAATGTATTCATAGAAGATAATGGATGTGGAATAAAAAAAGAGAATCTAGACAAAATATTCGAACCATTTTTCTCTACAAAAAATAATAATCGCGGTATAGGTATAGGACTCACAACAGTAAAGAAAATAATAGAAGATGATTTCTCTGGGAAAATCTCTGTATCTAGTAGGGAAAATGTTGGTACGTCTATAAGATTGGAACTGCCTTATACTATATACAGGAGCTGATTCATCTCTCCAACACCTATGAATTCTGCCTCGCCTTTTATTATTTTCTCGAATGGTCGGCAATAGAAACATCCTTCCTCGCCTTTTGGGCATAGGAAATTCTTCTCTTCTCTGGCCTTTTTTACTTTTCTCGCTATCTTTATAACCTTTTCGAATGCTTCTTCTTTACTTGGTAGAGAGACTTCTATAGGTTTATCATCTCTATCTATATACCAGTAACTCGCACCATTTACTTTTCTTTTCTGTAGATTATCCAATAGGAGTCTATAGATGGGCAATTGTAGAGATTCTTCTTTTTCTTCATTCTTCCCTGTTTTGAAATCTAGAATATGCACACTATCATCCTCTGGCCTATATATGAGCCAATCTATTTTCCCACAAAGGATTATATTTTCTTCTGGGGATAAGAAGAAATTGGGTGGCATATTATTATTACCATTCTTTATTCTTATTGTTTTTTCTAGAAGTGGTTCTCTATTCTTATCTACTCTGTCTATCATAGATATTGCTCTGTCTTTCATCTCTTTTTCTTCTTCATCATTTACGAAACCACCTTTCTTACCACTCACCTTTTTCCATTCTTTTTCTAGTTTTTCTCTTAGGGGTATCTTGAATCTATCCTCTACTTTTATTTTATCTTTTGCCAATCCTTCCAACACTTCATGTACTGCAATACCAAGGGAAAGTGCAGGATTAACTATATTTATTTTTCTTCTTGTCTTCGGATCCTTATAGAGATTATGAAGATAATAAGCACGGGGGCATTTCAGGAAATCTCCCATTGATGAATGCGATACCCATACTGCATTATATTTATCTTGCATTTATTCTACTATAACTTTATTCATTACTATATTCTCTAGAGGTTTGTCTTCTGCTCCTACTTTTGTATTTGCTATAGCATCTACTACCTCCATACCTTCTAGTACACGACCGAAAATAGTGTAGTTATTTGGTAATGGATAATCTGCATGCATAATGAAAAATTGACTACCATTAGTATTCGGACCAGCATTGGCCATAGCTACTACACCTCTCTTATAACCATTTTTATATGATTGTGTATCAGGATTTAGCTCATCTGCAAATGTATATCCAGGTCCACCTCTACCTGTACCAGTAGGATCACCACCTTGTATCATAAAGCCTTTTATTACTCTGTGGAAAATCACACCATTATAGAATCCTTTATTGGCTAAATCGATAAAATTCTGTGAGGCCTTTGGTGCATCATTATTATAAGTTTCAAAAACTATTTTACCCTTATTTGTTTCTATTGTTATTTTATTCATATCTTTTTTTATATTATTTTCTATATTTGTTACTGTACTTGTATTTGTACTTGTACTTGTACTTGTACTTGTGACTATTGTATCACTGGTTGTTGTAGCGTTATTTGTAATGGTATTTGTATCTTTTATTTCTATATCATCTTTTGGTAATAGATAATAACCTCCGATAATTATTATTATAATTGCTATGATAAATCCTATATAAATAGGTGATTGTGGTTTTTGTTCATTCATATTATAGATTATATAATACCTTGGCTGTCTCTACTACTTTACTTACTGCCTGTTCTAATGGCATATTGAGAGTTGCTCCAGAGGCAGATTTATGCCCTCCACCGTCAAATGTTTTAGCTAGAATCGAAACATTATATTTATCAGAATCACGAGTTCTACAGCTAATCTTAACACGATTAGATTCTATTTCTACCATTGATATTCCAATATTCCAACCTATTACAGATTTCAATAGATTAGCTACTGTATGTGAACTAATTAGATTAATATTTATATTTTTTTCTTTTAAACTTTCATATGATACAGAAGATATTACTAAATTATCATTACAATAAGTCTTTATAGAATTCAAAGCTAAACCTTGAAAGTATAGAGAATCTTTATTCTCACTATTTTCCATTATAAAAATAGCTTTCGTATAGTCTGGAGCAATTCTCGCAAGCTCTCCTGCTGATTCTAGAATTCTATAATCACACAGAGTATATTTGAATCCTCCTGTATCTGTATACATACCTATTAAAAGATTTACGGCAATATCATGATTGATCTTTATTTTTAATTCTTTTAATAAATTGAATAATATAAAAGCAGTAGCTGGAGAAGAATCATCCACCAGATTTATATCAGCAAATCTAGTATGTGTAGGATGATGATCTATTGATATAGTCTTTATAGATAGAGGAAATACAGGAGTATTTTTCATAGAAATCATTACAGTAGAAGCAGAATCTAAAACAATAAATGAGTCAAAATCATCCTGATTTATTTCATGGAAATTCTTCTTTACAATATCGTGAGCTCCAGGGAAATGCATAAAGGCCTCCGGAATATCAGAATCCCCCTTTATCACAGTCACCTGCTTACCCAGACTCTCTAATGCAAACTTCATAGCCAGAGCAGAGCATACGCTGTCAGGATCTGGCATGGGGTGACAGTGTAGAAGTATTCTATTGGCTTTTTTTATTTCTTCTAATATTTGCTTTGATTCTTTATACATATATCGTATTTGAATTAAATATCTTTATGGATAAACTGGAGCCAAGATCGGGGATTGAACCCGAGACCTCGCCATTACCAATGGCGTGCTCTACCAACTGAGCTATCTTGGCTTATATTTTATCTTGGCAATTCTATAGTCACTGTCGTACCTACATTGAGCTCAGAAGAAACGAAGATAGTTCCACCATGAAGCTCTATAATCTTCTTGGAAATATATAGTCCTATACCACTCTCATCTGGTTCCAAGGCTACAGCATTTTTGCACCTATGAAGTCTATAGAAAATATATGGAAGATCTCCTGAAGCTATACCGATACCATTATCTTTTATGGTAATTCTTACGAATAAAGGTATCTCTTCTATTGTCACAGTCACATGACCTTTAGGAGAATATTTTATCGCATTATCTATAATATTTGCAAGTGACGGTTTTATTTTATCCCTATCAGCATTTATTATAATTGAACTCGGAGATATTAGCGAAATTTTCACTGACTTTTTTATAATTATAAAATTTAATTCTGCTATTATGGATTGTGTAATACCTACAATATCTAATTTCTCTGGTTGAAGTTTGAGTGAACCACCAGATTCTTCTGCCGTTTTTAGCATTTGATTCACAACCTCTATTGCATTTTTCACTCTTTCTAATCCAGCATCTATGAGAGATATGGTATCAGATGGAATATCTGGAGAAGCTTTTATCATTTCTAATGTCCACTTTACACCTGAAAGGGGTGTACGTAGCTGATGTTGAGCTACACTGAGAAAATCACTTTTCAATCTATCTATCTGTACAACTTCGGTCAATTTTTTTGTTGTTTCTTCCCTTTCATATCTTTGATGTACTATTTCCATAACTAGACTATAGACAAGATAGGATATAACACCAATTAGAAATACTTCTATAATATGCTTGGTTATTAGAGCTCCATTCATGCTCTCTTTTTCAAGAAAAAAGAAAATTACAGCAAAGGCAAGAGTAGTAACTATTCCTATAACTTTTGTTGATTTTCTATCTAGAAAGACAGAGGTGGCAATAATAGGAAAAAATAGTGTAAATATAAATGAGCTATTTATTCCACCTGTAATATATATAAGAAATAAGAAAAATATTACATAAGCATAGACAGCAAGAGTGAATAATATATTTTTCTTAAAGACCTCATTTACAGCAAATAGTGTAAAGTGTATAAAACCGATAGAAAACAGAGTAGTCATGATCATGAAATGATCTTCACCAAGCCAAGAGAAATTCTGAGGAAAGAAAAATATAAACACAGCCACAACTACAGGTATCACTGCTCCAGTCAATCCTAAAGCATAATAATAGGTTTTCAGTGTAAAGACTGATGATTCTTCATTGTCTTTTTTAATATTATTTGGATTATCTTGATTTGAAAGTACCATTTATTTTATTTAAACTTTCCTAATGCGCGGTCGACGGGACTCGAACCCGCAACCTCTCCCGTGACAGG
>CAYOER010000023.1:0-7224 GCA_964403205.1 uncultured Candidatus Saccharibacteria bacterium | reverse complement strand
TAAATGTTAATCTTCCAAGAAAGAAAATAAAAGGACTTATGATGTTATCTGGTGGAGAGAGAGCTCTGACTTCTATCGCCTTACTCTTTGCTATTTCCCAAGTGAATCCTCCGCCATTTATTATCTTAGACGAAACAGATGCAGCATTAGACGAGGCGAATTCTAGGAAATATGGAGATATGATAAGTAATCTTTCGCAGTTCTCCCAACTCATACTTATTACTCATAATCGTGAGACAATGTCGCGCGCTGGAGTGCTCTATGGGGTGACTATGGACTCTATAGGGTCATCTAAACTACTTTCTATACAATTAGACGAGGCAGTGAAGATAGCGAAGTAGGGGGAAGTTGACTGTTTTATTTTACCACCTCGAAATCCAATGTTTTCCTATCTAGATCCGCAGCTACTACCTTGAACTTTATCGGATTACCAAGTGTAAATCTTTCTTTAGTTTTCTGTCCTACTACAGAATATGTTTTCTTATCGAATGTATAATAATCATCACCGAGATCTCTTATCTTTATCATCCCCTCTGATTTTGTCTCGCTTTCTTCTACATATAGACCATATTCTGTAACTCCGGATATAGTGCCATTGAATATTTGACCTATTTTATCACTCATATATTCTACCTGTTTCAATTTCTTCGAAGTTCTTTCTGCATCAGCTGCATCTATCTCTCTGGCTGTAGATCTCTCTGCAATATGCTGGAACTTTACTATTTCTCTATCTCCGAATGGTTCATGATGCAGATGTCTCTCCAATATTCTCTGTATTAGAAGATCTGGATAACGTCTGATAGGGGAAGTGAAATGAGTGTAATAGTCGAAGGCAAGGCCGAAATGCCCAATATTCTTTGTTGAATAAATAGCTTTCTGCATGGAGCGTATCACAGCAGTAGTGATAAGAGTCTCATGATCTGTACCCTTCACCTGTTTCAATAAACTCTTTATACTATGAGCTGTAACCTTGCCATCTTTTATCTTTAGACTATATCCTAGGGCTTTTACGAAATTAGATAAATCTAACATTCTTTCTTGATCTGGAATATCATGAATACGATAGATTGAACCAGTATCTCTCTTACCTTTTTTCTTTATAGAATCAAAAATATGTTTTGCTACTTCACGATTTGCAAGCAACATATATTCTTCTACGAGTTTATGTGTATCTAGTCTTGCTTTCTTATATACTCCTATTGGTTTACCATTCTCATCTAGCTTGAATTTTATTTCTTCTTGTTCAAATTCTATTGCGCCTTTATTAAATTTTTCTTTTTGCAAAATCTTTGCAATACTATTTAATTTATTTAATTCATTGAAATATTTCCCATTACCTCTATCTAATACTTCTTGGGCATTCTCATATGTGAATCTATGATCGGAGTTTATAATAGTCTTTCCGAACCATCTATCCGATATTTCTCCATTATCATTCAATATAAATACAGCAGAGAAGGTAAGTTTATCCTCATTTGGATTCAGACTACAGACATCATTGGAAAGCACTTCTGGAAGCATAGGTATAGTACGATCTACTAGATATATAGAGCATCCACGATTGAGACCTTCTTTATCTAGGGCACTTTTCTCCTTAACATAATGCGATACATCGGCAATATGTACTCCAATCTCATATTTATTATTTCCTAAATCTTTATAAGAAATAGCATCATCAAAGTCTTTTGCATCGAATGGATCAATAGTAAATGTTAATGTATTACGGAAATCTTTTCTCTTTGGGATTTCATTTTCTATATCTTTAATTTTATTTATCTCAATTTCTTTTGCTTCTTTTTCTACATTTTCTGGGAAATTTATTTCAAATCCTTTCTCTAGGACTATACTTTCCATTTCTACATTATTATTACCTTTTTTACCTAGAATACGCAGTATTTTTCCTTCTGGATTGTTATTATGATCTGTCCATTTATCTAATCTTATCTGTACTTTATCTCCATTTGATACTTTACTTATTTCTTCTGGAGACAACATAAAGTCTATATACAGCTTCTTATCATCTGGTATTACACCGTATTTACCATCACGACTTTCTACTGTACCTATGAAGATTTCTCTAGATCTCTCTACTATTTCTATTATTTCACCTTTAAATTCTCTTTCATTATAGACAACGGCTTTTACAGTATCACCATTCAATGCGAAATTGAGCTTATCTGATTCTATAACAATATCATTTTTTTCATCTTTTGGATTCACTAGGAAACCCATACCCTTTCTTATTGTCTTTATTGTACCTATTATTTCTCTATCTTTTTTCTTATCCTTCATATTATTTTTTTCTCATACTATACCCCATATTGCCTTTTTTTCATAGGTCTGATAGTATAACGCCTATGTTAATGATACGACTACAACGAATAGGTAGGAAGCATGAGCCGAAATTCAGGCTTGTTTTGACTGATTCCAAAAACAGCACCAAGAGCGGAAGATATCTAGAAGTTCTAGGTTCTTATGATGCTCGTACGGAGAATAAAATAGAACAATTCGATGTGCCTAAGATTAAACATTGGATAAGTAAAGGCGCTCAGCTGTCTGTTACAGTACACAATTTCCTAGTATCTAGAAAGGCAATTGATGGCAAGAAAATCAATGCATTGCCAAAGAAAAAGCCAATAGTGAAAGTTGTAGAAGAAGTGAAAGCTACAACTCCAAAAGTGGAAGTGGCTACAGTATAGAAAATTGTGCGAGTGCCCGTGGCGGAGAACTTTTCCAGATTGCGAAAGCAAGATGGAAAAGTTACTACGCCAGCAAGAGGCACGAGCCAATTTTCTAGTGGCTGTGTAAAACTCTATTTGACGGTATCCGTTATAAGGTTACAATTACCGTAGCAGTACAGTCGTTACTGTGAAGAATTAAAAGTAAATATTCCAAAAGTAAATGAATAATGATCAGCAATTTCTAGAGTATGTTGTAAAATCTCTAGTAGATAATCCAAATGATGTAAAGATAAATAGGACAGTAGATGAAATGGGTGTGCTCATGACTCTTGAGGTGAATGCCGCAGATATGGGTAAGGTAATAGGTCGTTCAGGCAATACCGCAAAGGCGATAAGAACACTATTACGTGTTGTAGGTATGAAGAATAATTCTCGTGTAAATCTGAAGATAAATGAACCAGAAGGTGCAGCACCTAGACCAGAGAAGGCGTCAAAGACAGTAGATGAAGCGATGGCAGATCTAAAGATCTAGAGAATAAGAGCATAAATAAAATAAATGACAAAATGAGAAAACTGTGTTAATATACAAGCACAGTTTTTTCATTATGATATATCACATTATTTCACTCTTTCCACAATCTTTTGATTCATATTTAAGTGAATCTATTTTAAAGCGCGCCATAGAGAATAAAAAGATAAAAGTAAAATTCTATAATCCTAGAGATTTCACTTCTGGTACTAGCTATGCAGATAGGAGGGTAGATGATAAACCATATGGAGGAGGTCCTGGTATGGTCATAGAAGCAATACCTGTGATAAAGGCAATAGCCAAAGCAAAGTCTAGTATAAAAAAAGGTAAAGTGAAGATAATATGGTTTACTCCATCTGGAAGACAATTCGATACAGAATATGCCAAAAATCTATCAAATAAATTTACAGATATAATAATGATTTGTGGCAGATATGAGGGAATAGATGCAAGAGTAAAGAAAGTATTCAAGGTGGATGAAATATCAATAGGACCATTCATAATCACTGGTGGTGAGCTACCCGCAATGATAATGATAGATAGTATATCAAGACAGATAGATGGAGTACTCGGTGATATCAACTCTCTAGAAGAAAGTCGTATTGCATCTTCTGATGTATATACTCGTCCAGATACTGTAGAATATAAGGGTAAGAAGTATAGAGTACCAAAGGTATTACTTTCTGGTAATCATAAAAAAATAGATGATTGGAAGAAAAATAATTAAGTTTCTTGTAGTTATATTGTCTATATTATGCATAGCGTTTTCTATTGCATTTCTGTCTAGGAATCTTTATTCTGAATATTCTTTTACTTCTCCTATTTCAGAGAAATATATAAATGATTTTCTCTCTCAATCAGATAGTATAGAGATTATTTTTGTCGGAGATATGATGCTTGATAGAAATGTTAGGAATATTATAAATAGAGACGGCTTCGATTCATACTTTATAGGTATAAAAGGTATTATAGAAGATGTAGATATAGCGATTGCAAATCTAGAAGGACCATTCACTATGAATGAATCTCTTACAGCTTCACTTATAAATAAAACTCTACAATTCACTTTTGATCCAGCACTTGCATCGAAATTAGATGAAATAGGATTCGATATCCTCGGTCTTGGTAATAATCATAGTATGAATTTCGGTAGAGAAGGACTTATTTCTACAAAAAAATATATAGAAAAAGCAGGAATGCTATATTATGGTGATCCGAATAATGATGAAAATATAAGTGTAATAATAGAAAAGAATAATATTAAATTAGCTTTTGTAGGTTTCCATGAATTTACATATATTAATTTTGATAAAATTTTCAAAGAAATAGAAAGATTAAGAAATGAAGTAGATATAGTGATAGTTACTCCACATTGGGGAGTGGAATATGAAAAGTCTCCAACAGATAAAATGAGAAAATGGGCATATGATTTTATAGACTCTGGTGCAGATATGGTTATCGGTACCCATACACATGTGATAGGGGATAAAGAAGAGTATAAAGGAAAGAAAATCTATTATTCTCTAGGGAATTTTGCTTTTGATCAATACTTTAGCGAAGATACTATGAACGGTTTAGCTTTGAAAATAAAAATTAAAAAAGATTATAAAGATAATAATTTGGATTTAGAATATACAGAGATACCTATAAGAGTGGATAGTAAGGGAATAAGTGTTATATATAATTAGAATGTTAATAACCCCATTGACAATATCCTGCAATCTGATAGTCTAGACAACAACTTCGCAAGATTGTGTTATGACTGAAAAAGTGAAGGATTACAAGGCTTTAATTTGGTTCCGAGCCCTTATTATCACCTTATTACCCTCTTGCAAATACTAATCCAATAACCTTTAAGCAGATAAACGCTATTGACAAGCGTTATTTTCTGTATTTGGATTTATGTGTGAAGAGTAATAATTTTTTATAAATAAAATGCAAATCACAAAAAAGTATTTCAGTAAGTATAAAGATCCTATAATACCCGTTCCCAATCTCTCTGAATCTCAGAATGTCTCTTTCACATGGTTTATAGAGACTGGTATAGCTGAAGTTCTGAAGGAATTCGGAATGATAAGAGACTATGCAGGGAAGAAATTCGAACTTTCATTTCTAAATTTTGAAATTTCCAAGCCGAAATATGATGAGCATTATGCAAAGTCAAATAAACTCACATTTGAAGGCCAAATAAAAGTAAAAGTAAGATTAAAGAATAAAATACAAGATTCTGTTAAAGAACAAGAGATGTTTCTAGCTGATCTTCCTTTGATGACAGATCATGGAACATTTATTATCAATGGTATTGAACGTGTTATCGTTCCTCAACTTGCAAGATCATTCGGTATTTTCTTTACATTGAATGAATTAAAAGGCAAAAACTTTTTTGGAGCAAAGATAATACCAGCGAGAGGAGTATGGATGGAAATAGAATCAGATGTAGATGGTGTTATATATGTACGTATAGATAAAAAGCGTAAATTCCCAATAACATCTCTTCTACGTATTCTAGGGGCAGATACAGATGCAAAGATAGTTGATTTATTTAAAGACAATTTAGATGCAAAAAAGATAATGGATCTGACACTAGCTAAGGACCATGCAAAGACAGTAGATGATGCATATATAGAGATACATAAGAGACTTCGTGATGGAGACCTAGCTACTGCAGATAATGCCCGTGAATTCATCGGTGATATATTCAAAGCTGAAAGATATGATATTCAGAAAGTAGGACGTTTCCGTTTCAATAAACGTTTCGCTAAACCGATGGATGATAAGAGTCTCGAGCAGAGGACTATCTCTCTAGATGATATTGCCACAATAATCTCCCATATTGTACTTTTGAACAATACTCCAGATTCTAGAGAAGATGATATTGATCATCTAGGCTCACGTCGTGTAAGATATGTTGGCGAACTTCTTCAACAGAAATTCCGTGTTGGTATGACACAGATGAAGAGGAATATTCAAGATAAAATGTCTACAATAGAGCCAGATGTAACTCTTCCTGTAAGCTTTGTTTTCCCTAGACCTCTACAAGCTCGTATAAAAGAATTTTTCACTACTAATCAATTATCCCAATTCATGGGTCAGGAGAATGTTCTTTCTGAAATAGAAAATCTTAGAAAACTAACAGCCCTAGGACCAGGAGGACTAGTAAGAGATAGAGCTGGATTCGAAGTGCGTGATGTGCACCCATCTCATTATGGTAGAATCTGTCCGATACATACACCAGAAGGACCAAATATCGGTCTTATATTGAACCTTGCAACATATGCACGTATAAATGAATTTGGCATGATAGAAACTCCATATGCAAAAGTTAAGAATGGAAAAATCACTAGTGAAGTTTCATATCTCAATGCTCTAGAAGAAGAAAATTATCGTATTGCTCATGCCGCTATTCCTTATGATGAAAAGACTGGAGATATAACAGCAAATGAAGTAGAAGTACGTATAAATGGTAAGCCAAGTCTAGCCAAGAAAGAAGATGTTGACTATATAGATGTATCTACAAATCAAGCTTTCTCTATTGCAACTTCTCTTATTCCATTCCTAAATCATGATGATGCTAACAGAGCACTCATGGGATCGAATATGCAGAAACAAGCAACACCATGTCTTATCCCTGAAGCTCCACTAGTCGCTACCGGTATGGAGAAGAAATCTGTTATACATACAGGACGTATAATACTCGCTCCAGAAGATGGTGAAATAGTATATATAGATTCAAAGAAAGTTATTCTCGATGGGAAGAAAAGTGGTAAGAAGCATGAATATAATCTTGTGCATTTCTCAAGAACAAATGGATTCACTGCATTCCATCAGAGACCTATAGTGAATCTCGGAGATAAAGTAAAGAAAGGTGATGTATTGGTAGATACTTCTACATCTGACGGCGGAGAGATAGCACTCGGTCAGAATATGCTCGTAGCATTCATGTCATGGTCAGGTAGTAACTATGAAGACGCTATTATACTTTCTGAAAGAGTAGTGAAGAATAGCAAATTTGCT
>CAYOER010000022.1:0-7608 GCA_964403205.1 uncultured Candidatus Saccharibacteria bacterium | reverse complement strand
GCATTTCTGCCACCGCCATTCGGGCTCCAGCTTGTGCCTCTGCAGTCGGCGAACAGCCGATCAAGATGCTTATCAATGCACAAGCTGGAGCCCGAATGGCGGTGGCAGAAATGCTGACCAACATGGCTTCGGCGAGGATCAGCGATATTGGAGATATCCGATGTCGCGCCAACTGGATGTGGCCTGCGAAGCTGCCTCACGAAGGTGCCCTTCTCTATTACGCTGCGGTTGCTATGTCTGATCTCATGGTTGGGCTCGGCATCGCAGTTGATGGCGGAAAAGATAGCCTTTCGATGGCTGCGACGATTTCGAGAGAGCTCGTGAAAGCCCCCGGAAGTTTGGTGATGCTCGGATACGCACCCGTACCCGACATTACAAAAAAAGTCACACCAGACATTAAGAAACCTGGCGAGAGTGCTTTGGCACTCATAGATCTTGGGCAAGACAAAAATCGCCTAGGCGGTTCCGCTCTATCTCAAGCATTCAATCAGCTCGGAAACGAGTCACCTGACGTTGATGATCCCAAGCTTCTCAAGAATGCGTTTCTTGCGGTGCAGCAGATGATTGATGAAGGGTTGATTCTGTCTCTGCATGATCGAAGCGATGGCGGTCTCATAACCGCAGTTGCCGAGATGTGTATGGCGAGCCGGTGTGGATTCACTCTGAAAGTCATGGATTGGAATGTGGTAGACGATATGGATATTCTTGACGAGCTATTTGCTGAAGAGCTTGGTTTCGTTATGGAACTTGATCCTCAGAGTGAAAAGCGAGTTCGAGCAATCTGTGATGAATTTGTCATTCCATTCAAATGGATTGGAACAACTGAATCAACGGAAAGATGTGTTATCCGTGATGATCACAAAGAAGTATTCAGTACGACAATTGGAGAGCTTCGTCTCTGGTGGGAATCCACCAGTTACCAAATTGAAAAACTCCAAATTGATCTTGAGTGTGCCAAGGTGGAATACTTTGGTCATCATGATCGTTTACCGAACATCAATACGGCTCCGTCGTATCATCTCTCATTCACTCCAGTAGCAACGCTCACAGAAGTTTTGGAAGCGTCAGACAAGCCTCGCGTGGCAGTCATACGCGAAGAAGGTACAAATGGAGACAGAGAGATGCAAGCTGCATGTGTAGCTGCCGGTCTTGCTCCATGGGATGTCACGATGAGTGATCTCCTTGAAGGCAGGATCGATCTGGATCAATTCCAAGGTATCATCTTTGCCGGTGGATTCTCCTACATGGACGTGTTCGATAGTGCGAAAGGCTGGGCAGGAACAATTCTTTTTAACGAGAAGTTGAGGAGGATGTTCGACTGTTTCTACGCTCGCGATGATACGTTCTCGCTTGGCGTATGCAACGGCTGTCAGCTTATGGCATTACTTGGATGGGTTCCGTGGAAAGGAATTACTGGAGAAAAGCAGCCGAGGTTCGTACATAATACTTCGGGCCGGTTTGAGTCACGATGGGTTCAGGTAGAAGTCCTGCCAAGTCCGTCGGTGCTTTTTGCCGGCATGGAAGGAACGAAGCTCGGTGTGTGGGTCGCTCATGGCGAAGGTAGACTGATCTATCCGGATCAGTCAGTTGCTCAGGATGTTTTGAAGAGCAAACTCTCGCCTCTCGCATTCATCGATCCACTAGGGCGTCGAACGGAAGTGTATCCGTACAATCCGAATGGTTCTCCGCTCGGGATTACGGCTCTATGCTCTCCAGATGGACGTCATCTCGCGATGATGCCTCATCCTGAACGTTGTTTCCGTTTGTGGCAATGGCCATGGATACCAGAGTCTTGGAAAAAGCTCGAGGTCTCACCATGGCTTCGAATGTTTCAGAATGCTAGAACATGGTGTGTAGCACATAAGACCTAGAGACAGAACTCTAATGGTCACAACCCCTTGCGTAGTGATACGTGAGGGGCTTTTTTGTTCCGACATCTATACCCATAGTTTGTCAACTTCTTTTCTTTTTCTTTTTTGCTAGAATCTATATATGAAGAAAAGGAAATCCCGACCAACGGTAAAACAGAAGAAACAGAGAAAGCAGAAATCAAATCATAAATATATTTTTGTCGTCGGAGGTGTTATGTCTGGAGTTGGGAAGGGTATAGCTACATCATCTATCGGTACCATACTCCATGCAAAAGGTTTCAATGTAAATCTATCCAAGGTAGATCCGTATCTCAATGTAGATGCAGGTACTATGAATCCTACCGAACATGGTGAAGTTTTCGTTCTTAATTCTGGTTTAGAAACAGATCAGGATATGGGGAATTATGAAAGATTTCTAAATAGAGATGTATATTCTGATGACTATATGACATCTGGTATGGTCTATAGAGATGTTATAGAAAAAGAAAGAAATCTAGGTTATGGTGGTAAATGTGTAGAAGCTGTTCCGCATATAAGAGATGAAATAGTCAGGCGTTATGAGCACGCAGCCAAGGTTAATAAATCAGAAATATCTATAATAGAAATAGGTGGTACTGTCGGTGATTATCAGAATATTATGTTCATAGAAGCAGCTAGATTGCTAAAGATAAAGCATCCAGATGATGTAATATTTATCATGGTATCTTATCTTCCTATACCTTCTAAAATAGGAGAAATGAAGAGTAGACCAACACAGAATGCCATACATCAGCTTGCTTCGTATGGAGTCTATACAGATATAATCATTGCAAGATCAGAAAAGCCAGTAGATAAAAAAAGAAAAGAGAAAATAGCCATTGCTTGTAATATAAAAGAAGAAAATGTTATATCAGCTCCAGATATAGATAGTATCTATGATGTTCCTATAAATTTTGAAAATGACAAGCTTGCAGAGATTATACTGAAGACTTTCAAATTGGAATCAAAAAGAGGTGCAGGACTAGGTAAATGGAAAGAATTTGCTAGAGGTGTGAAGAATTTCGACAGAGAAGTGAATATTGCTATTGTTGGAAAATATTTCAATACTGGAGACTTCGTACTTACAGACTCTTATCTATCTGTTATAGAAGCGATAAAATATTCTGCTTGTGCAAATAGAGTAAAGCCAAAGATACATAGTGTGAACGCTAGAGATTTCGAAATAGACAATCCTGATTATAGTATTTTAGAAAAATATGATGGTATTATCGTACCTGGAGGTTTCGGCGAGACTGGTATAGAAGGTAAGCTAAATGTTATACGTTATGCAAGAGAAAATAAAGTGCCATATTTCGGTCTCTGTTACGGTATGCAACTCATGACCATAGAGTTTTCTAGGAATGTACTAGGGCTCAATGATGCGAATACTGCAGAAATAAATCCAAAAGCAGAGCATCTCATCATAGACATAATGCCAGATCAGAAGAAGAAATTAGAAGAAGAGAATTATGGTGGTTCTATGAGACTAGGTCTATATACAGCGAAACTTCTGAAGAATTCTATAGCTAGTTCGTCTTATGGTAAATCTACAATAGAAGAGCGACATCGTCATCGTTATGAAGTCAATCCAGATTATATAGAAAGATTAGAAAAAGGTGGACTAGTATTTTCTGGAAAGTCTCCAGATGAAAAGCTTATGGAAATAGCAGAACTTCCAAGAGAAATACATCCATTTTTCCTCGGTACACAGTTCCATCCAGAATTCCTAGCTCGCCCTATGAAGCCCCATCCACTCTTTACAGAATTTATAAAGGCATCGATAAATAATAAGAAGAAATAAGAAAAAATCAAAAAATATAAAATAAATAATTATATCTCTGTAATATCTCTAGGAGAAAATAGATTAATAATCCACTCTACAACAATTTCTATTCTCTTTCTCCAACAGTGAAAATTAAATAGATAAATAGTTCTCCATATCAGCCACATTATAGGTCCTTTCATAGTGATACCAGATATTTCTCCAGCCGCATACCATTTACCGAGTGATACTAATAATCCTTTTTGATTAAATATAAAAGGTAATAATGGTTTATTTGTAATATTTGCGATTATATTTCCTGCTACGCTCATACCTTGCTGAGTAGCTACCTGGGCTAGCATAGGTGTCGTACCAGATACATCTCCTAGAGCAAATACTCTATTATTAATTCTCAAATATTCATCAACTTTTATTCTTCCTGATTTTTCATATTCTATACCGTCTATAATAGGGGCACTCGGCTTTACACCTGCAACCCATATTATGTTCTTTGCTGATATAGATGTTCCATCTTTGAAAATTACTTTACCTGGTTCTACACTAGTAACTACTCTATCTACCATTACATTTACATTTTTTCTCAACAGTTCTCTATGAGCGATCTGTTGCAATTTCATAGGGAATTGGTGTAATACATCTTTACTAGCAGCAACTAGAGTGACTTTTGTATGTAGGAATTCTATAAGTTCTGCTGCAAGCTCTACACCAGTAGGTCCTGCACCTATGACTATAGATGAAATATCTCCTTCTTTTTTATGGAGATCTATAATACTTTTCCTAATAGTTATGGCATCGTTCAGATTCTTCAAAGTGAAAGAATTTTCTTTTGCACCGATAGTTCCATAATAGTTTGTCTCTGCTCCAGAAGATATGACAAGATAGTCATATTCTAGTTCACTTGTTTTTGTTTTTACTTTTTTATTATTTATATCTATAGACACAACCTCATCTTGAATAAATTTTATTTTTTTTCCTTGCAATATCTCTTCTATAGATTCTATTACATTATTTGGTGTTAGACTCCCTGTTGCTACTTCGTGAAGAAGGGGAGTGAATAAGAAATAATTATCTCTACTAATAAGAGTAATATCTGCTATACCACTTTGTGATAGTGATGATAGATATCTTGCCGTATATGTTCCGCCGAAACCACCACCAATAATTATTATTTTAATTTTATTATTCATATCTCAATGCTTCTATAGGGTTCAATCTGGATGCTCTACGTGCTGGATAATACCCAAAGGTTATACCTATAATAGCAGAAACTCCGAAAGCAAGCACTACAGATAATAGTGAAACTTTAGTCTGTATAAAGCCAAGCGAGGAAACTATGGTAGCAATAGACCAGCCCAGTACCACTCCTATTGCTCCACCGATAAGAGTCAATACTATTGCTTCAGCTAGGAATTGGAGATTTATATCTCTTTTTGTCGCTCCTATTGCCTTGCGGAGACCGATCTCTCTGGTACGTTCTGTAACTGTAGTTAGCATCATATTCATAATACCTATTCCACCCACAACGAGAGAAATACTAGCAATAGCAGCTAGAAATAATGTAAAAGCATCTGTTACTTGATTCAATGTGCCCAATATATCTGCCTGAGAGATAATAGAGAAATCTGCTTCATCTACACGATGCCTTTTTATCAATAATTCTGTAGCTGTATCTCTTATATCATTCATGGTGTCTTTATCTATAACACTCACAGCAATACTAGATAGATAATCAACACCAGTTAATATCTTTTGCATTGCGGATAATGGGACAAATACCATATCGTCTTGATTGGCAAATCCTGATCCACCTTTTGATTCCAATATTCCTATAACTTTGAATATTACACCATTTATTTTTATAGTTTTTCCTATTGCATTTTCCTCTCCGAATAGATCATCCTTCACTGTAGTACCGAGTACTACGACTTTAGACAAACTCTTATCTTGATTTTCTGTAAAGAATACTCCTTCAGAAGTCACTAGATTTCTTATTGTTGCATAATCTGGAACCGTCCCTATAACAGTAGAATTTGTATTATTACCAAGAGAAGATGTTATTTGGAATCTCCTATCTAGCTCAGCTGCCACTAGATTTACACCATTTATTGATTTCAATACATCTATATCTTCATTTTCTAAACTCTGTGCTGCACCTCTTCCAGAAGATACTATACCTCTACCTGGTTGTAATGAACCCGGATAGATCGTCAATAGATTTGATCCCAGTCCCTCTATACTAGATTGAATAGAAGCTTGTGCACCCTGACCTATGGATACCATAGCGATAACAGATCCTATGCCGATTATGATACCGAGCATAGTCAGGGAAGTGCGGACTTTATTCGCAGTGAGGGCAGAGAATGTTTCATGTAATATATCTTTTGTTGTCATTTTATTTATTTACTGTTCTTTTCTTATGACTTTTACTATCTTCGATTATTTCACCGTCTCTTATATGGATAATCCTATCTGCATGTTCGGCTACATCTCTTTCATGAGTGATGAGTACAATAGTACAATCAAAATCTTTATTCAATCTTTCGAATGTTCCTAATACAATATTTCCCGTCTGTGTGTCCAGATTTCCTGTCGGCTCATCTGCTAGTATGAGAGAAGGATCATTTACTAAGGCACGTGCTATAGCCACTCTCTGTATTTGTCCGCCAGATAATTGATTACTTTTATGAAAGAAACGATCTTCTGTCATACCAGCACTTCTCAATGCCTCGACAGCCCTCTTATCTCTTTCTTTTTCTGGAATACCGGCATATACGAGTGGTAATGTTACATTGCGTAATACAGTCGCCCTAGGTAATAGATTGAATGATTGGAATACAAATCCTATTTTATCTCTTCTGATTCTCGCAAGCTCATCATCAGAAAGGGTAGAGACATCATGCCCATCTAGTCTATATGTTCCAGAGGTAGGAGTATCCAATGCTCCTAGTATATGCATAAGTGTCGATTTCCCAGACCCGGAAGGTCCCATTATCGCTACGAACTCACCACTGTTAATAGTAAAAGTCACTCCATTTAATGCATGGGTGATATTTTCTCCATTTGTATATGATTTCTTTATATTTTTTATCTCTATCATAAAGGGAAATTTGAAAGTTCTATTTTGTTGTTCTATTGGCTTTCTTTATCATATTATCCTGACTCTTTCCTAAACCGCTAAATATTGTAGGCGTTTCGGCTTTTGTGGTGGCACTGACTTTGATTGTTTTTATTATTATTTCATCTCCTTCATTTAGACCTTCTATAATCTCTGTATTTGTATCATCTGTATTTCCAGTTTTTATTGTTTTCTGCGTCACAATTCCATCGTCATCTAGTGTTTCTACATAATTAGTTTGCTGTTTACCTATACCCTTACTTTTTATTGATCCAGAAGGCACTATGAGTATATTATTTATTTCCTCTGTTATTATCGTTGCATCTGTACTCATACCCGCTCTTATTCTATTATCAGAATTTTCAAAGATTATTTTTATATTGTATGTCACTACACCTTGATTAGCAGTACCGACAAGATCTACTTCTATTACTTTACCCTCTATCTTGAGATCTGGTATAGCATCGAATGTTAGCTCAACTTTCTGATCCTTTTCCACTTTTACGGCATCGACTTCGTTTAGAGGTATTGTCGTTATCTTTTTATTACTAGAGATTGTAGCTATCACTGTGCCATTACTTGCCTGATCATATACATTTACAGGTATTCTGCCGATAACACCTTCAAATGGTGCTCTTATGAAATATTTTGCATAAGCTCTTTCTTTTTGTTGTAAAGAAAGCTTTTCTGATTTTATATCTAGATCATCTGCGCCGTTCAGTAGATCGTCCAATGTATCTTTATTACTTTCTATATTATTTTTCGAAGATAATAGACTGGTGAGCTGGCTATTGATATCTGCTGACCAAGTATTAACATTT
>CAYOER010000021.1:0-7783 GCA_964403205.1 uncultured Candidatus Saccharibacteria bacterium | reverse complement strand
CCTCCATGAGGCCACCGAGAAAACCTGTTACTACAAGTAAAACTATTTTCCATCTATAGATCCCAAAGGCTCTTTTAAATAGTTTAAGATTCAATATTATTTTATTTTCCTTTTTTTCTTTCATCTTTATTCTTTTTAACCTGCATCTCTATCCAAGTATAAGTCTTCTTCAAACCATCTTCTAGCTTTGCATTTGATGCCCAGCCAAGCTCTTTTTTTATAAGATCATTATCAGAATTCCTTCCTCTGACTCCTAGAGGACCCTTGATATGCTTTATTTCTATCTTTTTACTAGCTATTTTTGCTACCATTTCTACAAGACCATTTATACTTACCATTTCATCTGAACCAATATTCACTGGGCCAAAGAATTTATCTTGCCTCATAAGTCTGCTTATTCCCTCTAGACATTCATCTATATATAAGAATGATCTTGTCTGTTTCCCATCTCCCCATACATCTATTGTTCCACCATCTTTTGTTTCTGCTACTTTTCTACACATTGCAGCTGGAGCCTTTTCCTTTCCACCTTTCCATGTACCTTCTGGGCCGAAAATATTATGGAATCTTGCTATTCTCACCTTCACACCATAATTTCTGTTAAATGATAGATATAGTCTTTCACTAAATAATTTCTCCCAACCGTATTCACTATCTGGGGCAGCTGGGTAGGCTGATGCCTCACTGCACTTTGGATTATCCGGATCTTCTTGATTATATGCTGGATATATACATGCGGAAGATGAATAGAATATTTTATCGTACTTCTTATTTTTTCCTAATTCTGCAAAATGAAGATTTATGCTTGCGGAATTATGCATTACATCTGCATCATGGTCTCCTGTGAATATATATCCTGCTCCACCCATATCTGCTGCAAGCTGATATACTTCATCAAATCTTTTTACCTTTCCTGTAAATAATTTTTTACAGATATTCTTATCTCTCAAATCTCCAATTATGAATTTGTCTGCTTCACTCTTACTAAATTCTGGTTTTTTTAGATCCACACCCATTACCCAATACCCATTCTTTTTGAGTCTTTTTACTAAATGGCTTCCTATGAATCCTCCTGCACCACAGACTAAAGCTGTTTTTATCTTTTTACTCATATTTTTTATTAAAGACTATAATGCTTGCGATTATAGCATTTATTTATATTTATGTTAAACTTTCCTTTATGCTCACAAAAATATATAAAAACATCACATTATTTATTGTTTTCCTTATTCCATTTATTCCTCTGTATGTTGCTAATAACCTTTTCTTTCCATTTATCACGGGAAAAGCTTTTCTTTTTCGTATTTTAGTAGAGCTTGCCTTTGCGTTATGGCTTATGCTCATTCTTCGTGACAAGAGTTATGCTCCTAGATTCTCTCCGTTATTACTCTCAATAACAGTTTTTACCGTAATAGTATTTATTGCAGATCTTATGGGTATGAATGCTATCCGTAGTTTATGGTCAAACTTTGAACGTATGGAAGGATGGGTAACCATCATTCATCTCTGGGCGTATTTCCTTGTACTTACTGGTATGTTTAATTCTTATAATAATTATTCTAGTAATTCCTCCAGTAATCTTTCTTTGGGTAAAGATGGAAAGTTTCAAAATGAAAATAGTATGCGTATGTGGCATTGGTTTCTAAATATGAATATTATAATTGCTGTAATAATAGCAATATATGGTCTTGTACAACTTTCTGGTAATGCAGCTATACATCAGGGAGGCGTTCGTCTAGATGCATCTCTTGGTAATGCTATCTATCTCGCTGTATACATGCTATTCCAGACATTCTTTGCTGTCTATATGTTCTTCATTGCAAAAGCAAAGAAAATTGCAGGGTATTCTGTACTAGTTTGGGTCTATCCTATACTCGCTATTCTTTTCACTTTTATTCTATTTGAAACTGCAACAAGAGGTACAATACTCGCTCTTATTGGTGGTGTCATGCTTTCTCTATTTCTCTATTCTGTTTTTGGAAAGGGTGAAAGTAAGAAATGGAGATTGATATCTGGAGGTGCAATATTAGTTATTATACTTATCGGAGTTATATTCTGGATGAATAGGGATGCAAAATTTATTCAAAATAATGCAGTATTAGGTCGTCTCGCTTCTATATCTCTTAGTGATACGAAAACTCAAGCCAGAGGGTATATATGGCCTATGGCTATAGATGGAGTCTTTGATTCTACAAAAACTGCAGTTATCGGTTTAGGCCAAGAAAACTTCAATTATATTTTCAATGAAAAATATAATCCGAATATGTGGGGTCATGAACAATGGTTCGACCGTGCTCACAATGTCTATCTAGACTGGCTAGTAGCTGGTGGAATACTCGCCCTACTTGCTTATCTATTTCTATATGTTCTAGCTATTATCTCTATTTGGAAATCAAATATAGGAATAAAAAGTAAAAGCATATTCACAGGTCTAGTAGTAGGATATGCTATACATAATATATTCGTATTCGATAATCTTGCTAGCTATATTCTATTCTTCACTATACTCGGCTTTATACACTCCATGAGAGAGAATCGTCCTATGAAATGGCTTGAGGTAGGTGATAATAGAACAGAGAATCAGACAACCGTCAGAGATTATATTTTCATTCCGATTATCATAATATTATTCTTAGCAACTCTATATTTCATAAATATTCGTCCTATACAAGCCAATACTAGACTCGCTATAGCTCTTAGTTATTGTTCTTCTGGTGGTAAGCCTACAGCTAGTCTCTATTCTGATGCTTTAAATCTGAATCAATATGTTGCAAATCAGGAAATACGTGAACAGCTAATATCATGTGCTGGGGGAGTGCTACGTGGTGACTATAATCCAGATGTGAAAAATGATTTCTACTTGCTTACAAAACAGGAAATAGAAAATCAAATAAAAGCTACACCAAATGATACTAGAATATATATGATCGGAGCTACATTCTTTGATGGTATCGGTGATTATCAGACCGGCACGCCTCTTATAGAGAAAGCTTATGAACTATCACCTACGAAGCAGACTGTGATATTCGAGCTTGTACAGAATTATCTTAATAGTGGCAAAGAGAAAGAAGCATTGGATATTATAAAGAAAGCATATGAAAGTGCATCAGAGAATAGAACTTCTAGATTGATCTATGCTAGTGCTCTCATATTGAATGGTCAAGAGAAGAAAGCTCTAGAACTATTCGGTACAGAGAGGGATCTATTTATTGAACCGATAATTATCAATACTTATGTAAAGTTGAAGAATTATCCTAAGGTTATAGATATCTACAAAAAATTAACAGAAAGTACTCCAGATAATCTCAATTATTATAGTTCTCTCGTTACTGCTTATTTATATAATAAACAATCAAGTTTGGCTATATCAACACTCAAGGAAATGAAGGATAAATTCCCACAAGCTAAAGATCAAATAGATGAAGCAATAAAGCAGATACAGGAAGGGAAAATACAATTACCAGAATAATTATCCACCTTTTTTATTGCATAAACTGTGGATAAGTTGTATACTACTTGCATGTGAGTGCTAATAAGGGGAACTTTCAAAGGTTAAACCAGTGTTAGCGAATCAAAGAAATGTCTACACAAAGTCCTGCCTCGGCAGGACTTTGTGTTTATTTTAGTCTTCAGGAGGAAAAGAATAGTGGCAGAAAGAGGCACGTGAATTTTCTGTTGAAAATTCACTCCGGTCCTCGGCTGTCGCCTGCGGAGTCCTCTTTCTGCCACTATTCTTTTCCTTCCTCTATATGTTAAAATAAACACATGATTGTACCAAGTGTTGGCGGCGGCTGTACTCACATTTTAATTTAGACATTATATTTGGAGCTAACACCCGTCGCCAACTTTTGGTAGAATTATGAATATTCAAGAAAATATATCACTAAAAGAATTGACAACATTTAAAGTCGGGGGAAATGCCCGCTTTTTTTGTATTGCAAAAAATGAAAAAGAATTATTAGAAGCACTAGATTTTGCAAAGAAAAATAAAATGAGATTTTTTATATTAGGTGGAGGATCAAATATATTAATATCTGATGAAGGTTTTGACGGTATTGTAATAAAGATGGAAAATAAAGGTATTGATTTTGACTATAAAGATAATGGCGAAGTATATGTAAATGTAGCTTCTGGAGAGAATTGGGATAATCTAGTAAATGAAACTGTAGAGAAAGAACTGTATGGATTAGAAAATCTTTCATATATACCAGGAACAGTAGGAGCATCACCAGTACAGAATATAGGGGCTTATGAAAGTGAAGTAAAAGACACTATATATAGTGTCAGAGTCTATGATACTAAATCAGGAGAATTTCTAGATTTAGAAAATGAAAAATGCAATTTTAGTTATAGAAATAGTCTGTTTAAAAAAGAAAAAAATAGATATATTGTTATTTCAGTAACTTTCAGATTAAAGAGAGATGGTGAAGTGAATATTTCATATAAAGATTTAAGAGAATATTTTAATTTGAAAAATGATAATAAGCCAAGTCTAGTCGAAGTTCGTAATGCAGTAATAGATATTAGAAAGAATAAATTGCCAGATATAAATATGGTTGGCACAGCAGGCTCATTTTTCAAAAATCCAATTATAGATAGAGAAAAAGCAGAAGAACTGAAAGATAAATATTCAAATCTACCAGTATATGAAACAGAAGATAAAGATAGAGTAAAAGTCTCTTTGGCTTGGATAATTGATCATATTTGTGAATATAAAAATGTAAGGAAGGGGAATGTCGGTATCTATAAGAATCAAGCTTTAGTAATAGTAAATGAAGGTGATGCTACTGCGGAGGAAATAATAGATTTTGTAAATGATATTAAGAAAATAGTCAAAGAAAAGACAGATATAGAGATAGAGATGGAGGTGGAGCAGATATACTAAGATTTTTATTTGACAATAGGTATAGATTTGATAGGATATGGCTATAAGCTTGCGAATCATTAGTGTAAAAGCTAATAAGGTTCGATTCGACATTATTGTTGATGGCAAGTATTCATAAGGCCTCCTTCGGGAGGTTTTATGTTATTCTCCCATAATACTGAAAAAGTGTAATAAACCATCATTTCCTAATCTCCTAATAATAATCCGAATATTATGATTATTAATTTTATGTTTAACTGTCCAGAAATATGCAAATGATTTATCTTTGAATCTTTTCTCTTCATTATCTATATATTTTTCAATATATTAGGTATATATTGTATAAAATCAAATCTTTTTACAACCTCTTCTTTGGGTCTTGGTATCCTATATAATATTCTTTTGATTTTCTTAAAAATTCTTTATAATCATCATTTTGCATCTATCAACCATAACAAAGTGGTGATAAAGAAATAATAAAAAAATAATAAAATTTCGATAAAATCTCTAGTTACGCAATATAATCTATTATTAGGCAATACAGCTTAATGTTTAATAAACCACTAGATACTCCAAAAAATCCTGAAAATATGATATAGTGCATTCTATTATGGCATTTTCCATAAAGAACATATTTGGCGATCAGAATAAAAAGGCTTTAAAGCGCTATTATCCTCTTATAGAGAAGATAAATAGCTTAGAAGCTTCTATTTCTCCATTATCGAATGATGAAATAAAAGCAAAGACAAATGAATTCAAAAAGAGACTTTCTGGTAAAAATCATGAAGAACAGAAAGTAATAATGAATGAAATATTACCAGAAGCATTTGCTATGGTAAGAGAAGTGTCAAAGAGAACATTGGGACAGAGACATTTCGACGTACAGCTTATCGGTGGAGCGATACTACATAATGGCAATATTGGAGAAATGCGAACAGGAGAAGGGAAAACCCTAGTAGCTACTCTACCAGCATATCTCAATGCTCTGACGGGTAGAGGTGTACATATAGTCACAGTCAATGACTATCTTTCTAGACGTGATGCAGTATGGATGGGGCAGATATACGATGCACTAGGAGTATCTGTAGGAGTGATCAATCACGAAACATCTTTTATCTATGATCCTTTACATAAAAATAAAATAGAAGATAATCTAGATAAAGAAAGAGATGATACTGGATCATTTCATGTTGTACATGAATTCCTCCGTCCAGTAGCTCGTCATGATGCATATATGGCAGATATTACCTATGGTACGAACAATGAATTCGGCTTTGACTATCTACGTGATAATCTAGAATATGAAGAAGGTCGTCTCCGCCAGAGAGATTTCTATTATGCAATAGTAGATGAGATCGACTCAATACTCATAGATGAAGCTCGTACCCCACTCATTATATCTTCTCCGACTATTGATTCTGAGAATCTATATCAAACTTTTGCTGTCATCGCTCGTGATCTAGTACAAGATGAGGACTATATAGTAGATGAAAAGCATAAAAGCATATCACTTACTCCAGCAGGAATAGATAAAGTAGAGAAGAAATTGGGAATAGGAAATATCTATACAGATAAAGGTATAAAATATGTACATCATCTAGAAACTGCGGTTAGAGCAAAAGCCGTTTTCCATCTCAATAAAGAATATGTAGTAAAAGATAATGAAATATTGATAGTAGATGAATTTACCGGTCGTATACAGCCAGGCAGGCGCTGGTCAGAGGGCTTGCATCAGGCTATAGAGGCCAAGGAAGGTGTAAAGGTTCAGAAAGAGAGTAGAACATTTGCTTCTATTACTTTCCAGAATTATTTCAGATTATACAAAAAGCTTTCTGGTATGACAGGTACAGCAGCGACATCTAGTGAAGAATTCTATAAAGTTTATGGACTAGAGACTATCACTGTTCCTACGAATAAGCCCATGATACGTATAGATCATAATGATCTTATTTTCCAAACAGATATTGGTAAATTGAAAGCAATAGCAAAGACAGTAAAAGAATTAAATAAGAAAGGTCAACCAGTCCTCATCGGTACAGTTTCAATAGAAAAAAATGAAGTACTTTCACAATTCCTAAAGGCAGAAGGAGTACCACATGAAATCCTCAATGCAAAGAATCATGAAAGAGAGGGGGAGATAATAGCGCAAGCAGGTAAAAGAGGTGCAGTAACTATCGCTACCAATATGGCCGGAAGAGGTGTGGATATAAAACTAGGAGGGAATCCTACAACAGGAGAATTATATGAAGAAATAAAGTCTCTCGGTGGACTCTTCGTACTCGGTACAGAGAGACATGAAGCGAGAAGGATAGATAATCAGCTCCGCGGAAGATCTGGAAGACAAGGAGATTCTGGAGCAACACAATTTTTCGTTTCTCTAGAAGACTCTCTGATGAGAGTATTCGCAGGGGATACAGTGAAGGGACTTATGGGAAGGCTCAATCTTGCAGAGGATCAGGCAATAGAGAATCGTATGATTACCAAGTCTCTAGAGACTGCACAGACAAAGATAGAAGGATTCAATTTTGATTCTAGAAAACATGTTCTAGAATACGATGATATTCTCAATCATCAGAGAAAGACAGTCTATGAAAGAAGAAGAAATTTATTGAAAGGAGATCATACATTGATAGAGTCAAAGCTAATGGAAGTTATAAATAATAATATTGAAAATAAAGATAAGAATCTGAAAATTATAGAAGATAAAATATCTCAAATAGGTAAAGAAAGACTATTAAATACAGTAAGACAGATAATGTTACAGACAATAGATATGTTCTGGGTAGAGCATCTAGAAATCATGGATTATACACGTTCCAGTGTGAATCTCCGTGCCTATGGTCAGAGAGATCCATTAGTAGAATATAAAAGAGAGGGACTAAGACTCTTCAAAGAGATGCAGAGTGCAATAGATGGGCA
>CAYOER010000020.1:0-9035 GCA_964403205.1 uncultured Candidatus Saccharibacteria bacterium | reverse complement strand
TGGTCTATTCATCGGAGGACTATTACCATATTATTTCGCTGCTCTATGTATGGAGTCTGTAGGACGTGCAGCGGGTAAAGTAGTAGAAGAAGTCCGTCGCCAATTCCGAGAAATAAAAGGTATTATGGCAGGAACAGCAAAACCAGATTATGCAAAGTGTGTAGATATTGTAACTTCTGCAGCTATAAAGCAGATGGTGATTCCAGCTCTTATACCGATACTCGCTCCTATTATTGTCGGTATAGCATTCGGCCCTGTAGCTCTAGGAGGTCTTCTCGTAGGTTCTATTATTACAGGACTTTTCGTAGCTATATCTATGACATCTGGTGGTGGTGCATGGGACAATGCGAAGAAACATATAGAACAAGGCAATCATGGTGGTAAGGGTGGAGACGCTCACAAGGCCGCAGTTACAGGAGATACAGTCGGAGATCCATATAAAGACACAGCGGGTCCAGCTATTAATCCAATGATTAAGATCCTAAATATTGTTGCAATACTTATTGTATCTTTCTTAATCTAATAAATAAGATAAACTAAATAATTAAATTAAAAAGCAAAATGGTTCAAATAAATAAATTAGAAAAATCAAAAGTAGAAATAATAAGCTCAGTAGGAAAAGAGCAGTTTGAATCATTCCGCAGAAAAGCTTTAGAGAATATTAATAGTGAAGTCACTATAGATGGTTTCCGTAAAGGCAAAGTACCAGAAAATATATTGATCTCCAAAGTCGGCGAAATGTCTATATTAGAAGAGATGGCCGAACTTGCAATAAATGAAGCTTATCCGAAAATATTAATAGATGAAAAGATAGATGCTATCGGCCGTCCAGAAATACATATTACAAAAATAGCAAAAGACAATCCTCTGGAATTCAAAATAATTACAACTGTAGTACCAGAAATAAAAATTGCTGATTATAAAAAAATATCAAAAGAAGAAAAAAATAAAGTAGAGAAAGTTGAAGAAATAACAGAGAAAGAAATAGATGATGCAATACTACGCATACGTCGTTCTAGAGCAGATCATAGCGGACATGATCATGAAAAGATGAGTCATGAGGAACATGAGAAAGCAATAGACGCTTCCCTACCAGAGCTCGATGATGCATTCGTAAAGAGTCTAGGGAATTTCAAAGATGTATCTGATTTCAAAGATAAAGTGAAAGAGATGCTTATAGAAGAAAAGAAAGAAAAAGCAAAAGAGAAAAAGCGTATTATTCTTTCTGATAAGCTCATAGAGAATACTTCTATGGATCTACCTGAGATATTCGTAGAGAGTGAAATGAAAAGAATAGAGTCTCAGTTTGGAGATGATATAACACGTATGGGTGTGAAGCTAGAAGATTATCTGAAACATGCAAAGAAGACTATAGAAGATCTCCGAAAAGATTGGATGCCTCATGCAGAAAAGAAAGCAAAATTACAATTGATACTAAATGAAATATCTAAATTGGAAAAAATAGTGTTAGATGAAAAAGAGATAGAATCACAAGTCAATCATATCTTGGAGAATTATAAAGATGCAGACAGAGAGCAAGCCAGAGTATATGTAGAGACTGTACTTATGAATGAGAAGGTCTTTCAGAATCTAGAAAATTAAAAAATAATACTAGATATACTAGCAATAACAGCAGTTTCTGCTCGTAGTATCTGTGGTCCGAGACAGGATATTGTTATACTCTCTCTGTGAAACATATCTATTTCTTCTTCTGACCATCCACCTTCAGGACCGATAAAGACTGCTATAGAGCTAGCTTTGATTAGCATATTTTGAATTTTGCTATCTTTGATTAGCATACCTTCTGTATGAAAAACTATTGGTAATATTTCTTTTTTATTTTTTATAAATCTCACAGACTCTTCTAGGGACATAGTATTGTGGAGTTCTGGTATATACACTCTGCCACTCTGTTCACTAGCTTCTATTATTATTTTCTTTAGACGATCATGATTTATATTCTTCTTTTCAGTATATCTTGACAATACTGGGATAAGATGTGAAACACCGAGTTCAGTAGCTTTCTCTATTATCCATTCATATTTATCCTTTTTAATAATTGAGGAGATTAGATATATATTTTTTGATAAAAAATTAGTATTTATCTTCTTTTCTACTATGGAAAATATGACTATATCATCTTCATAGTCTTTTATACACGATACATAGTCAAAGCCAGAGTTGTCAAATAATATGACCATATCATTAGACTTTAGTCTAAAAACGTTTCGTAATTGATTGACAAGCTCGCGTGAAACAACTCTTATGGTTGACTTGTCCTCAATTTTATTCTCTATATAGAAACGCTGTATCTTCATAAATCATAGTGTATACGAAGTTGCAGGAGATAGCAAAGTGATGTAGTATATCCCACATGTTAATACCAACAGTTATAGAAAAAACGAATTTCGGCGAAAGGGCTTATGATATATATTCACGCCTTTTAAAGGAAAGTATTATTTTCCTAGGTGGACCGATAGATGATCATACAGCAAATATTATTATTGCACAGCTACTTTTCCTTCAATCAGAAGATTCAAAGAAGGATATTAATTTATATATAAATTCTCCTGGAGGATCTGTCACTGCTACTCTTGCTATTGTGGATACTATGAATCATATAAAGAACAATGTATCTACAACATGCGTAGGTATAGCAGCATCTGGAGCAGCACTCATATTATCTTCTGGAGAAAAAGGTAAGAGATATGCACTGCCAAATTCCGAGATGATGATACATCAGCCACTCGGTGGTGCAGAGGGTCAAGCTTCTGATATAGAGATCAGTGCAAAACATATATTGAAGATGCGTGAGAATCTAAATAAGATCCTAGCAAAGAATACTGGCCAAGCACTTTCAAAGATTGAGAAAGATGTAGATAGAGATTTCTTCATGGATGCAGAGGAAGCAAAGAAATACGGCTTGATTGACAAAGTTATCTCCTAGTTATACTATACGAGCATTACTGGATTAATTACTGTAGATTCGCTTTTTAGTAAAAACTTTAATGAATCGTATAAAAACTCTAAAATTCAAATACCTCGGATCAGATAGCTTTGTATATATAGATACATTACTTTTATAGTCTAAAATAGCGAATTTATATTCGCATATGTCATTAAAATTAGTAGCATTATTGTTAAGCATAGCGGGAATAGCTGGTCTCGCCATCGGTTATTATCTTCGTCTTATTATTTCCCTAGGAAAGAAGGGTTCTATGGAATTGGAGATAAAGGAAATGCTTCTCACAGCAAAGGAAGAAGCAAAGAAAATAACAACTGAAGCAGAGACTAAAGCTAATAAATTATTGGAGCAAGCTCGTTTCGAAATAAAGGAGAAAGAAGAGAAAGTACAGCAGATAGAAAACCGCCTTATAAAAAAGGAGGATCTTCTAGATAAACGTCAAATAGATATAGATAAAGAAGTAGAATTAATAAAAACACGTATAGCAGAAATAAAGACCATAAGAGAAAATGCTGAAAAAATAGAGTTAGAGAAAAGCCAAGCATTAGAAAAGATATCTGGATTGACAAAAGAAGAAGCAAAACAAGAACTTATAAAAACAATAGAGAAAAATGAAGAGCAAGATATACTCACCAGAATACGCAAACTAGAACAGACAGGAGAAGAAACATTGGAAAATAAAGCAAAGAATATACTGGCTATATCTATTCAGAGATTGTCTAATTCTGTAGGTGGAGATGTAATGTCCACCTCTGTGACTATTCCAAATGATGAAATAAAAGGAAAGATAATAGGAAAAGAAGGTAGGAATATAAAAGCATTTGAAAGAATGACAGGAGTAGAAGTAATAGTAGATGATACTCCAGGAAATATTACTATTTCATCTTTTGACCCTGTACGTCGTCATGTTGCTAAACAAGCATTAGAAGAATTGATCAGGGATGGCCGTATACAACCAGCAAAAATAGAGAAGATAGTACAAGAATCCCAAGCAAGTATAAATAAAACGATAAAAGAAAAGGGTGAACAAGCTGCATATGAATGTGGAGTTATCGGACTAGACCAACGTATTCTACTTATTCTAGGCCGTCTATACTTCCGCACTAGCTATGGTCAGAATGTTCTAGAACATTCTATAGAGATGTCACATATTGCGGGTATGATAGCCGAGGAAATAGGTGCAAATGTTGCAGTGGCTAAAGCCGGTGCCCTACTCCATGATATAGGTAAGGCATTGGACCATGAAGTTTCTGGAACTCATGTAGAGATAGGCAGAAGAATATTACAGAAATTCGGAGCAAGTGAAGATATAGTGAAAGCAATGCAAGCACATCATGAAGAATATCCTTATGAAACTGTAGAGAGTCGTATAGTACAGTCAGCAGATGCAATATCTGGCGCTAGACCAGGAGCAAGAAGAGATAGTATAGAAAATTATCTGAAGCGTCTAGGAGATCTAGAAGCAATAGCAAATGGTTTCCAAGGAGTAGAGAAAAGTTATGCCTTACAAGCAGGCCGTGAAATAAGGATTTTCGTCACTCCAGAGAAGCTGACAGATCTAGAATCTAGAAATCTAGCTCGTGATATAGCTATAAAGATAGAAAAGGATCTCAAATATCCAGGTGAAATAAAGGTTACAGTCATACGCGAAACAAGGGCAATAGAATTTGCGAGATAAAGCAAAAAAAGCCACTGACATGCAGTGACTATATACCACTATACTCTGTGGTCGAGAAAGATTTTCAAGGTTCATCTTCAACCTTTAACATCAATCCATTGAGGAGTAGGCTTTAGACCCTACCAAAATAACCTTGTTCCTCAATGAATCCACACGAACGACCATTTCAACCCTTACGGGCTGACCATTCGTGAGGACACCCACAACATCGGTCGCCTTGTGCACCCGAAGGTACACTAGGAGATTGGTGGATTCTGTCTCCACCACAACCTCGTTGTTTGTCCCAAATCCAACCACCTTCCAGTGATTAGTCGGGAACAGGGTGTGATTGAACTGATTGGGATCAGTCTTCTCACATCCGGTGCTGATGATGGTGACGATTGCCAAAATGACAATCCCGATAACTACGGTTGTGGTCTTCATTTTCATTTTAAAGAACTAATTCTATGAGTCCCACTGTCAGGACTTGAACTTCCTCTCCTCACAAGGAATAAAGGTGACCCATTTGCCAGGTACAGATGTAGTCTGCCTAGTAAAAATGGATTCCCTCTTGAGAATACCTGTCAGATAGCCACGCTTGGAAAACGGGACAACGAGAGGCCTTCCACTTCTAAGCTCAGAGATGAAGTTAGATTATTAAACTCTATTGGCTCGTGATATGAATTATCACGAACCAAACAAAGTGCTCGAGAATAGGTCTTTCTCAAGCATGGATCTTTTGCCAACCCTTACGCTGATGGTTATCTGCCATCACGCTACGGAGTAGATCCTTTATCAATTCCCTGCTAGCAAGAATTGATCGCAAATTATCGCAGTGAAACATGCTTCAACATGTCTCGAGTGTCTCCAGCACACTCATATCTAAGGATGATTTCTCTAAAACTCAATGCTTCTCTGGCCTAAAGCATTGTGAGAACATCAACTGGTTATCTTGAACCTAGACTATTGGAGTCTAGAATCCAAGTTTCCCCGAAAGTACAAGTTTGAAGATCTTGTACTCCCCCTTATATTATTCAGGTAATAGTGTGGAAAACCCACACCCCCTTACAAATCTTGTTCAATCACAAGATCTGAGATATTACATACTCCATTGATATGAAATACATAACGTGCTCGGATACCTGCGAAGTATCTGCACTGTTTTGTATCTTTTGGATGATCGCTAGCAAAAGACACAAGATAGTGCAGACACATTGTTATTCAAAGAACGTATTTTCCATCCCCATCTGAGCACCCGCGATAATATCTGGGCGGATGTGCTCGGATAGGGACAGAAGCTATATTTGATGATCTGTGAGAGAGTATAGCAGATTTAAATATTTTGTCAAGTATTTCTGACATTTCTTTCAATTGACTATAGTATATATGTTGATAAATAAGGATATTATCAAGTATATAAAGATAATAGAGATTGACATTTTAGTAAATTATTTGACATATAAATAATTAATTTTAAAATATATTTTTTATGTTAAAAACGAAAAACATATGCAAAATTATAAAAACCTATATTTTTATCAATTACATGGCTATAAATAATGCTTATTTATATAGAGTGACAATTATACTTGACAAAATCCATTGTATTTGCTAGTATTATTGAGGATATCAATGGCGGGTATAGTATACCCTTAAAATCAGGCCATTGATAAGTATCTCTGAAAGGAGGGTACTATGAGCGACTAGAACACTCCCTAAGCATCCTCTCCTCATGGACCTCATAGGCATGAGGAGAGGGTGTGAAGGTCTGTTCAGTCGAACCCTTCACAAGAGATATGTAAGAAAGGGGCCACCGTATGGGTGACACCTAGTTCAAATACATAGTTAGTATGGGACCCGTTCGCTCAGTGCGAATAGGGTCCCTTTTTATTTCTTTATTTCATCAAAAGCTAGGTTGAATAGGCTACGAAGAGTATCAGCCAAATCTTGACTTTTTATAAAAATTCCAGATAATTTCTTACCTAATATCCCTATACGAACTCTGTCTTTATATATTGAAATATCGCAAGTAATAGGATATTTATTATGATCCAATTTTATTCTTTCACCTGTATCATCGGATGGAAAATCTTTATTTATTGAATTATAGAAAACTTTAGTTTTAACTCCTTTTTTTAGACGAACTCCTTTGTATTTTGCTCTATCTTCTTTTGTGAATACTGAATCCAATAGATCTGATGAATATATTAGATATGCTGTACCACCTTCATCATTATTTTCATATAGATCTTCATTCAATGAGATAATACCTTCTTTTCCTTCATACAATTTTACAATTGGTTTTGTTCCAACTTCCTTTTGAATAGATTTTATTTGTGGAATAATATCCTTTAAACGTTTTGATTGTTCATCAAGAGTAACTTTCTGTCTCTGTACATATGTTTCTAGTCTTTCTGGCGATTCAGCTTGATAATGGGTCTTTTTACCAATAGTTGTTTCACTAATTAAGCCTTTCTTTTCAAGAGATTCTAGGACTACATATACTGTGGTACGATTTATATTAGTCTTTTTAGAAATATCAATAACAGATGCATCGTCTACCTGGATGAGCATTATATAAATAGCTGATTCTTTTTCACTGAGACCTAAATCCTGCAAATATTTTTCTAACATATAAATATATATTATCATATTTTTGGCAAAATACTATTTCTGTGTTCCTATTTATCCCCTATTGCTAATAATATGGCTTGATATATAATGATACAGAGGTTAGTTACTTTTTTGTATGTTTCCAACATATAGAAAAGCAAAGACATATTATTAATAATTAATAATCACTATGAATAAAGCAGGAATTGTAGACGCAGTGCATGCAGTTTTAGGAGGAACAAAGGTCCAAGCAGAGCAAGCAGTAGACACAATGCTAAACACAGTTATAGGTTCTCTAAAGAAAGGAGAAGAGGTATCTATAGCAGGACTAGGTATTTTCTCAGTAAAGCATCGTGCAGCACGAGAGGCTAGAAACCCTCGTACAGGAGAAGCAATAAAGGTAGCAGCTATGAAGGTTCCAAAGTTCCGAGCTGCAAAGGCTTTGAAGGACGCAGTAAAATAGAGACGACTCGCTCGAGCGAATCATGTCTAGTAAAAGACCGCCTTATGGCGGTCTTTTACTGTATATTAGCCATATTCTATATTGTATTTATCTGTGCGGGATGCGAGAATCGAACTCGCGACCACAGTTTGGAAAACTGTTATTATACCATTTAACTAATCCCGCTTATTTTCAATATCTATCAAATACAAAATTATACTATCAGAAAATATCCAAATCTCCAATATTTATATTATTTCTTATCCGAATCCCCTTCTACCACTTCTCTTTTTATCTCATCCACTTCTTTTTTAATCTCTTTTATTGACTGTTGTATATCATTTAGAGTCGCTTCTTCTTCTTTCACTTCTTTTTCTGTCTTTTCATGGAGCTTCCTCTGTTGTTTCAAACCAGATATGAGAATAGTATCTCCTATAAAATAGGATACAAAAAGTCCAGTAGCTAGAAGTACAATAATAACTAGGATCATATTCACAGGCTCATAGAAAATAAAACCCCATATCCCTCCCCTTGCCTGCAATATATCTGCTGTATGCCATACCCCTCTCCAGAATAACACTATAGCCACACCACCAATAATAGTATATAGAATAGGATAATGACTCAAATGACCTCTTACCTGATCCTCAAATTTATCAAAAAATACAAAAATTTTTTTAAACATGGTCGGAGCGCCGGGATTCGAACCCGGAGTCGCCTGTTCCCAAAACAGGAATGTTAGCCGTTACACTACGCTCCGTAACTTTTAATCATACTAACACAATACTATATAAAACTCCATAATTCTATATATTTTATATTATATTTTCCTTAAAGAATAATATTCTCCATAAAAGTCACATTAGCTCTTCTTGTATTAGGATTCATATGTACAATAACAATATGAAATTTGAATTCAGCTTCAATATTATACTTTTTCTCTAATAAATACGTCTGTATAGTTCTTTTTAGTCTTTTCTGTTTCAAAATATGAACATTTTCTTCTGGTCTATAGCCCATATCACCCTTTAATACAATACTTTTGACTTCAATAAAGTGAATAATTTTGTCCTTGGCTGTAACAATGTCTATTTCTCCCCACTTTTTATAATAATTACGATCAATTATCAGAAAACCCTTATTTTCCAAGTATTTACAGGCTATATTTTCCCCAATTTCCCCAATATCTTTTGTATTCATATACGTATATAAGCCATATTATTTGTCTTTTATGAACAGTATCCACATACTTATCCACAGTTTTAATGTGTATAAGTATAATATTAGCCGTTTTCTATAAGACTATGTTGTGCGGGTAAGGAGAATCGAACTCCTACCTCATCCTTGGCAAGGACGTG
>CAYOER010000019.1:0-9616 GCA_964403205.1 uncultured Candidatus Saccharibacteria bacterium | reverse complement strand
ATGTATCTCCGGCCTTACCGAGTCCTACTCCTACACGACCCTTATGATCACCAGACACTACAGCAACAGAAAAAGTGAATCTCCTACCTCCTGTAGCAACACGGGTCACACGACGAATATCTATAATCTTTGTATCAAATTCTGGCTTTACTCTTTCTTGTCTTGGTCTACGATTACCAGAATTCCTCTTATTCTGTATACGTGCCTTTGTAGATCTTGGAGACACTATTGTATCCACTGATGTTTGGTCTATAGGTTCTGCAACAATATTTTCTGTTATTATATCTTTATTATCCATAATATTTTAAAACTTTAATCCTCCTTCACGGGCTCCATCCGCTACTGCTTTTATCTTACCTGCGTATAGATATCCACCTCTATCAAATACTACTTTGCTTAGTTTAAGTGCTTTTGCTTTCTTTGCAAGCTCTAGTCCTACGGCCTTTGCATCTTTTGCATGTGCCTCTGTAAATGTTGAGCCTGAAACATCATCTATAAGCTGAGCATATATGAATTTATTTGATCTGAATACTGAAAGTCTCGGACATTCTTTAGTACCAGAGAGCTTGGCTCTGATTCTCTTATGCCTTCTAGCTATTTTCATTTGTTTTGATTTACTTGTATTCATATATATTAAGAAATTATACTGATTTCTTGCCTTGTTTACGTCTGATCACTTCATCTTCATATCTTATACCCTTTCCCTTATATGGTTCTGGCTTCTTGAAGGAACGGACTTTGGATGCGAATTCTCCTACATTTTCACAATCGATTCCAGAGATAGTAATAACATTTTTATCTGCTGTAACTTTCAAATCAGTTGGAATAATAACTTTTACTGGATGGGAAAATCCTAGGGACATATTGAGTTCATTACCCTTTACATCAGATTTGAAACCGATACCCTCTACTATCAATTTCTTCTGAAATGGAGTATTGACTCCAGAAAGCATGTTCCTTATATGAGAAGCATATGATCCCCATAGGGCTAGGTTCTCTATATCTTTGATTGGGGTCAATGTTATACCTTCATTATCTATCTTTATATCTATATCTGATCTGAAAGTTTTCTTTATTTCTCCCAATGGACCCTTTACAGATAGAATACCGTCAGAATATTTTACTTCTGTCTTTGGAGGAACTGGAATTGGTTTTTTTGCTATTCTTGACATATTTTTACCAGATTTTAAATAATACTTCTCCTCCGACCTTCTGCTTCTTCGCATCTATATCTAGAAAAATACCCTTTGGAGTAGAGAATACTGTATGTCCATAACCACTTTTGAACATTCTAATGTCTTTTGATCTCTGATATATTCTCCTTGATGGCTTTGATATTCTATCTACACCATGTATCCTAGGTTCATCGCCTATATATGCAAGCTCTACTTCTAGAGTCTTTATTACTTTCTTACCTTTCTTTTCAATATTTAAAACATAACCACCTTTTGCTAGAACATGTGCTATTGATTCTTTCAGAGCAGAATATGGTACAGAAACAGATGTCTTTCTAGCATCACTACCATTCTTTAGACTTATTATGAAATTTGAAATGGGGTCTGTTACCATGATGATTTTTTTATTCCGGGAATTACTCCTTCATTTGCGAATTCTCTGAAACAAATACGGCAAAGATCAAAGTCTCTCATATAACCATTCTTTCTTCCACAACGGAAACAACGTCGAACAACTCTCGACTTGAACTTTGGTGTTTTCTTTGCTCTTGCTTTTACTGATGTTTTTGCCATATTTTACAAATAAAATGGGGATTGGTTAGCTTCTTCTGCTAGTTTCCTAGTGAATACCGCTTCCAATCACGATTTTCTTTATTCTTTTTATAATGTGATACTATCAAAAGCTTATAGGAAAGTCAATCATTATATTGAATTCCCCCTACCTCCCCATATTATATAACTCTAATACTTCCCGTGCCGACAGCGCGCGGTTGTAGATGCGGACGTCGTCCAAGCTACCGGAATACGGGTCACTTGTGCCTCCTAAAATTAAATTATCAGTCCCGGTCGGAGCTACCCATGCTTGGGCAGTCTGAATAACCTGAACCCCGTTCTTATACCAAGTGTAGTTAGTTGCATCTCCTGTGAAAGCAAAATGTGTCCATTTATTTGCTGCACTTGCACAAGCAGGAGCATCAAAGAAAATTGTTTTTACCATTTCAACACAAAAAGCACTCTGCTCAAAACGAATAATCCATTCAGTCTTCTCAATAAACCGTTGTGTTAAAACTCCTTTAGGATTAACCCAAAAAGAAATTGTTATTTCTGAAGTATTATATACGGATGAATGTGGAATAGTGACTCGATCATCCCCCCCATCAAACCTCCCCGCTTGACCTACCTTCCCCACATCATAGAAAGTAGAAGTAGCGATATTTATGGCATTACCATGATTACCCTGTCCACTTTTATCTCGTATTACCCCATTCACTACATCTTTACCGTCAAAGGTCCAATATCCTACTAGTCCGCAAGATAGTCCTGATGTACAGTTTCTATTTTTTACTGGTTGGGAGGCAGAGACCTTGGAACCGGCTGTACTATTGTATAGTTGGGATACCTCGCTAGCCGATAGCGCGCGGTTGTAGATGCGGATGTCGTCAAGGGAGCCACCGAATAAACCAGAGGTAGGACCATACCCTATGCCAATATATCTAAATATTATAGCCGTTGTAGATAGACTTGTAATTTGTTCAGAATAAACACCATCTTTATATAAAGACAATGTGCCTTGACCATCAGACATTATGGTAATATATTGCCATTTATTTATAACGCTCACTGATGAATTATTTGAAAAAGATCTGACAGTATAATTAGGAGCACCTTCTCTATATACAAATCTTTTAAACCCGGAGTCTGCCACACCTAAATATTTAAACGTTCCTCCTAGCCCGGTAAAGGAATTATTTCCACTAACTACACCATTCCAATTCATCCAAGTAGAAAATGTCCATGGTACACTATCACCAAAAGTGATATCACTACTAATGCGTAAATAATCATTCCCCCCATCAAACCTCCCCGCCTGCCCCACCTTCCCCACATCATAGAAAGTAGAAGTAGCGATATTTATGGCATTACCATGATTACCATTTCCACTTTTATCTCGTATTACTCCATTTACTATGTCCTTACCATCGAATGTCCAGTATCCTACTAGTCCGCAAGATAATCCTGATGTACAGTTTCTGTTTTTTACTGGTTGGGAGGCAGAGACCTTAGAACCGGCGGTACTATTGTATAGTTGGGATACCTCGCTTGCCGATAGTGCGCGGTTGTAGATACGGACGTCGTCGAGGGAGCCGTTAAAATTACCTAATCCAGTAAAACTATCGCCAATCCAAATGTTATAATTTGATTCCTGAGGTTCAGCACCAATAGAACCAGAACTAGAAAAAGAACCATTTACATAGAAATAAATATTAGAACCATCATAAACAGAAACAACATGATACCATTTGTTAGTATTAATTGTTGTAACGGTATCACTTCTAAAATTTGTTCCATCGGTAGTATTATAATGTGCTACATTAAGTTTATTATTAACTTCTACCGTTACAGCCCAAGATGCATTACCAGCACCAGCTGCACCCCATTGACCAAGTATGATTCCCTGTACACCACTACTCGGCTTATTAAACCAAAAAGATGAACTGTATCCGGAGGTAAACACATTACCTCCATCAGAAACTGAAACATAATCATTTACCCCATCAAACCTCCCCCCCTGCCCCACCTTACCCACATCATAGAAAGTAGAAGTGGCGATATTTATGGGATTACCATGATTACCATTACCACTTTTATCTCGTATTACCCCATTCACCACATCCTCCCCATCAAATGTCCACCAACCCACAAGACCAGAATTCATAGTAAGTTTATTACTAGGCACACCGATACTAGAAGCCAGAACTTGATCAGGCAAAGTGAGAAAAAGAGTAAAAAAAATAAGAAAAAAGAAAGATAATAAGAAAATAAACTTAATGCTTTTCATTAGCTAGATTATAGCATAATAATATATTATGCAGAGATATTATGTATTATTTCTTAAACGGAAAACCTAGATATTCTAGGAAAGCGATAGTTTCTTCTTTATTCTTTGAAGAAGTGACTATAGTGATAGCCATACCGAAAACATCACGGAGATCTTCATCTGCTGTTTCAGCAAAAATAGTATGCTCTTTCACCCCTAGAGTATAGTTACCCATTTCATCTACTGCAGTCTTTGCTATACCACGGAAGTCCTTCGTACGAGGTAGTGAGATATGTACTAGACGATCTATGAAATCACACATTCTCTTGCCACGTAGAGTAACCTGTAGTCCTACGGGATCATTTGTACGAACCTTGAATGAAGCTATGCTTTTCTTTGCTCCTCTTATGGCTGGCTTCTGACCTGTAATACGAGAAAGTCTGTCTATGATTAGATCTATTTTCTTTTTATCTTTTAGAGAACCGATGCCAGTAGATATTATAACTTTCAATAGTCTAGTCGCTTGCATATTATTCTTCCAAGAGAATTTGCTTTTCATTCCATTGAATGAATCTTTATTTAATTCGTATATATTTTTTACAGTATTTGATTTCATGATTTTATTTATTCTTTTATTTCTTCAGAGCTAGATTGGATACATGAATAGGCATCGGTTTCTCTATCATCTGACCCTTTTGACCCTTTTGCTTTGGCTTCTGGTGCTTCTTCACTGTATTTATTCCAGATACTATAACCTTATCTATCTTTGGCATAGACTTTATAACTTTTCCGGTTTTACCCTTATCTTTTCCGGCAAGCACTATTACATTATCATCTTTCTTTATCATATATTTTTTATTAAACTATTTCTGGAGCTCTAGAAGCTATGGTTTGGAAACCCTTCTCTGCTAGCTCACGTGGTATAGGACCGAATACGCGACCGGCTATTGGTTCTTTCTTACCTTTCTCTAGGATTATAACTGCGTTTTCATCGAAACGTATATAAGAACCATCTTTTCTTCTATATGCTTTTGTTTGTCTTACAACTACAGCTTGTAGAACGTCTTTCTTCTTTATTGTCTTTCTAGGTTCTGCTTTCTGTACAGACAATATAACAAGATCCCCTATCTCTGCATAGCGTTTCTTGGAACTTCCGAGGACTTTGAATATGCGTCCTATTTTAGCTCCGCAATTATCTGTTATTCTTACTATTGATCTTGGTTGAATCATAAAATTAAATTAAATAGAATTATGCAATTATTTTAAAAGACTTAGTCTTGGATATTGGTCTGCATGACTCTATCACTACCTTATCCCCTACTTTCTTTATATTACCGGCATTATGTACCTTATATCTTTTTCTCTGAGTTACAAACTTATGATATTTACTATCTTTAACATACCTCTCTACCACTACAACAGCTGTGTCTTTCATTTTATCAGATACTACAATACCAGAGAAAGTTTGTCTCTTTGGAATATCTATATTCTTTTTTTCTGTATTTTTTTCCATATTATTTGCTCTATTATTTCTTTGTTTTTCTTCTTATTGTAAGCTCAGTCATGATACGGGCAATCTCTTTCTTTAGAGTTCTACCCAGCTTTACATTCTTTATTTTGCTACCAGTAGAGCCGAAGCGGAAATGTCGTATAGCTTCTCGCTTCTCTTTTATCATACTATTTAGATTCTCTATTGTTTTTTCTTTGAATTCTTTCATATATTTATATAATTCTACTTACAACCTTGGTATGTACTCTTATCTTCGTACCTGCCTTTCTCAGAGCTTCCTGGGCTATTTCATCAGAAACTCCATCTATTTCAAAGAGTATTCTTCCAGCTTTTATCTGTGCTACAAATCCTACTGGATCACCCTTACCTTTTCCTAGCTTAACCTCTGCTGGCTTCTTTGTAAATGGTCTATCAGGGAATATTCTTACCCATACTTTACCTGACTTCGTAGCGTAACGCGCCATGACTTTTCTCGCTGCTTCTATTTCATTGGAAGAAAGTCTGCCATAGTTCAGAGCTTTGAGACCATAAGATCCGAATGCGAGCTTCACTCCTCTTGTCTCAACACCACTAGCAAGCTTCTTTGCATTTCTTCGGCCTGTATGCCACTTTCTAAATTTTACTTTTTTAGGAAATAACATATATTTTATTTAGTTTTATTGAAAATCTGACCTTTATATATCCAGACCTTTATACCAATATCGCCATATGTCATATGTGCTTTCTCACGAGCATAGTCAATATCTGCACGGAGAGTCTGTAGAGGTATCTGGCCTTTCTTCAGATCTTCTTGTCTCGACATATCTGCACCACCTAGACGTCCGGCAAGCTTTATCTTTGCCCCTAGTACATCACGATTTGCAAGTACTTTCTCTAGAGTCTGTTTCATAACTCTTCTGAATGGAAGACGTTTCTCTAGTCCTTCTGCTATCATCATAGCTACTATAGAAGCAGTGGCTTCTGGATTCCTAACTTCTTCTATATCTATTTTCAATTCTTGTCCTGTAAGCTTTATATCATTCTTATCTAGAATAGAGATGATCTTCTTCTGGAGCTTCACTGCACCATCACCACTTCTACCTATTATCATACCAGGACGAGAAGTACGGATTATTATACGTAATGCTTTTTGATTCCTCTCTATCTGTATATCAGCAAGATAGAATGTTCGTAATTCTTTCACTAGGAATTGACGTATGAGTAGGTCTGTCTTCAGAGCTGTTCTATATGCCTTATTCACAGCGAACCAGCGACTCTTCCAGTCTCTTATTATTCCTAATCTATGTGAATATGGATGTACTGAATGTGACATAAAATTATTTTTTATTAGGGGCTTTAGGAGCTAGAACAAGCTTGACATTGCTTGTGCGTTTATTGATAGGAGATGCACTACCACGCGCGCGGGGCATTCTACGCTTCAATGTATATCCTACATCTACTCTTAATTCTTTTATAAAAAGTCCGTCTTTTTCTATTTTGAAATTGTTCTTTGCATTTGCTATAGCACTTTGTAATAGAGTGTATAGTGGATCTGATGCTTTCTTGCTGAGGAAATTCAATGTATTCAAAGCTTGCTCTACTGTCTTACCACGGACAAGATTAGCTACGCTTCTTACCTTTCTTGGAGACTGTCTGAAATTTTTTAGTGATGCAGTTATCATATATTTATTATTTCTTAGCAGCTGGTGTAGCTACTGCTTCTTTTGCACTCTTTGCCGCATTGACTTCGGCTTCCTTTGCCTTCATCTCTAGTTCTTTCTGCATCTTTCCTCCATGTCTTATGAATTTCTTAGTAGGTGAAAATTCACCGAGGCGATGTCCAACCATTTCCTCGGTAACTAGAACGTCAATATGTTGTTTGCCATTGTATACGCCGAAGATAAAGCCCACCATTTCTGGAGATATCTGGCTTCTACGATACCATGTCTTTATAGAACCAGTCTCTACTGGTTTCTTGCCTGCTATTTTCTTTAGCAGTCTTTCTTCGACATATGGACCTTTTTTAAGTGATCTTGACATAGGATTAGGATATTAACATATTATTATCTATTGCTCAACTCGCTTGCTCTTACCGACTCGTCTTCTAGAAACAACAAAGATATTTGAATATTTCTTTGGAGTACGAGTTTTCTGACCTTTTCCTGCTGGTTTGCCCCATCTTGTCTTCAATCTTCGAAGACCTCTACCAGTTCTCTGTTCACCTCCACCGTATGGATGGTCTACAGGGTTCTGAGCGGATCCACGAACTGTAGGACGTATACCCATCCATCGAGAACGCCCTGCCTTACCTATATTTACTAGACGGCTTTCTTCATTTGATACTGTACCGACAGTTGCCCATGCATTGTCATGCACCTTTCTTATCTCTGTTGAAGGAAGCTTTATATGAGTATAGCCAGCATCATTTGCGATAACCTGGGCAAATGAACCAGCACTTCTTACTAGTCTAGCTCCACCATTTGGTTTTATCTCTATATTGTAGACAAAAGTACCAACTGGGATTTTCTTCAAAGGTAGACGATTGCCAACTTCTATATTTGCATTTTCTGAAGTTATGAATTTATTACCAACTTTTACAGTTTTTGGAACTAGAATATATCTTCTTTCACCATCTAGGTATTGGACTAGGGCTATGAATCCTGTACGGAAAGGATCGTATTCAATAGTCTTTACTATCGCTGGCATATCTTTCTTATCATAAATAAAATCAATAAGTCTATATAGTTTCTTATTTCCTCCTCCTTTATGTCTCACCGTGATACGTCCCTGACTATTCCTACCCATATCACGCTTCATACCTATAGTAAGAGCTTTATACGGCTCAGTAGCTGTAATATACTTCCTATATGGAAGTGTTGTCATATGTCGTCTAGATGGTGTTGTTGGATGATAACTTTTCATATTTTTTATACAAATTCAATCTTATCTCCCTTTTTCAAATATACAAGGGCTTTTTTAATAGAACTCTGCATTCCCCTCTTACCTCTAACCAATACTCTCTTTGCAGGGAGATTTACTATTCTGACTTTTGTAGGAGTAACTTTATAAAGACTCTTTATAGCTTTTGCTATTGTATGCTTATTAGAATTCTTCTCAACTTCAAAGGTATACAGATTAGTAGATTCTGCCAACATTCCTGACTTTTCTGTAATTCTAGGTCTCAAAATAAGATGATTGTGATTTGACGATATAGCCATATATTTTATTTATTAAAAGTCTTAAAGGATTCTACGGGATTAGCTATAACTATATATTTATGATCTAGAATAGAGACTGGATTAATATTGCGGAATTCTTCTATATCAATATTGCCAAAGTTATTAAAGCTTTTTGTTAATTCTGGATATTTCTTATCAATTGCAAATATTGCAGCGTTCTTTGGCTTTGTTGCTAACTTTTCAAAACCTTTTATCTTTGCTAGAGATAGAATAGTTGCTTTTGCATCTTTTGCCTTTGGAGTAGTGAAGCTTAGACTATTCACAAAAAGTATTTCTCCATCACGATATTTCTTTGAAAGAATTGTAAATAATGCTTTTGTTTTTGCTTTTTTATTTATTTTTCTATCATAATTTTTCTCACTTCTAGGACCATGTGCTATACCTCCACCTACCCATATTGGAGAACGTGTAGAACCATGTCTTGCTCGGCCTGTACCCTTCTGTTGCCAAGGTTTCTTGCCTCCACCACTTACCTCTCCACGAGTCTTGGTATGAGCAATAGAATGACGCATACTAGATGTCATGGAAACAATAACCTGATGCACTAGATCAGCATTCCAAGGCAGACCAAATACAGCTTCAGGAATCTCTATTTTTCCCGCTTCGGCTCCTTTTTGATTGTATAGTTTTGTTTCCATCTTATTATTAAAATTATTTTGCAATAACCTCTACTAGAGTACCTCTTCTTCCAGGTATTGCTCCTGAAATATATAGTGTATTCGTAGCTTGGTCAATATGTAGAACTTCTAGATTCTTCACTGTTACTCTATCACTACCCATACGTCCTGCCATACGCATTTTCTTTGGAACTTTATTACGTAGACCACCTCCGATAGATCCTGGCTCTCTTTCACTATGCTTCTGACCATGAGTACGAGGTCCACCGGCGAAACCA
>CAYOER010000018.1:0-13003 GCA_964403205.1 uncultured Candidatus Saccharibacteria bacterium | reverse complement strand
TTCCTTTCACTTTTGGATGCCACTCTCCATCGATAGAGCAGATTGCCTAATGCGAGCTTTGTGGCGTGTGTATTGTCAAAGCCCATACGAAAGACTGGATAGTCAGGGTTTGGAAATCCATATCTGATGAGTTTCTTGCAAACCTCATTCCAAGTCACTTTACCAACACCTTTGTCCTTTTTCCAACCAGTGCCGTGGTTAGTGATATGCCACAGATAGAATCTATAGACATTTTCACCTTGTGGAAAATTGTCTATAAAATTCAATGCCCAAGTTGACCAGCCACCCTCCAATTTGGCCATTGTGGCCAATGGTGTATAGGATCGCTTTATTTTTTTCATATGTTTCCTGTCATTCTTGACACTAGATGTGTCGAAGTTTGGCATATTCACGATACACATGTTTTGAACCAAAGATGACCCTGTCACTCTTTTTTCGCATCATGAAGACGGGTTTACAACCGAGAATACGGCCTTTTTGATCCTCAGAATCATATTCGACTCGAATGGTGAATGATCCCATGAGATACTGTATACGACCATTTCGGATAATGAGCATTTTAGGACCGAAATAGTTGAAATAGGACCACTCGCTTCCTGCACCATTCTTATGGATCTGACCTGACCAAGAAGTACCTGATGTTTCAAGTCGAAAGAATCTAGTCGTGACCCGACAAAAGTGACCAAACAGCTTTTGAAAGAACATGGAGACCAATTTTTTTATATTCATAACGGTATTGAATCCTTTCTCTATTCATTAGTCTATGCTAATTTAAAATAAAATCAATGTTTGCTTAATTAGTTATTGATTTGATATTATGGATATATAATTATTATGAAATACCTGATTGAGATAACCATAACAATTCTTCTCGCATATATAGCTTGGCAAAATTATAGAATTAACAACATTAATTCTGAAATCCAGAAAGATAATTTGAGACTCGATTTATTTGATCGAAGAATTAAGTCTTTTGAGGCATGTCGGGATTTGTTCTATTTTATTACTAGAGAAGGTAAGGCGACCTATGAAGAGTTAAGTAAATTTTCTACAAATTCAGCAGATTCAGAATTTCTTTTCGATGATGATTTGATTTTTTATATCACAACAATTCGTGATAAAACACTCAGGTTAATCCAAGTAGAAAGACGTTTGTCAGAACAAAATCTCACCACAGATAAGCGTAAAGTACTTGCTCGTGAATTTGAAGAAATAGAGATTTGGTTTTCTAACCAACTTACAGAGTCTAAGAATATCTTTAGGAAATACATACATTTTTCTACTAAGATTATTAAAAAGTGATTTTATACTATATAATAAGCTTGATATTTTAGATTTTATATGTTAGCTTTTTGAAAGTAAAAATGAACAAAGTACCAAGTATGAAATTGAAAGATCTTGATCTTTTGAAAGTCGGTACCCTTGTACTCTTCAACTCTTCTCATCCAAACCCATTAAGACGTCAATTGAATGGCAGGGTATTCATAGTTGCGATATGGGACAGCGATTATGAAAAAGGTTGGAAGATGATGGAGGGTATAGGTTACTCGCATGATATTACTGTTTTCCTTGAATCTATCGATGATCGTAGGAGGACATTTGCTTCAATTGATGAATTTGAAATAATTACAAAAAAATAAAAAACCACAGCCGTAGGCAAAGATGCACACGGCTTTCACTTTTGATATAATCAGCCACATGGAAACAGAAATTGAGGCAAAATTTCCGGATATCAAAGTAAAATCTTTACGTATAAAGTTAAAGAAGATTGGTGCTATTTTAGAACATCCAGAAATTTTAATGAAAAGGAGAACTTTTGATCTTCCAGATCGTGGACTTAATAAGATCGGTGGATGGATACGTGTGCGCGATGAAGGAGATAAAATAACATTGAGCTATAAACAACTTAATGATAGGACACTTCATGGTACGAAAGAAGTGACAGTAATTGTTAATAATTTTGAGAAGACTTGTGAATTCCTTATCAGTATTGGAATGAAAATGAAATCATATCAGGAAACAAAAAGAGAAAAATGGAAATATAAAGGAGTTGAAATAACCATTGATACATGGCCTTGGGTTCCGACTTTTGTAGAATTAGAGGGGAGTACAGAAGAATTAGTTAAGAAAGTAGCGAATGATCTAGAGCTTGATTGGAGGCAAGTACTCCATGGAAGTGTAGAGCCAATATACCAAATGCATTATGATTTTACAGATGAAGAAATAGATCATTGGGAATCTATAACATTTATTTCTCCACCAGAATGGTTATTAAAGAAAAAAATCATTAAAAAGTGATATAATCCTAAATATGAAAAACAAAAAAACAATTGCTTTATTCCTAATATTCATTATCATTGTCCTTTCAGTATTTTCTGAATTCTATCTCAAGAATAATATTAAAGATCAAGAAATTCCAAATACTGATATTAATAATGGTATAGATAATATCGCAAAGAGTCCTAAAGATGCAAATTATATTATTAATGGTCGGTTAGTTAAACTTACAAATGGATTATCTATTATACCGATAGCGACTAGTTCCGCATCAGATATTATAGTTGAATACTTTGGTAATGAAGTTGAATATGATTTCAATAAAGACGGTAGATTAGATAATGCCTTTATCCTTACTGAAAGCACTGGTGGAAGTGGAATATTCTATTATCTTGTGGTGGCATTGAATACTTCAAATGGATATATTGGTTCAGATGGATTCTTCCTCGGTGATCGTATTGCTCCACAGACAACAGTGATGGGTAAAGGCAGTATTATAATTGTTAATTATGCGGATAGGAAAGCCGGAGAAAGTTTTGCAATACCTCCATCAATAGGTAAAAGTAAATGGATATTATTGGAAGATAAGACAATGCGATTAGGTGAAGTCGCAGTGGATTTCAAAGGTGAAGCAGATCCATCTATTATGAAACTTGATATGAAGAAGTGGATTTGGATAAATACTGTATATAATAATGATGAAAAGGTTATACCGAAAATAGAAGGGAAATTCACCCTTACTTTCAAAGATAGCAAGACTTTTTCTGCTTCTACTGATTGCAATGGGGTAGGTGGTGAATATACTCTAAATGGTAATAATATTGTATTTGATAGAATGATGTCCACACTCATGTATTGTGAAGGTTCTCAAGAAAAAGATTTTACAAAGATGTTAGACGGAGTACAGAGTTATCGCTTTACATCAAAGGGAGAATTAATATTTGATTTGAAATTCGATAGTGGATATATGGTTTTCAGATAATCTAGTCTCATACAAACAAAAAATACAATTTGACATTATACCCCTAGGGGGTATAATGGTATTTATGGACAAAACAAAACAAACATTAATTAAAAGACTAAAGATTATAGAAGGTCAGGTAAGGGGATTACAGAGTATGCTCGCAGATGATAAATACTGCATAAATATCATTACTCAGACATCAGCAGTAAAGCAGGCACTATCGAGAGTAGAAGATGCTCTTATGGAGAATCATCTCGGTACATGTGTTGTACATCAGATAAAGAAAGGTAAACAGGATACTGCTGTTGATGAAATATTGAAGGTTTATAGATTAAAAAGAAAATAATTTTCATTAATAAATAATATATAATCATGCAAAATATAAAAACATATAGAATAAAAGGAATGCACTGTGCTTCATGTGCTAGTATCATAGAGAAAACTCTAAAGAAAACTGTAGGAGTGGAATCTGTAGAAGTGAATTATGGTACAGAAAAAGCAAAAATCTCTTTTGATGAATCAAAAACTAATCCCAAAGATCTATCAAAGAAGATTGAGCCACTTGGGTATTCTCTCATAATAGACACAAATGAAAAGACTGCGGGAGATATGAATATGACAGAAGATGAACATAAAGCGCATTTGGGTCTGAATCAATCAAAAACAGAAAAGCTGGCAGAATTAAAAGAGATGAGAAATAAAGTCATCTCTGCTATACCACTAGCAATTATAAGTATAATAATAATGTTCTGGGAAATACTTGCTAAATATAATATTGTCTCAGAGATGAGCCCATTTATGGAAGATTCTATCAGTATTTTATTGCCACTCATGGCAATATATACACTTTTCTTTGTTGGCAAGCCATATCTTCTCGGTTTCTATAGATTCTTGCGCTACGGTAAGGCAAATATGGATACTTTAATTGGTATTGGTACAGTAGCTGCTTTTTTATATAGTTTGACTATTACTATATTTGGAAATTCATTAAAATCTTTTATAGATATTTCAAGTACATATTATGATGTAACTATTATTGTTATCACTTTTATTGCTTTAGGGAAATATCTAGAAGCAAGATCAAAAATAAAGACAGGAGATGCAATAGAAAAGCTTCTCAATCTTCAAGCGAAAACCGCTCTTATCATAAGAGATGGAAAAGAAATAGAAATTTCTGTCAATGATGTCGTTCATGGAGATTCCATAATAATAAAGCCAGGAGCAAAAATACCTGTTGATGGAGTGATAAGTGAAGGAATGTCATATATAGATGAAAGTATGGTAACAGGTGAGCCGATGCCAGTAGAGAAGAAAGTGGGTGATAGTGTTGTTTCCGGAACGCTAAATACTAATGGATCATTTATATTCAAAGCTACAAAAGTTGGTTCCGAAACTATGCTTGCTAGAATAATAAAAATGGTAGAAGATGCGCAGGGTAGCAAGGCACCTATACAGGCATTAGCAGATAAGATTTCTAGTATTTTCGTACCCGTTGTTCTGGTTCTAGCTTTCTTTGCTCTGGGTTTATGGCTTCTCGTGGGTACACAATATCTCGGTTTTCCCCAGGCGCTTTCATATGGTCTTGTATCATTTGTAGGAATTCTAGTGATAGCTTGTCCATGTGCTTTGGGGCTAGCAACTCCTACAGCGATCATTGTCGGTGTTGGTAAGGGTGCTCGTGAAGGGATACTCATTAAAGACGCTGCGACTCTAGAGAAACTCCATAAGGTCAATACTGTCGTTGTAGATAAGACTGGCACTATCACAATCGGCAAGCCAACTCTGGTTGATATAGAAAATTTAGGAGATATAAAAAATGAAGAATTAGTGGGCATTCTCGCTTCACTTGAAAATAAATCGGAGCATCCTATAGCTCATGCAATTGTAAATTATGCAAAAGAGAAAAAAATACAAATTCTAGATATTTCAAATTTCCAAGGTATACAAGGTAAAGGTATAAAGGGTTCAATAAATAATATAGAATATTATGCTGGGAATACTAAATTAATAGAAGAACTTGGTTTGGTATTTGATATTTCAAAGATAAATCAATTCACCGCCCAAGGTAAGACTCCGGTAATACTTGCCAATAAAGAGAAAGTATTAGGTTTTATCATGGTTGCTGATGAAATAAAGAGTGAGGCAAAAGATGCAATAGCTAGTCTCCATAAGCTCGGTATAAAAGTAGTGATGCTCACTGGTGATGATGAGAAAGCTGCAAGATATATGGCCTCTCTCGTGGATATTGATGATGTAGTTGCTCATGTCTTACCTCAGGATAAACTCAATAAAATAAAAGAAATACAATCACAAGGAAAGATCGTAGCGATGGCAGGTGATGGGGTGAATGATGCACCCGCACTCGCTCAGGCTGATGTAGGTATTGCTATGGGTACTGGCACAGATGTAGCGATAGAATCAGCTGGTATTACATTATTAGGTGGTGATATTTCAAAGCTCGTAAAAGCAATAAAACTTTCCAAGATCACCATGAGAGGTATCAAACAGAATCTTTTCTGGGCATTTTTCTACAATATTCTAGGTATTCCACTGGCTGGGGGACTTTTCTATCCGATATTCGGCTGGCTTCTCAGCCCAGTTTTTGCAGGGCTTGCTATGGCATTCTCTAGTGTATCAGTAGTGGGGAATTCACTCCGTCTAAAAACTAAAAAATTATAATAAATAAAATGATAAATCAAAATCAAAAAAAATATAAATTTCATGTACATGGTATGCATTGTAATGCTTGTGTATTAATGATAGAAAGTGAATTACATGATCTGCCGAATATCTCAAATGCAAAATCGAGTTTGAAAGATCATTCTGTAGAAATATTTGGAGAATTTGGTGACAAATCAGATATTATAATTGCTGAGGAATTGTCTATAGTATTATCTAGACATGGCTATACCCTCTCACTTGAAAAGCAAATAAAAGAGACAAAATGGTCAGATTTTAGAATTGCATTACCTATTGCTATAGCATTTATTGTTTTATTTATAATTTTACAGAAAATAGGTATAGTGAATCTAATTAATTCTAGTAATGTAACATACAGCACTGCATTTATCATCGGTATTATTGCCTCACTTTCTACATGTATGGCGGTTGTAGGTGGGCTTGTATTGTCTATGTCTGCCACATTTGCAAAAGATGGTGATAGAGTAAAGCCCCAAATACTATTTCATATTGGCCGTCTATTATCATTTTTCATCTTAGGTGGAATCATCGGGGTAATTGGATCAGCTTTCGCATTAAACGGTACTATGACATTTATATTAAGTCTTATTATTGGTATTGTTATGCTTATTATGGGAATTAATTTATTGGATACTTTCCATTGGGCAAAGAGACTGCAAATATCAACACCGAGATTTATTTCAAAACACGCCATAGGTGTGTCAAAATTTAATCATACTTTCACACCGTTTCTCATCGGTATTGTTACCTTCTTCCTACCATGTGGATTTACTCAATCAATGCAAATCTATACACTGTCAACAGGTAGCTTTATCTCTGGAGCATTGACTATGTCTGCATTTGCTCTCGGAACATTACCAGTTCTTGCACTTATCAGTTTCAGTTCAATGACTATAAATAAAAGTTCAAAAGCTGGGATATTTTTCAAAACTGCAGGATTGATAGTCATTGCCTTTGCCATTTTTAATCTTATTAATAGTATGGCAGCGATAGGTATTATTAGACCATTATTCAATTTCTAGTATAATTACATTAATAAATAAAATGAAAGCAACTATCACTTCAATTATCATAGCTATAATATTTATCGGTGGAGCGATAATCATTGTTAATAAAAATTCTGTAAATAGTGAAGTAAATATTCCTATAAATAATATAAGTATGATAGATGGAAAGCAGATTATAGAAATAAATGCCAAGGGTGGGTATCAGCCGAGAAAGAGTGTAGCAAAATCTAATATTCCTACTATTATTAGATTCAATACGAACAATACTTTTGATTGTTCTTCTTTTGTTGTTATTCCTAGTATGAGCATTAGGAAATATTTACCACAAAGTGGTAGTGCAGATATAGATATTGGTACTAAAGAGAAAGGAAGACTAGTAGGTAGTTGCGGAATGGGTATGTATCCATTTGAAGTGGAGTTTATTTGATTTTATAAATATATGTTAATATTATGACATATAGTTTAGTCATTATAATTAAATTAATAATTTTAAAATATAATTATGTCGATAAGTAAAAAAATAGAATGGATTCTTAGGTTTGGTGTGGCTGGGGAATTCCTAGGTCATGGAATGTTTGCCTTACAAGGTAAAGCACAATGGATACAATGGATGCAAGAATTAATAAATGTTGATGCTGGTACTGCATCTGTACTCCTAACTATAGTTGGTGTTATGGATATAATCTTTGCTGTTCTTGTATTGGCAAAGCCAGTACGTCCCGTATTACTCTGGATGGCATTCTGGGGATTCTGGACAGCATTAGTAAGACCTTTAGTCGGTGAACCAATATGGGATTTCATAGAAAGATGGGCAAATTGGGCTGCACCATTGGCTCTATACTATGTAATAAAGAAAGGGGATCAATAATAATATATAAATATACAAAAAACTTTAGTACCTGTATTTACTATATAGGTACTTTTGTTTATATAATATATTTGATATAGTTCATCCAGATCAGAAAGGAAAATACATTTATGCCAATAGAAAAAGAGAATCTACTCGATACGAAACAACCTCGACTTTCTCGTCGAGAACCAGAAATAAGACAATGTTTGGCACCACTCATACGCAAAGTAACTGTTGGTAAAAAGGGGAGGATAAGGAGAGCCTTGCCAAATCTGGGACCAAAGATTCCTGTGGCGGAAGAAGGAATGCATGGAGAACTTCTCAGTTGACTTTTACACCAAACCCGAGCATCGCTTGTTGCATGTCTCGGGTGGTTTTTTTAACAGGAACTGATCTCTGCATCAGTTTTTTCTTTTTAAGAACAAAAAAATAGTAGAGACTCTCATCTCTACTAATCGTAAACTAGGCAAACTATGACATGAGATCAGCGAACAATTTCTGCATCGCTTTTCGGTCAACGACCAACTTGGCTGACGAAAGAGCTGATGCGATGCTTCTTGAGAGGTAAGAAGTGTGGATTCCCTCAAACCATTTGATTGCTGCTTGCGGATTGCTAAGTACCTTCGCTTCCTCAGCTTTCAGTAAGTGATAATCAAAGACATCGAAGCCTTTTTCATGGGCATCATCTGCATTGTCTGCATCAGGATTGAATAGTTCATCACCCCATACAATTGTTCGCCTGATGTTATCAGCTTCCGTGTGACTTATGGTTGTACTGCAGATGAATCCAGTCTTAATGCATACATCCTCATCTTTGATGTCGATCACGACCACAGGGTCTCCGTATTTTGCCCAACCTGCTTTTGCCCTTGCGTCAGGTGAAATGATAACCCTTTTGATTTCTCTCAATCTTTTGGTCTTCTTATGTGCCACTTTTCCTTTCCACACATTAGTTCATCTAATGTGTTATTGTGTCTATGGTATTTATACATGTATTTCAATAGAAAATCAAGTAATTATACAGTTTTTATGAGTTTTTAATTAAACAAAAACCCCAGCGTCGGATAGAAGTCTCCGGCGTGGGGAATAGAATGATTTGTTTGAAACAGTCTCAAACCGATCTTTAAGGAAGTTTCAATCGGAATCTGCTTTTTGGTCTATCTTTGAAATCGAGATCATTGAAGATCTGGAGCAGACATGTATCCTGTACCCATGCTCCACCCTCGATGTATTCCAAATGACCGATACGATTGCTGATAAGGGTTTCCACAATTAGTTTGCCAACAGCTGTGATGTCCTCGTCAGTTTCAATAATCAAATTGTGTATCGTGCCATACCAATGACCGAGTGGTTCAACACATATCAGCGTCCCTAAACCAACAGTTTTCTTACCCCGTTTGGCAGTGACCAGCACTGTTGAGGAACGCGTGGTGTAGTCATGCAGGAAACTCTCATCTACAAGTAGTGAATGACTGTGCTGACGCCTGAGGAGTCTGTTGATATCATCAACAACTTCTGGTGTTATGTGTTTCTTGTGGAGAACACACACTTTTACCATCTTGGGATTCTTCATATCAGGATCTTTCAATTTTTCTGGTTATTGTTCTGTTGAAATATTACATGAAAACTAAAAAAATACAAGGAAATCATTTGCTTTAGTAAAAAAAAGGTGGTAAAGCGCATGATCAGTATTTTTGTTATACTTCTGATATGAACAAAAAGAATATCTTCTACTGGTGTCTATATGATTTTGCGAATTCTATAGTAATGGTTGCATTCCTATTCTATTTCTCCCAGTGGTTGGTTATAGAAAACAGTAAACCAGATTGGTGGTATAACGCTATTCTCATCATTTCCTCATTTATATTTATTATATTTGCACCTATTATAAGCAGAAGGATAGATAGAGATCATAAGAAGATAAATGGTTTGCGTATATTCACATTTATAACCTTTATTCTCTATTTAATCACTGCTCTGATTACTATATTCACTCCAGATCTAGTATTGCTTGCAGGTATATTATTCACCTTGGCTTTTTCTCTATATCTTTTATCATTTCTTTTTTATACACCGATGATTAATGATATTTCAAATAAAGACAATATTTCATTTGTATCAGGATTGGGACAAGGTGCGAACTTCATAGGTCAAGTCTTTGGTCTTTTATTTTCCATTCCTTTTGCTACAGGTTTTATACATATCTTTGATGTTTCCAATAGAGTTCAGACTCTTCTGCCAGCGACCCTTCTTTTCGGAATACTGACTTTACCAATGCTTTTCAAATACAAAGAAGATATTAATATTAATTTAATTGGAAATAATATTCTGCCATTATTTACTACATTTAAGAAGATATTTTCCATTAGAAATTTATCATTTCTGTTTATTGCTTATTTCTTATTCAGCGACGCTTTATTAACTTTCTCTAATAATTTTCCTATATTTCTAGAAAGAGTCTACAATGCTTCTGATTCTATGAAAGCGTACTTGAGTATAGTAATATTACTCCTATCTTCTATTGGCTCTGTTATATTTGGCAGAATTGCTACAAGAAAAGGGAATAAATGGACACTTAATCTTATATTAGTCATATGGCTGTTTATATTTCCTATGATTGCTTTTGCACCTACTTTTAGATTTGCTGTCGTTATTATGATGTTTGGTGGATTATTATTTGGTGCTTCATTTGGTATTAGTCGCGCTATGGTATCCCAATTCACACCTAGAGAAATAGAAGCTAGCTCATTTAGTTTTTATATTATAACTGAACGCTTTGCAACATTTATCGGTCCTATTGTATGGAGTATTACTCTTGCAAGTACAGCTTCTATGGGGAATATTAGTTATTCATATGCAATATTATCTTTGGGATTTCTAATACTAATATCAATTTTTGTTTTGAGGAAGGTTAAAGTCTAATCCACAGTATATAAAAAAACAAAAAAGCGCCACGCGGGCTGCGTGGCGCTGTAGTGGTTCGGCCTGGTTCCGACGAGGCTTGGTCCTACGACTTACCTATCCTCCATTTCCAGTAAGCTTCCCGAAAAGGTATCAAAAGTAAGTTTGGTAGTTGTTGTGCTTTGTCCAAACGTTTCTCCACAGCGAACAACGACAACATTGGAGTGTTTATAGACATGTTCCTATCCTACAGTCTCCTGATAGGAAGCAAAACCACTTCTATTTATAACTTATCAAATTTGATTTTTAAAAGCAAGTATTTTAAAATATAACTATTCATGCCCCTACCGACTAAAAAAGAAGCTCAAGAAATATTGGAAAAACACGTTAAAGATGAATATCAACGTCATCATGCGTACATGGTAGCTATCGCTATGGAAGGTTATGCGAAATTATGGAATGAAGACAGTCATATATGGTATCTAACAGGATTACTTCATGATCTAGACTTTGAACAATATCCTCACACTCACCCAAAAGAATCATTGTCATGGTTCAAAGAATGGGATTATCCAGAAGATATGATACATGCTGTAGAAGCACATGCCTATAACTACAATGGTTTTACAACTTTACCAAATAGTAAATTAGCTTTTGCTCTAATGGCTTGTGATGAGATCAGTGGGATTTTCTATGCTTATCATAAAATAAATCCAATCAAATACAGTGAAATAAAAGCTAGTTCAATTAAAAAGAGATTTAATGAAAAAAGTTTTGCTGCAAAGATTGATCGTGCGACTATCTATCGTGGAATAGAAGGGTTGGGAATTAGTTTAGACGAACATATTGCGAATATCCTGAAGTCTTTTGCGGTATTGTAATAGATATTATTGATGCCCCACCACCATCCCTAGGAGAATCATAATCACCATACCAAGCACTGCCCAAGCGATATGCTTTGCTATATGGCTATTATTTTTTATTGAACTTATAGAGTGCGGAATAAGATCATGAAAAACTACAATAAGAAATGATCCAGCAGTAATACCAAGAAGTGGTGCTTCTATTATTTCAAATTTATCTAATAGAAAATATCCACATAAAGCGCCAATAAGTATAGTACCTGAAGCAATGAAATTTATAATTAAAGCTTTTTTTGTATTATATCCAGCTTGTCTCAATACGAAAAATTCCCCAGTTTCTTGTACTATTTCATGAATAAAAATACTTATTGTAGTGGTTATACCGATAGCTGTACTTATACCAAAAGATACTGCCAGTAGAACACCATCACCAATATTATGTATTGCATCGCTCACTATTATTCTTCTAGCATCTATCGGAGAATGCGAATGATCCGTATGCTCATTATCATGATGATGATGGAAATCTGGTAATAATTTAAAAATAATAAGAGAAATAATAATACCAACTATAATCCATACAGAAGCCATAGTATATCCACCGATATGCTCTACAGTTTCATATGCGAGATTGTAGGAAATAATGATAAAGATTCCAGCAGAGAAGCTAACAAGATAATGCAGATTTTTCTCTATTATATTTCCTAATTTACTCCAAACAGAAATAACACCCACAAGAGATGCAAGCATTATTGCAAAAGAGGATAATATTATTGGAATCATTTGTATATAGATTATCTTATTTTCTTTTTTAATGCAAAATAAAAACAAAAGATAAAAAACAGCGACCGAAGTCGCTGGTGTAAAAACTATTTTGCTCCTATGTTCTAACCAAGTACCTAATGGCACATACATGGGGCATGGAATCTTCTGAATTTCTGTTTTCTCTTTTTTGCACCGATTCTATGTCGGTGGATTTCATCATTCAACCTTCTCCTGACAATATCGAGGACAAGTTTGATACAAGTCCTGACCTTCATCACTATTTTTTCCAGATTTTCCCACCAGTTCACCACTACGACAGGGATGAAGTATCTAGAGTTTCTCCTTCTTCTCTCGAAGCGCTTACCTCGGATACTAGAACTTTTGACTTGAATAGGGATCTGACCGGCTTCATCGAGTGTCACAATGAAGTCAATTCCCTCCCTATCCCTAATTCCATTTGGTGGAGATTTCGAAAAATCGACTATTCTCACAGGGTCTCTACCGACTTCTCCTCCTTCCTTGATTATTTGTTGAAGTGCCCTCTCTACCATCGCCTCACTGGCGATGCCATGTTGTCTGCATGATGAATAGAACATACTAATCAATATTATATACACTATATGTGTAGAAGTTAATATTACAACTATAGATTTACATGTTATAATTTATAATGCTT
>CAYOER010000017.1:0-13462 GCA_964403205.1 uncultured Candidatus Saccharibacteria bacterium | reverse complement strand
TGGATGGGAATCTGGTGAAGGTTATGGCTTGGTATGATAATGAGATGGGGTATACGTATACGTTGGTGAGACATGTAATTGAGGCAGGGAAATTAATCTAAAGTTATGAAAAAACTCAAATCAATAATAATCGTAGTACTGTTAGTCATAGTCTTACATTTCGTCGCTATACTTGCGTTGTCTGACGCAAAAATATTTCCTTGTCAGATTAAACCTGTCGTCTATGATATGGACGTGGTTGAGTGGCAAGACAGTGTGTGCGATGTGAACTATAAATACTGGATAGGTTCAGTTCAGAAACTGACTCCAGGAGCTTCTGCAGCAAGAGTTGGATTGGTTTACGTTCTACCGCTGTTAATTACATCTGGCATAATGTACGGCATGCATCTTAGAAAGAAGCGAGTTGGTATGATAATGAACTAAGGTATACGTACACCCTCGTTGAACATGTCATAAAAGCTGGGAAATTGATGTAAAATATGCTATAATGTTGGTATGAAATTTAGAGAATCACTTTTCTGGGATACGAATCCAGATAATATAGATGTAAAAAATAATGCTCGATATATAATCGAGAGAATTTTGGACTTTGGTAGACCAGAAGAAGTCAGTTGGCTTTTTAAGACATATCCTAAAGAAGAAATCAAAAGAGTAATGGATTTGCCACGAAGTCAGGTTACAACTAAATCAAAAACACTATGGAATCTTCTTCTAACATAACTTCATCTATTACTAGAGGACTACATCTAGAAGTACTTCCAGATGTAACAAAAAAAATTTTCTTAAAATGTATTTCTAATAGCTTTTTTTCTAGTGGAGGATGGTATTTGGCAGGTGGGACATCTTTAGCCTTACAAGCAGGGCATCGAAGATCTGTTGATTTAGATTTTTTTACTCCAGAAGAATCTTTCGATGAAAAAAAGATTGAAGAAACCCTAAGTAAATTAGGAGATTGGAAAACGACTTCAATGGATAGAGGTACTGTATATGGGGAACTTGATCGGGCAAAAATAAGTTTGATAGCTTATCCTTTTATAAAATTTTCTCAACCTTTTTTGAAGATAGGTACTGTTTCTTTAGTGAAACCAGAAGACATTGCAGCTATGAAAATAGTTGCTATATCTCAACGTGGCAAAAAAAGAGATTTTTTTGATTTATATTGGATATCACACAATATTCAAAATTTAACTAAAAGTATAGAGTCTGCTCAAGATCAATACCAAGTTAAACAGAATCTTACTCATGTTTTAAAAAGTCTTGTATATTTTGAAGATGCAGAAGATGATCCTATGCCAGATATTTATTTTAAGGCTACATGGAAAGAGGTGAAATCCTTTTTTATAGATCAAATTCCCAAGATAACTAGAGATCTTGTTGACTTGAAGTAGAGTTATTATATAATATCTTGGTGGAGCATGTGATAAAAGCGGGGAGATTAGTGTAGAAAAACACCGCAGAGCGAATCATGCGGTGTTGTGATGGGAAGGTCACGATACATGAATCTCAGGTGCAAGCCCCGCGAATTTCTTCATGGAGCTTACAAATGAGTATCCTTCTTCCGTTAACCACAGTCCCACATTTCTGACAGAGAAGTGTCACGTCTGGATTAGCAATGGAATTGCCAATGTATGTCATCGTGTTGATGCAGTACGGATTGGGGCACCACCTCTGATGGCCATCATCAATCCCTAGCGTAGTTGGATTGCCATCCTTGTCCGTGTAACCTGTTTCATATCTGACGCGGCCTCTCACTTCTGGTATCATATGTTTCCTTTCGTTAAAGATCAGTTGGCTACATTGTACACTTTACCGAGATTTATGTCAAGTGTTGAAAAGTGGCTCTATTATTAGATATGTGGGCTGGTATAATAATGAAGTCGGATATACGTATACCCTCGTTGAGCATGTGATAAAAGCTGGAAAACTTCTGTAAAATATGCTATAATGTTGGTATGAAAAATGTTGACGAAATCAGTAAAGAACGAGCTTTAAGACTTTTTGATAGTCAAGAAATTAAAAGTTTTGAAATAGGCACTATGAGAGGCCTGCAACAGATTCATGAATATTTGTTTGGAGGACTTTATGATTTTGCTGGTCAGATTCGCAGTAAGGATATAAGTAAAAATAGTTTTAGATTTGCTTCTCGCTTATATTTGGAAGAAAGTCTAAATAAGATTAATAAAATACCCGAAAGTACTTTTGAAGAAATAATAGCTAAATATGTAGAGATGAATATTGCTCATCCATTTATGGAGGGAAATGGACGGAGTATGAGACTCTGGTTGGATTTGATTTTGAAGAAAAATTTGAAACAATGCATTGATTGGTCAAAGATAGATAAAGCAGAATACTTGAATGCCATGCAACGTAGCCCAGTAAACGATATTGAGATTCGAGAACTTCTACGCACTGCTTTGACTGATAAGATTAATGATCGTGATGTTTTCATGAAGGGTATTGAGCAATCATATTATTACGAAGAAGAAGATTTTTATAAATAATGAAAATTGATATAATACCTGAATGACCCCATTTGATTCCCTTATCCTCGGCCTAGTAGAAGGATTTACAGAATTCCTTCCTATTTCTTCTACTGCTCATCTTATTTTAACCTCATATATATTAGGTTTAGATCAGAGTGCCTTCGTCAAGACTTTTGAAATAGCTATTCAGAGTGGAGCTATACTCGCTGTGATAGTAGTGTATTGGAGGAAATTATTGAATATAGAAATTCTAAAAAGAATAACTATGGCTTTTATTCCCACGGCCATTATCGGTTTAATTTTATATAAAACAATTAAAGAATATTTAATCGGTAATATCGCTATTGTACTCTGGGCACTCGCTATCGGCGGTATTTTACTTATTTTATTTGAATATTTTTTTAGAAATAGAGATAGGAATAAAGAGATAAATACTATAGATGATATAAATTTAATAAGTTATAAAAAATCAATATTAATTGGAATGGCACAATCAATAGCAGTGATACCTGGAGTATCACGATCAGCAGCTACTATTGTTGGTGGATTATTGATAGGGCTAAGTCGTAGAGTAATTGTAGAATTCTCTTTTCTTCTAGCAGTTCCGACAATATTAGCTGCTACTGCTTTAGATTTATCTAAGAATTACAGTTTATTTGCTATAAATCAGATTTCCTCACTGAGTATTGGTTTTGTCTCTGCCTTTATAATGGCAATTATTGGCATAAAGTTTTTATTATCTTATATAGAAAATAAAACATTTATTGCTTTTGGGGTTTATAGAATCATTTTAGTTATATTTTTTATCGTGTTTTTATTATAATAGACCTTGACTCATCCATAATATTATGATAAATTATCCTTGGATTATACGAGGAATTTTGGATTTTATCGAGACCTAATCTCATAACAAAAAACAACAAAAAGCGAAAGGAAACAAGTGAAAGAAGTAAAGAAATTCTACGAATCACAAATTCGTAGTCTAACCTTGGAAGTAGACTCTGATCTCGTCGGATTAAATTTGGAGTCTGTGGAGCCATTATGGCAACTTCTGGAAAAATCTGATCTTCAGGGTAATTTCCTGATCTGTGTTAATACAAAGATCTATGGTGTGCATAGCCAAGAGGCGAATGTCAAAGTTGTCGGTCTCAATCGCATGCTTACATCAGTTATTGTCAAGTTCCAATGTGCTCCAGAGTACTGTTATACAGGCACTTTGTCTGGTAAAGACAACAACAGTGCTGTGATTATACCATCGGTTATTAATCAGACTCTTAGAGCAATTTCTGGCAATTCTTGGTACAATCCGAATATGCCAATGAGAGAGATTCAGGAAGCACCTTTAACAACACCAAAACCGCTAGTGTCTGTTGATGCAGCTATAAAAGCGGCTGTGTCATTACCAGAACCCACTCAATTGTCTAAGAAGAGAGAGAAAGGTATTACAGGTACGAGTCACAACTTCGAACGTACCAAGCTACTTTTCGAGAAAATGATTGTTGGGGGGACATCGAGGACGATCAGCTCAGTAGACATTTCGGATATTATCATGATGTCTTTGTATGGATCTGGAAGCGATAAGAGTAGAAAATGTTGTGGATCAGTTATGGCTGCTTGGGTTCGCAAGAGTTGGCTTGAGCGTAATGGTAAGAATGGTAATGCCGTAATCTATATTATTACCGACTCTGCCATGAGAACCTTTGGATTGGAGTCTGTTCTAAATACAGCTCTGAATACAGCCGTAGCAGAGGCTACGAAAAAGGAAAGTCAAACGCCTGTAGTAAGTGGGGCTCGTCATGTATCTGACGATAATCTGCTTGGAATTATTCAGGCAATCAGAGAGAAAGTCGAGAGATTCGAAGCTGCCAATACAGCGACCAATGAGCTCAACTTGAGAAGGACTAATCTTGAGAATGAACTTCAAAGAGTTCAAGATGAGCTTCAGAGAGTTCAAAATGAACTAAGCTCGCTCAGATTAATACTCGATGATTCAGATCTACAAAAGGCTGTACAGACTTGGACCAGTCTGAGAGATTTGGTTCCCAAAAAAACATAGCAGTTTTCTTTTCACAGAGCAGGGAGTTAACCCTGCTTTTTTTATTTTGTTTTTATTATAAATAATTATTTGTGAAATATTTATATTACTATCGAAAGTTATTCAAAGTATAATCTATCAATATTTCTGAATCTTTTACCACATTTAATGATCCTAGAATTATAGATACTATAGGTCTTTTCGTATTACCGACTGGTAGTTCAAAGACAGAGAGGTTGGTTTCCTTTGCTATTGTAGTCTTACCATTTTTCCCTCCAAAAAAGAATTCATTGTCTATAAAATCATTGAAATTACCAAGATCAGCAAATACGTTCTCACCATAAGCACTACTCTTTATTTTTCCAGATGTAATATCGAAAATAAAGCTTCTATTATTGTAAATATATTTTGCAAGCATAAATAAGTCTTCGGCAGTAGAGACATTTTCTGCATCAGCACCAGATGGATCACTGAAATGAGTATTTAACATTCCTATTGAACTAGCCTTTTCATTCATATGTTTTATAAAACTTGCACGTCCGTAATATCTTGCTATTGCTTCTGCTGCTTCATTAGATGATTCCATAAGTAATGGAAATAGTAATTGATATACACTATATTTATCATTTGGTTTTAATCTGGATTTAGATGTATATACTATAGCTTCTCTAGGTACAGTTACTATATTATCTAAATTTATATATTCTGTAGTTATGAGTGCAGTCATAAGTTTCGTAATCGATGCAATAGGAACTTTCTTTGTGGATTCCTTACCTGCGAAAACATGATTATTGAGTAGATCAACAGATAAATAGCTAGATGCGGAAATAGATAATTTTGAATCATTTTTATATGTGAAAGTATCAGGAGAGAAACTATGTTCGAATACAAGTACAGGTGTTCCTATTTCTATAGAATCATAAACTTTTTGAGCATTCTCTGTAGATAGTCTTATGCATCCACCAGTGAACTCTTTTGAAGTTAGAGTGCCATCTGGATAATACGTACGTCCATGTATATAGAAATTACCCTGGAAATTCATACTCCATGGCATCCATACATGTCCCATACCAGAGAAATGTCTATCCTCCTTTTTATTTATTTTATAGAGTCCTGCAGGCGTTTCCCACCAGGATCCCTCGCGTCCTTTACTATCAATAGGCACCTCTAATGATAATTTACCCTTTTTATATACTTTAATAGTCATTAGAGATAGATCTGCTTCTATAAAATCTGTTTTCTCATTTATAAAACTTTGCTTTACTTTACCAAAGAAATCAGGATTAGAAAGCGCTGATTGTTCGCCATAGGTAAGTGTTGTTTCATTTATTTTAGATACTGTAGGAAGATTTATGCTATAGCTTAAAGTTGTATTTTTAAAAAAAGAAAATGAAATACTAAATACCATAATAATTAAAATTATAAATGCTAATGCTATTACTGCTGGTACTTCTGAATGAAGAATTCTAATAAAAGAAAAGTGTCGGAGCTTCTCTGGATATGCACTATAGTAAAAAGCTTCTTTAATATCATCTTTTAACCATCCATCATTGACAAGTTCCTCTTCTATTTTTTCTCTAGGTACTCCTTCATTGAGTTTTGTCGCAACATGATTGACTAATTGTTTATGGTACATAATATTTTGATTATTATTATAACATGGTATTATTAGTATGTTTTAATAATTAAAATATATGAAAATCCTTTTAGCTTCCGACCATGCAGGTTATGAATTAAAGAATAAAATAGTCCAATTCTTAAAGGACGAAGGATTCGATGTGGAAGATATGGGTGCACATGTCTATGATAAAAATGATGATTATCCTAGGATTATGTTGCCTGTAGCAATGAGGATAATGAAGGATCCAGAAAATATTAAAGCCATAATATTTGGAAAAAGTGGTCAAGGCGAAGCTATAATAGTCAATCGTTTCCCTGGTATCAGATCTGCGGTGTACTATAGTAATAATTTGGAAATCATCCGTCTTTCTCGTGAACATAATGATGCTAATGTTCTATCTATCGGTGCAGGATTTATAAATGAAGAAGAGGCAAAGAAAGCCGTGAAGCTATGGATATCTACACCATTCAGTGGAGATCCTAGGCATATGAGAAGGATAGAGATGCTTGATAATATAGAATAAGGATATTGACAATAATATACCATAGTATATACTTTGGTATATATGAATAATATAAATATGGCTATAATAAACAATACAAAGACTCTTATAACTGTTAAAACTGATAAAGAGTTAAAGAAAGCAGCTCAAGAGGTTGCAGAAGAAATAGGTATTTCTCTTGGAACTCTTATAAACAGTTTCTTGAAACAATTTGTACGTGATAAAGAGGTGAGTTTTTCTGTATCTTATAAACCTACTCCATATTTGAGAAAAGCTATCGAAGAGGCAAGGAAAGAGTACGCTGAAGGGAATTTCCAAGTAGCACATTCTATTGAGGAATTAGAAAAACAATTGCGTTCCTAAAGACTCATGATATGCTTTGTGTATGATTCATCTTACACATACCCCTAGATTCAAAAAAAGATTTGATTTTCTATCTGAAAAAATAAAGGATAAGGTTATGAAACGTCTAAGTATCTTTATTCGAGATGAATATCATGCTATTCTAAATAATCATCAATTACATGGTGAGTATCTTGGTTGCAGAAGTATAAATGTTACTGGAGATATAAGAATTATATATGAGAAAATCAAAGATGATCGTTGCTGTTTATTAGATATAGGTACTCATAGTCAATTATATGAATAAATTAGAAATAATCCCCGCTATTTTACCAAAAGACTTTTTTGAAATTGAAGAAAAAATTGCTCTTGTAAATGGTATTGCACCACTAGTACAGATAGATATTTGTGATGGTAGATTCGTACCCAGCACTACTTGGCCATATAGGAAACCAGATGAGAATTATGAGGCAATACTCCGAGAAGAAAGAGGAATGCCAGAATGGCAGAATATTGATTATGAATTTGACCTTATGATAGATAATCCAGAACTATCAATAGATAAATGGATAGCTCTAGGAGCTATACGAATAGTAATACATGCAGGGGCAAAGGGTGATGTAGAGAAAGCTATAGAGATGGCAGTAGATAAAGTAGATATAGGACTAGGACTGCATATAGATACTCCAATAGAAATAATAGAAAAATATAAAGATAAAATAAAATATATACAGATTATGGGAATAGATAGAGTGGGATTCCAAGGACAAGACTTCGATCCGAAAGTTTTAAATAAAATAAAAGAAGTAAAAGAGAAATATCCTGATTTTCCAATACAGATAGATGGTGCTGTGTCTCTAGAGAATGCATTGGAATTGAAGAATGCTGGAGCAGAGAGACTCGTTATTGGTTCAGCTTTGTTCAAAGCAGATAGTATTGTGGATATCTATAATAAATTAAAGAGCATAAGATGATACAATACTTACCTAGATATCATCTAGGTCAGAATTATGAGATCAACTACTCCATTAACAGAAGAAAAAACAAAAATACTTTTTGAAAAAGCTCATGCCATAAGGCAGTCTATTATAGAGATGCTTATAGAAGCTAAAAGCGGACATACAGCAGGACCACTAGGTATGGCAGATGTATTCACTTATCTCTATTTCCATGCCTTGAAACATGATCCAAAGAAATTTGATTGGGAATACAGAGATAGACTAATACTTTCTAATGGTCATATCTGTCCTGTACTCTATGCTACTATGGCACATGCAGGATATTTTTCTCTTTCTGAATTAAAAACTCTTAGGAAATTCGGTTCCAAGCTTCAAGGTCATCCGCACAGAGAATTCCTTCCTGCTTTAGAGACTTCATCTGGCCCACTTGGCTCTGGTCTATCACAGGCAGTAGGTATGGCATTGGCAGAGAGGATTGATTTCGGCCAGACTTCTGGTAAGCAGATAGTCTGTCTCACTGGCGATGGAGAACTCGATGAAGGTCAGAATTGGGAAGCAATTATGCAAGCCGGAAAAGAGAAGATACAAAACCTTACAGTTTTTGTCGATAGGAATAATATACAGATAGATGGATTCACTGAGGATGTTATGCCTCTGAACCCTATTGCAGATAAATGGCGTGCATTCAATTGGCATGTACAGGAGGTAGATGGACATAATTTCCGTGCTTTAGACGGAGCTTGGACTCAGGCATTATCTGTTTTTGATAGACCTTCAGTTATTATTTGCTATACGATTGCTTCTAAAGGCATACCAGAATTCGAAAGACAATATCAATGGCATGGTAAACCCCCAACTTCACCAGAAGAAATAGATATAGCGCGTAAAGCATTACATATAGTGAGAACTATGGGAGGGAAAATAAGGGGTGAGCATGAATAATTTTATTTAATAAAAATGATAAATCCAGAACAAAAATTAAATCCAAAAATATTTGATAATGATATAGAACAGTTACCTATTAGAAAAGGTTTCGGTGAAGGTCTACTTATTGCGGCTGATAAAGATAAAAGAGTAGTAGGGCTATGTGCTGATCTTACAGAATCCACACAGATGCATCTTCTTCGCAATAAATATCCAGAAAGATTTATCCAAGTAGGCATAGCAGAACAGAGTATGGTCAGTGTCGCCTCTGGTATGGCGGCTATGGGTAAGATTCCATTTATCACTTCTTATGCTATGTTTTCTCCTGGTAGGAATTGGGAACAGATACGTACTACTGTTTGTTACAATGATAGACCTGTAAAGATTGCTGGTTCACATGCTGGAATATCTGTCGGTCCAGATGGTGGTACACATCAGGCAATAGAAGATCTAGCATTAACCAGAATAATCCCTAATATGGTAGTGATATCACCATGTGATGTAATAGAAGCAAAGAAAGCAACTATTGCTTGTGCAGAGACGAAATTCCCTACATATATACGTCTTGCAAGAGAAAAAACTCCTATTATAACTACAGAGAATAGTCCATTTGAAATAGGTAAAGCACAGCTAGTATTCTATCCAACAAAGAATGAAAGAGCAGAAATAGGGATTATCGCTACAGGAGCTCTAGTATATAAAGCAATAAAAGTTGCAAATGAATTAGAAAAAGAAGGAAAGAAAATAAAAGTTCTGAATCTTTCTACAATAAAACCATTGGACGAAGATGCTGTATGGAGACTTGCACATGAAGCGGGTGCGATAGTAACAGTAGAAGAACATCAGATAGCAGGAGGAATGGGTAGTGCTGTGGCAGAATGTCTAGCAAAGAATTATCCAGTACCGATGGAATTCGTAGGGGTAAAAGATAAATTTGGCCAATCAGGAACTCCGGACGAACTTTTAGAATATTATGGAATGGGAGAAAAAGATATAAAAGAAGCTGTGAAGAAAGTGCTATTGCGTAAAAAATAAATTAGTTATACAATAATCACCGTGAAATATACATCATATAATTTTATAAAGACACTGATTGTGGACTCAAAGAGTTCCAGAGTTGGTTCTTGTGATGTATCTCTATAAGCAAAGCAAAGATAAATCATAAAAACGAGCTCTGGAATAAAATCCGAGCTCGTTTTTGCATGTTCTAACCTGTATGGCTACAGGTAAAAGAGAACAGAGGGCAAAAAATAGCACAAATACAAAAAACTATGAGTGGACACACTATTGATGCGGATGTTGATCTATTCCGTAAGAAAGAATCGACTATGGTATTTTCTGGCCAACCTAGCCATGGAAGTCCAGCTTGGCGGAAAAGTGGTGGAGATTGGGTAGGGCTTATCTACTGGAATAAATCTCCACATAGGGCTGGTTGGCTTACGGCAGAAGAGTTTCGTCGTCGCAAGAATGAGATCAAATTGGCAAATATCAACTTCTACAATGCCAATCCTCATCTTCTGCGTAAGAAAATTGAAAATGAAAGGAGAGGATCGAGACTGTTCCGCAGTGTCAGTCTTCTGCCACCACCATGGGAATGCTCTGGTTCTGCTTTTCCATTTGGAAATGGAGACTAGTCGTGTCGTATTCACAATAACCGTCCGGTTCGTCTGGGCGGTTTTTTTGTAATTATTCATCATCTTGTTTTTGAAATATTTCTAGATTCATTTCCATTTAACGAATCATATCAAATAAATTACATTCAATCTATTAGACGCTGAATTATTTAATTAAATTCCAATTGAATATAAAAAAGTCGCCAGGCAGGGTTGCTACTAGGCGACGATTGATTTTTTGCGGAGCTGGTCCGCTTACTTCTTTGACATAGCCTGAACGATTTTCTGATACTCCTTTTCCATGATGAGGTCCTTGGAGTCGGCCCGATCGAGAAAGACGATGCCGTCGATATGATCGTATTCGTGTTGGAAGACTCTGGCGATGAAATCGTCGAAGGTCTTTTCCTCCTGTTTGCCGTTGCGGTTCGTAAACGAGATCGTGATGGATTTGTGGCGAGGAACGAGTCCGCGAATCCCAGGGATACTCATGCAACCTTCCCAGTCTTTTTCCTTCTCGTCAGAGGCGGAGGTGATGATTGGATTGATTATCGCTATTGGCTCCATGTCTGGGGCGTTCGGATAGCGTAGGCTGGGCTTCGAAGCGATGATGAATAGCCGGAGTGGCTGATACACCTGTGGTGCTGCGATGCCGACACCATCAACATCTTGGCAGGTTTGAATCATGTCATCGATGAGCGTCTGAATGGCAGGATCGCCAACGTTTTCGACTTCCTTGGCTTTCTCACGAAGAATTGGATGACCGAGTTGGCTGATTTGCAGTAGTGTGGGCATTTATCCCTTCTTTCATGGTGAATTGTTTTGGAGCACTGGTCTAGATATCATACTACTTGTTTAATTAATAAAAGCAAGAAAATAAAAGAGCCTTCCAGGGTTGCTGGACGGCTCGTGCTCTTGTTGAGGTTATTTCTCCATTACGTAAGCCATGGAACATTGTTCTTCTTGTCATCACTCGTCATCCAAGCGTTGTAGGCCAAGCCGATGAGCATATCAGCAGTCATGCCTGCAATCATCTTGTCGAACCAGCACTGAATGCCGGCGCAAGCAATGATAACTCCATGTCGTCTGACACCGCCCCAGACCGGAACGTCACCAGGAAACAGAAGATGTGGAATGATGTCACTTCGATCATCATTGCGCTCATGCCAGAGTTGAAGTGCTTTACACCGAGCGACATCATCGTACTTGGCAGTCCAATTTTTCCGGTCACCGATACTCTTCTCATAGAGTAGTTGTGGGACCAGAGGATAGTTCGGCCAATCTGGATAGTCTGTGACACGATCATCTTTCATGGCAGGCATGAGGATGACGATGTGACATGCTTGTCGTTTGATCAACTCCCCAACAGGTGAGGGCTTCATGACGGCAAAGAGAACACTTTCTACGGCCAATCTCGCAAGTTCTTGAGTCAGGAATTTCGGGGTGATTAATTTTTTGGTCATACGATTTTCCTTTCGTTTTTGAATATTTTTCCGGAGAAAATGAAACTCAAAATGGAAATGATCACAGTGAGAATCATCTGGGCTTCAATATACCATATTTGTAAATACTGCACCATGAAATACAAACAAAGTGTATTGATAGTTAGAGATGAAATAGTCATCAGTGAGTATAGCAAGAGCTGGCGGCGGACGAGATGGGTTTCTCTGTTCTGGAATGTCCAGAACTTCTGAATTGTAAAGTTCAATCCGGTGTTAAGGATGAACCCTATTACTGCCGAAGCGATGTACCAGATTCCCAGATATTCCGTGAGGCAGTATAGTGTTGCGTAATAGGCGATAACACCGGCGGCTCCTGCAATGCAGAACCGTATGGCTTGCCATAGGCGAGACTGTTTGGTTTGCATTGTTGGTTCCTTATTTTGATTCTGATTTCAATTTTATTAAAAAATTAAAGAAAGTCAAGAAAAGTGTTTACTCTAACTATAAAAAGTGATAAAGTTGTGTCATCATATATTATGATAAATGAGGCAATGACCTCAAGAATTTCTTTAATATTAAGTAATATGGCAACAAAATTTTATAGCTTTAGCCCAATAAAGAATAAGAGGGAACTCCACGAGGCAATAAAACATATTCATTTTTCATGTTACAAACTTTGTAAACAATCTTTTGGTGAATATCTTCCTAACTCAGGAAATATAGGAGTGTTCTGTCATTATGAGGATGAATACAAAGTCCTTATAAAGATAAGAGAGGAATTGACCGAATCATTTGATAATTTTAATCAGAAATATTTTCGTTTAAATGAACCTATAGTTATTCCTGCGAATGGTGATGTTCCAGAAACAACTTACACATATCTTTATGTTCGTAAACCTGACCCATATAGACATCATGCAGGAGATGTTGATTTCTATTTAGAACAAGAGAAATACAACGAGCTTAAGATTTTATTGCAAGGTGGAAAGGCTAAGAAGGGCGCTCGAGTCTTTGATCGAGCTGATATCGATATGATTGAGCTTTATGATCCTGATATAGATGCTCTTGCATATGTTAGTACTCACAAAATGTCTGAAAAAGCGAGAGTAAAAGTTGCAATTGTATGACTAAGTCGTCGTAGGAAATGAAAAAATGAATTCAAAAAATGTTAAAATTGTTGTTTTTGTACCAGAGACCCATACAGATATAGTCCGTGAAGCTATGGGTAAAGCAGGTGCAGGTAAGATTGGTAATTACAGTCATTGCTCGTTCTCCTCAAAGGGTGTTGGTAGATTTAAACCAGAAGAAGGAGCTGATCCTCATATTGGAAAAGTTGGGAAGTTTGAAGAAGTGTTCGAAGAAAGAATTGAAATCATTTGTTCTCGAGAAAAGCTCGATAGAGTAATTGTTGCAATTAAAGAAGTTCATCCTTATGATGAGGTCGCTCTTGATATTTATCCTCTTTTGAATTAATTTTAATTAAATGTATAAAAATAAATACAATTGCATAATTATTCATGGTTGTCCATCGAGTATTGAAAAGG
>CAYOER010000016.1:0-13726 GCA_964403205.1 uncultured Candidatus Saccharibacteria bacterium | reverse complement strand
GGTTTCACTATCTATATTCCAGAACCTCAATATTTCAATAGTGCTACCACACGCGCTGTTGCAGAAACAGTTTTCAAGCGTCTTGCGAAATACAATGCTGCCAGTGATCTACCTACCGAACAGGGAGGGTTCGTAGAAGAGCCAGATCTTATCGCTATCGGTGCATACAATACAGCTGATGCTGCTAGTATGCTCATAGAATACGGCTATATCTATGAACCACAATTTACAAATGAAAGCATAAGAAAAGCTACATTGAAAGATCTGGCTTTTCAGACTTATCTCGGACTACAAGATTTCTTCGGTGGTGGCAATAATGTATCTTTTGCTTATGATACTCTAGTATTACCACATTCATTCGAAAAGAATTTTGATTCAAATACAAAGAATTCAAAAGATGTTCTAGCACTTCAGACTGCATTACTTCTCGATGGTGTATATCCGCCGAAGGGTAGAGATAAGAATAGCTGTCCTAGATCAGGGAATATTGGTCCATGTACTAGAGCTGCTATAGAGGAATTCCAAAATAAATATAATATAAAAGGTGAGAATGGTAGAGTAGGTGAAAAGACCAATAAAGTTTTGAATGATAAATATTCAGTAAGAGCTATTTAATAATATTAAACTAGATTACCTTATGTAGTTAGTTTTTATTTGAAAGTTTTTGTATTTCTTCTCTTGCGATCTCTGCATCATCCCATGGGAGTTTGGTACCATTTGGTCCCATTATATATGGATCTGTACCTTTACCTGTTATGAGTACTGCATCGCCAGTTTTTGCATTTCTTAGAGCTTCTGCTATGGCCTCACGGCGATTCATAATTATCTTTGGAGTTTTATTTACTATACCTTTAGCGACATCATGGACTATTTGATCTGGATTCTCATCATATGGATCTTCATCTGTAAGTATTATTTCTTCACAATACGCATCTGCTATTCGTCCCATTTCTTTTCTTTTCCAATTATCTCTTCCCCCACCTGTACCGCCTAGTACGCATATACTCTTTGAACTTTCGAAAACCTGATAGAGCTTCTCTAGAGAATCTGGGGTATGTGCATAGTCCACTATAACAGTGAAGTCTTGACCTGCATTTATTCTCTCTACCCGTCCTCTCACTCCTTTGAATTTCTCTACAGCTCTGATTATTATTTCATCATTTATTCCTAGATTCTTCACACAGATTATAGAAGCCAGTAAATTATATAAATTAAATAATCCAGAAAGAGGGGAATGAATTGTTCTACCAGAATAAGTAAAATCTATACCTTCACTTTTAATATTATACGGTTCTGCATCTTTTACACTATATGTAGCTTTTCTGTCTGATCCACATTCTAGGAATCTATGAGATTCTTTATCATCAGCATTTGCTACTATGATCTTGTCTTTCTTTTTTGACTTTATCATTTCACAAGCAATTTTTACTTTTGCTTTTATATAATTTTCATAAGATCCATGGGATTCTATATGTTCTGGAGAGAGATTGGTAAAGACAAAAGCATCTAGTTGTATGAATTTATGTCTATACTGTACTGTACCCTGAGATGTCATCTCTATAATAGCAAAATCACATTTTGCATTTACTGCTTTACGTAATAGTCTCTGTATGAAGAATCTTCCAGGTAAAGACATTTTGAATTTATTATTTGTAGATTCTCTATCTACTTTATAGCGTATAGTATTAGAAATTGCAGTTTTATATCCCGCTTCTTCTAGTAGAGCATTTATTATTTCTGTTGTTGTACTTTTACCCTTTGTACCTGTTACACCTATTACCTTTATTTTCCTAGAAGGGAAGCGATAGATAATGGCAGATAATAGTGAAAGGAGATAATGGTATGTAGGCTGGAAGAATGCGAAGATTCCTTTCGGTATGTATTGTTTTATTTTGTTTAGGATATTGTCTAACATGTTTTTATTATTTTTTTTATTTCCCCAACACCTTCAATGCCTCTCTAATTTTATCATTTGTCTTCACTACAGTTTTTGCTATGGATTTCAATGCTTCACGACTCTCATTCGGAGTATATCCTAGAGACTTCAATGCCTCCAATGCATCCGCATCATTCTTCATTGCATCTTTTGATTCTTTTGTATGAGAGACTTTCTCTACTTTATCTTTTAGCTCCATTATTATTTTTTCTGCAACTCTTTTACTTATTCCAGATACCTTTACTAGATGAGATGCATCACCAGTCTGCACGGCTTCTTCTATAGAATGCACAGAAGCGACATTCAATATCCCTAATGCAGTTTTCGGCCCTATTCCTGAAATGGTAATAAGTAATTCAAAGAAATTTAGTTCTCTCATATCTAGGAATCCATATAGATCCATTGCATTCTCTCTTATTGCTAAATATGTCCATAAAGTAATGCTCTCAGTATCTTTACCAAACTTGGACATAATATCGACTGTAGTTGCCACTTTATATCCCACCCCTCCTACATCTAGGACTATATATTTCATATCTATATGCACTATTTTCCCTGTAAGTCTTGATATCATAGCCTAATCATATACGAAACCTTGTATTTTTTAAAGGCTTATGGTAGTTTAATCATTATGCCTATAACATCAGGAGCAAAGAAAGCCCTAAGAGCAGGGGAAAATAAAAGAACATTCAACCTTCGTACAAAGGGCGCTATAGATGTACCTCTAAAGAATTTTAGAAAATTAATACTAGCAAAGAATACAAAAGAGGCAGAAGCTCTAGTTCCTACTATATATAAAGCTCTAGATAAAGCAGCAAAGAGAAAATATATAAAGGCCAATACAGCATCTAGATATAAGTCTAGGATAATGGCGTCATTGAAGAGATTAGAAGGAAACAAATAGAAATGTACTGAAGTAAGTTTCTATTTGTTTCCTAATCACTAGTGCCCCCGGTAGGAATCGAACCTACATCACAACTTCCGCAAAGTTGTGTCCTATCCATTGAACGACGAGGGCAGGTGTATTGTCTATTGTGATGATACTAGAAACCGAGCCTTTCGAATATCTGCTGGCTCAAGGGTTCATGATGCTCTGTCTCTGCAATATAGTCAAGTAGTATAGCTCTTATCTTCTCTGGATCTATATCTATAAGATGAATAATAAGATAAGGCATAAAAGTCTTTGTAGATTTTATAATTAATTTCTTTGGCTCTCTGTCGGCATCTATCCAGAATGATTCTAGATTGAGAAATGAATACAATATTCCCGCTACTACTATTCCACGATCATTGATTTCACAATGTACAGTTTCTGGTTTCCTAGATGAATGTACAACAAGAGAGAATACACCAACTATTATAAGTATTCCAAAAATAACATTACCTAAAATAAATGCTAATACTGCAGTAGTGAGAGTGATGATTCCTACTGCCCAATACCAATCATTATTTTTTTCTTTATGTATATGTTCTGGTGAATCCCAAGAGATTAATGGTTCCATGGTCTTTATTATAACATCTGATATAATAAAAAGGTAAATGAATAATCCTTGGTATGAGACTTTAATAAAACCAGAACTTACTCCACCATCATGGGTCTTCGGTCCTGCATGGACTATTCTCTATATACTCATTTTAATTTCTCTTATAATAATATGGAGAAGTGGAATATGGAGAAGGGAAGTGAAAGTCGCTATTTATATATTCTTTGTGCAGATTGTTCTCAATATTATCTGGTCTCCATTATTCTTCACTCTGCAGAGTCCATTTCTAGCATTTATAGATATTATGATGCTTTGGGCTGCTATTATCTTTACTATATTTAATTTCTTTAAAATATCAAAAACCGCAGGATGGTTACTCATTCCATATATATTATGGGTAAGTTTCGCTATGTATTTGAATTGGGGGATAGTGGTGGGGAATGTATAGAGTGTGTGGATTAAATCTGGAAGAAATCCTCTCTATATAAAATAAAAATAATCCACGGAATGAAGGTAATAAACGAAATGATGTTTGACTGACGAGCCTTCGCAGGAAAAGCATCCTTGTACAAAAAATATGTCACTCCACCTGTAATAACAGGGTTTATCAGGGAAAATATCCAAACATACGTCTTTTCTTTTTTTGAAAGTCGCTCCTGATTAAGAGAACTTTTATCGACCACAACGGCAGGTTTCATCTTTGAACCCCAAAAGCCAAGTCCGAGTGTTAAAAGGATAACCGAGGCTACCATGTAACCAGTGTTCGGACGCTCGTTATAACCCACGGAGCTTGCACTAATGCCTGTAGATACGATAATGCCCAGAAATAGGCCGATTAGACCCATGATTATCATGTTCCTTTTATTTACTTTTGATTCCATTGTTCAAGTCTAGCACAATTTCATTTTTTTCATAATTTCAGGAATTTTCCGACGATATAATAAAATTTGACCATGTGCATATCTCATCTGTAAAGAATAATGCACTATGGTACAATTGTCACATTAGTAATTAATATTATTTTATGAAGAAATCCTTAATAATTGTCATCGTCCTGGCAGTAGTAATACTCGGAGCATTCATTCTGCTTAAACCACAGACAAATCCTCAGAGTGCGGTAAATCAAGCTCTTGGAAGGGCGGCCGAAGCCTCACTGAAGACTTTTGTGGCCATTGCTATGTCTGATATTGCTCAGTATTACAGCGATAAAAAGAATACCACACCTTACTGGATAGACGCAACGAATAAACAAGCACTTGATGCTCGCTTTGCTCAAGTTGTAAAAAGTAAATTTGAAGGAGACTTTGCCTACAATGTTCTCGATGAAAAGGAAAATGCTGCTGTTAAAGCCGCCGACAAATCACGAAGCATTTATGTTTGTATGGATAGCCTTACTGCGAAGGTTACTAATATTACAGCTGAAGAATTTAGCAAAAACACTGACTGTTCAGGTCAGGTAATTAAATAATAAAAATTTATGAAACCAAAAAAGAACTCAGCAGATTGGTATATTGCAGCAACACATTGGCTTACTTCAATGATTGCCAGCGTTATTTTGGGTATTATCCTTGTGATAATCATTGTCTCAATTTCTGACAATCCTACAATAGACCTCATTACTGAAATTGCTGTGACACCACTCGTTATGTGGCTTGCAGTAAAAATGTCTGCCAGCTATCTTAATAAGACATATGTAATTAAGGATGCACATAAAGTCGCGGTACTTTCACTCATTTACGTAGTCATCGTTGCTGGAGGTTACCGACTCTATAGTTTTATTCAGACAGGCGTCTTTTCTGCAGAATACATAGGATTTATTATTGCTCTTGTTGTGTTCTATATTGCAAGTAAGAAGTATATTAAGACAACTGTCTAAATTATGTACGGATTCTGTACACGGCTAATTGAGTATGATGGTCAGCTCATCCCTCAGTGCAGTGTGATTCCCATTCTACTTGAACAACCACCGTGGATAGGAATGGTTTTGTATGGAATTTTTACAATCTTACTAATTCTAGTCTCATGTGTATCTCTAAGAACTGCATATCTACTTTATAAAAGACGAAGAAAAGATTTTGACAAGAAGAAATGGCAATTTTTCATATTGCTTATTGTGTTCGGAGTACTCGTATGGTACTCAGTGTATATTTGCTTCAGTAATTTTCTTTTTTTCGCTTCTCTTTTATAATATCCAAATAAGGAATAATAATTTATAAAACTTCCGTACGTCACTAGCTGTAGCAAGATAGAATAAATAGAGTTTGTTATCTTAACAGTGTGGCAACTTTCCAAGATTTCAAAGACCTAGCGAACAAAAGGCTGAAAACTGCCTAAGTTTCGCTATGTATTTGAATTGGGGGATAGTGGTGGGGAATGTATAGAGTGTGTGGATTAAATCAAAAATCTAACTTTTCAAAATGACTTCTTCGTGCTCGCCTTGTAATATCACACACTTGTCGCAAAGCCATTGAGAGTCTGTTCATAAGGAAAAGTACTTCAACTTTTTTCAGAAAACTCTCCTTTACATTTTTCACAGCACTTACATAGTCTCCATCATTTGAGATAAGTATGGCAGTATCAAACTTACCAAGGGCAGCCATAGTAACCATATCTGTGGCAAGTTGTGTATCAACATTCTTTTCTTGCAAATTACCTTTTGATCCTCTTAAGTCGCCATACTTAACTTGAAGTAAGGGAGATAATTTTTCTATTGCTGCATAATATTGCAATGTTGTTGAGTGTCTCTTTATACCTTTTTCATCTTCTTCTAAAAGATATGCTGGCGGTCTAACACAATAAAACCCTACATAAACTAACTCACGATTTCCGGCAAGTTTCTGAGCGAGTGTTAATGGGTTATAAAAACAAATCCATGACGAATCAGTTATTCTTAAGTCCAGAAGACTTCTGAATACATTGCTGTTATCGATGAAGATAGCGATTTTATTTGGATTTATAACTGGTGTTGAAGGTTTCATGCCCGATATTTTACAGGAATTTTAGACAAAACAAAAGAGCCCGAAGGCTCTCTCGTTACTTACCATTGCCGAAGCAGGTGATAAGGGGTTCTTGATTACTATACTATGCTATATGTTCTGACAAGTCAATGGGTTAGTGTGAATATAGATTATGATTGTTTTTATCTCAAAATAGACAATTAGATTGTTTCGCTATGTATTTGAATTGGGGGATTTTGGTATTGAATTATTGAGTTTGATAAATACAAATTACGTTGAATTGCATAAGAGGTTAGATGCGTTCAGAACTGTAGATTGGAAGGCTGTTAGAATACACACGAAGTCGAACTTGGGATAAAATTAATCAAAATATTTGATAATTTTATTAAAGATATTTCTAATAACCTCCATTAGGTTTATTTTAGGCTTCTGTGAAATGGGGGATATGGACGGTGGGATATTTAGTGTAGATGAGCTTGTACCAAATGAACCTATTGTAGGTGTCTTAGGTACAGGATTTGAGATGTTTGCCTTAGGTGGGAGAGGCTGAGTCGCGGGTTGAATACTTGTAGAGTCAGGAACCTCATTTGTTTGCTTCACTGGGTTTGAGACGGGAGCCTGCGCTGGCTTTTCAGTAGTATCGGGTGGAAGTGTTTTTTGGATAGGAACTTCTGTTCTAGAATTTGGGAGTGTGGGGGCTTGAGCGGGGCTTATTTGAAATGTTTGAGATGATAATGCTCTTATAGGATATTGTCCGTAATATGTGGTTGCTTCAATATGAATACGATATTGTCCATTATAACTTGGCGGAATTTTCCAACTGTAAGTTCCATTGTTGTCTAGTTTATCCGCAATAAAGTGCCATTTACCCATCTCCTGATAATTTCCAGGTTGATAATCAGGAGTTACAAACAAAAGTCGAACACTTTTATCTTGTATGTTAGAAGATTTCCAACTAATATCCATTGTTTGGCCGTGAGAGAATATGCCTGAATTGGAAGACGTCAGTTCAATATCTGCTTTCGGTGGTTCGGGAATAACAACATCACCTGAACCCGTGTTGTTGTCTATTTTCGATTCATTTATTCTCTTGTCTTTATCTATTACAAACTCTTTGTGGACGGTGCTCCCAACTAAATTCAAATTTAGAACACATGCAGTGGAAATTTCTCCCGGTTCCGGGACTGTGACTAATTTAGTTGAAAAAGAATCGGAAAATAGTAATGAGAAAGTTCCAGTACTCCCACCCATGCCTATATTTTTTATGTCGATACAAATATCGCCATATATAGGTATGAAACCGTTCGGACTTGTGGCTGCCGAGCCTTGTGTTGGTTTAAAATATATCTTATCGAATACTAAATCAGGTTTGAGGTCAGGAGATTTTAAATCAAACTGGCGAACCTCCAAACTTCCACAGGGAATAACTCCAATTTTGTTGGTAGTCGTTTCTTTGTATGCCTCAATGTATCTTTTCCTTGTACCGGGGTGTTGAAATTTGTCTTCAAATGGAGTTAGATTTACACCATGTGTAATTCGTTCTCGCAAATAATTATCACCCTCCAAGATCCATGTATACCAAACACTTGAGTCATTGCCCGATACAATTGTAGGTGTCCAAAAAACAGCCTGATCAGGTTGTACTGATGTTAGCGAAGGAACGCAGCTTATCTGTAAGTTTGTTTGTGAAAGAGAAGTCACTGCAACAGTTTCCTGCGCGTGCGCAAAGTTGTTACTGCCTAGGAAAAGGAATAAGGCGATAAAAAGCATTCCAGATCCACATAAGAAGAATTGTTTCATCTATTATTTAACTATACAATAATAATCAATAGACCACAATAACTTCATTTTATACACACAGACTAGGTGTGTGGGTCGGAGTCAGTATTTTGGAATCCTAATCTTGATTTAAATATTAGTCTAAGTTAATATAGACTCGGACAAAACAACAGTTATCAAGGTGATAGCTTATCCAGGCCACTGGCTAAGTAGTCAGGTTCGATCCCTGAACTGGACCGATAAGAGAAATATGGTTGCGTAGAATACGTGGGAGCATCCGACTTCTTTAGGTAGGGAGTGTAGGATAGCGTCAGTGAAATACCACTCGCCATAAATCGAATTGAGGTTTGTTGTCTATGGGTTGTCGCACGCAAGTGTCGGCAACCCCTTTCTGTTATAGAGTAATGGTTAATAACTTATGTAGTAAGTCGTAAGGACTGATATAATAAACTTATTACAAAGCCTAATACTGAAAGTATAATTATTGTAACAATAAAAAAGTATAGAAAAGGCTTACTTTTAATATCCTCGTCTTGTTTTTTATTCTTAATTTGTTGTTTATTTACTTGATTCGCAAGTGCGGTAATGTTAATGAAAGATTCAAAAGACTTTATCAGAAAATCAGTAATGTTTGAATTTTTTATTCTTGAGATCAGAATACCAATAAAGGCTGAAGTAAGAATTATGATTACATAAAAACTAACAGAAAAACTGATTTCTTTAATAATTGAATAACATAAAACAAGTATTATTAAAATTGTTGAGACAAAAAACGCTACTAGTCTTAATTTATTTTCTTTTTCTAACATTTTTTACAGAATTAGTTGTGCTTATAATAAGTTTGTTCATTTTTGAATTATTTTTATCCATAAGTACATACAAGGTCTTGTGGATCAATATCTGGTCCGAGATATTGTGGGCCTTTATAATAACCCCGGCTATCCTTTCCATAACCCTCTATAAGTGCTTCAAATGTTTTTGGATTTGCATCCGGAACTATTTGTGCATCATAAAATACATGTATCGCATCTATACTATAATGAGATTTTCCACAGCCTTCATAAGGGTAAAGCCAGAGTATTTTAAAAGTATTTGGATCAGCGTTTGGAATGATTTCTGAGCCGAAATATACATTTCTATTATCCATACCATAGCTATGAGCACCTCTACCATTTTCAATAGGATGAAAAAGTGCATCCTGAGGATCATCTAATAGAAAGCCTTCATAAAAAATATTTTTTCCATCACGCGCGTATTTATATGTTAGATAACCTTTAAGTGGTGTTAGATATCCTGTAAGGACGATTATAGATTTTGGATTAGCTTCAATTTTTTTACCGTCATAATAAACATTAATGTCGTCAGTAGTATATTTTGATGCAGGCTCATTATCATAATAAACATACCCACCAATAACTCTGGTCAAAGAAGAATTATTTGTTTTATAACAGAGAAGTATTGTAATTACTAGAAGAATAATTATTATGATAACAATATTTTTTTTCATATATTTTCTGCGGATGGGGTGAGATTCGAACTCACGGTCCCCTTACGAGGACGACAGTTTTCAAGACTGTTGCCTTAAACCGCTCAGCCACCCATCCCTGCTTTTCAATAATTACATATTTTGCCTACATTTTCAATATAGAGTACACTTTCTATATGCGACTACTAGGAATAGACTATGGCACGAAACGTATCGGCATCGCCCTCTCTGATGAGGGAAGGGAATTTGCTATACCTACTATTGTTATAGAAAATTCAAAAAATATAGTAAAAGAGATCGTAGATCTTGCAAAGAAAAACATGGTAAAGGAAATAGTGATAGGGGAATCGAAGAATTATAAAGGAGAAGCCAATATAATACTTGCAAAGAGTTTGGAATTAAAAAAAGAATTAGAAGATAAAGGATTCACTGTGCATATGGAGCCAGAGTTTATGACAAGTATAAATGCAGAGAGATTCCAAGGAAAGAATGATATGCTAGATGCTTCTGCTGCAGCACTCATACTACAGAGCTTCCTAGATAGACAGAAAAGTTCTAGAAAATAGGCAAAATAATAAAAAAGTGTAATATATAAATATGATCACATACGAAGATTTTGCAAAAGTAGAAATAAGAGCAGGGAAGATACTCTCTGCGGAGAAAATTCCTGATACAGATAAATTATTGAAATTAATGGTGGATTTTGCTGAGCATAAAGAATCTATAGATGAATCAGGAAATAAAGTGACCACACCCCATATAAGACAGATAGTCTCTGGTATCTCTCTATATTTCCCAGACCCAGCTACTCTCATTGGTAAGGTCTGTATGTTCGTGACGAATCTAGAGCCGAGAATGATAAAGGGTTATGAAAGTAATGGAATGCTTTTTGCACTATCTACAGAAGAAGGACAATTCTCATTATTAGAACCAGGACAGAATATTCCAATAGGTACAAAGGCAAAATAAAATATTTTAAAAGTATAATATTATAACAATGTCATTTACTGATTTATTAGATCCACAAAAAATAATTGTAGCTTTCGGCTTAATCGGTATTATTTCCATTATTTTTATAGAGACTGGACTCTTCTTTGGATTTTTCTTTCCTGGGGATTCTCTACTTTTCACTGCTGGATTCTTTGCTTCACAAGATCTATTACCACTATCTGTACTTCTCTTTGGAACATTCCTAGCTGCTATAGTGGGGGATAGTGTAGGGTATTGGACAGGGAAGAAAGTAGGTCCAGCTCTTTTCACCAGAGAAGACTCTCTATTCTTTAAAAAGAAATATATATCTGATGCACAGCATTTCTATGAGAAGTATGGAAAGAAAACTATTATACTTGCAAGATTTGTACCTATAATAAGAACATTTGCACCTATTGTAGCTGGTATAGGTAATATGCAGTATAGGATTTTTATTACTTATAATATTATCGGTGCTTTTATATGGACATTCGGAATAACTCTACTTGGATATTTCCTAGGTAAGACCATACCAAATGTTGATAAATATCTCATACCAATAATCATATTTATAGTCCTAACTTCATTTATACCCGCTATCGCACATCTCTTTAAGAAGAAAGTATAGTACAATATATAGGTCAGAAGAATCTATATGTTCACTAAAACATTTTTTAAACTTTTCCCACCTCCGAAATTTCTAGATATTCCTTATTCAGGATTAGATATATCCGATGATGCAATAAGATGCATTGATTTTTCTAGTCATTCTAAACATCTTTCTATACGCAAGCACGGTATGAAGCCACTACCACCAGGTATTGTAGAATCAGGGAATATAAAGAATAGAGAAGTGCTTATAGAAGCGTTGAATGCTTTCAGAAAAGAGATGGGATTATATACAGTGAAAGTCTCTCTTCCAGAAGAGAAAATATATCTTTTCAGAACAGAAATCTTTTCAGAAAATGAATCAGAAATAAAGCAGAATATAGAATTCAAATTAGAAGAAAATGTGCCACTCTCTGCTTCCGACGCTATCTTTTTCTTTGATATTATTCCAGATAATGCAGAGGATGATAAGACCTTTGCTAGTGTATCTGTAGCACCGAGAGATCTCATAGTGTCATATCTAGATGTATTGGAATCAGCAAATTTCAATCCCATATCATTTGAGGTGCAGGCCAAAGCTTGTGCACACTCACTCATACCTATGAATACTAAAGGCACTTTCATAATAGTAAATATTATGGATCATAAAAGTGGAATATATATAGTCTGTGAAAGAACAGTATGTTTTACATCCACTATTCCTTGGGGGAAAAAGAATATGGATAGTTCAGAAAATATTGTAGATTCCATAGATGAATTGAAAAGAGAATTGAGCAGGGTAAATTCGTATTGGGTTCTACATGGTCATGGAACAGTAATAAGTAAAATAATTATTTCTGGTAAAGGAGCATTGAGAGAAGGTCTAGTCTCGCACTGTTCTCCAGATGTGAAAATATCTGCAGAGATAGCAAATGTCTGGCTAAATGCCTTTTCTACAGAAGAATATATACCAAATGTAAGTTTCGAAGATTCTCTAGATTATGCTGTGGCTTCTGGTCTAGCTCTTCCTAGATTCCTAATCTAATAAATATATGATTTATTATACACTTCTACCACAAGAAAAAATAAAAGCATTAAGAAAAGAGTATCATATACGTCTCTTCATAACGATAATGTTTTTCATTTCTTGCATTCTCCTATTCGGAGTATTTCTACTTATACCATCATATATCTCTACTTATAATAAAGAGGGTAGGGCTCTAGATAGTGTAAAGGAAATAGAAAAAGGTAGAGCAGAAAGAGGTGCAGATGAAATAGAGAAAGAGCTAAAAAGCGATAATATTAGATTACAAAGTGTGCTTGATCTTTCAAAATATTCTATAAATAATTCAGAATTAATACAAAATATTATTTCCAATCGTAGTAACAATATTCTGATTTATTCTTTTAGTTTAAATAAAGAAGAAGGCACGAGTACGCCAACAGAGATAATCATTCAAGGCAGATCATCTACAAGAGAAGCACTTATAGATTTCAAAGAAGGACTAGAATCAGAACCGAGTATAACAAAAGTCGAACTTCCAATATCTGATCTAGCAAAGAGTAAAAATATTACTTTCTCTATGCGCTTAGAATCATTGAAGAGGGATGAAAATATAAAGAAATAATATGAAAGCAAATCATAAACACTATACATTAATATTATTCTCAATCTTGACTCTAGTCTTTACTGTTATTGCTTATCTTGCTGTGTATAAAATGATAATAAATCAATCTAAAAAAGGTGCTGAAGCTTCTACTATTATCTCTACACAAGATGAAAAGAGGATGATGGAAACACAATTAGAATCTTTGTTTAATTCTACAAAAGAAGAAAGAGCTTTTATTTCTGATTTATTTATAAATAAAGAAGAAATAGTACCTTTTATAGAAGAAATAGAAAAGATTGATGATTATTCCAATGTAGAATTGAATATTTCCTCTATAGATTCTGATGATCTGTATTTCAAAGCACATATAGAAGCAGAGGGAACATGGCATGATATTATGCATACTCTGATATTAATAGAGAATATGCCATATAGTGTATCTATAAATAATATAAAATTGGAAGGAGAAAAAGATATTGCTGTCGATACGAAGAAAACAGAAAAGAAGTTAGAAAAAAAATGGAAATTATCATTAGATATTAGAACACTAATATATAAATAATATGAGTATAACAAAAGAAATTGGAAGAAACCCGAAAGTAGATTGGATCATCGTCCTAGTATCTAGTTTTATCTTGGCTGTTATTATCGCCCTTAGTTCATCACACCTTTACAAAATTGTAACAAAAGATAATATAAATAAGGTAGATGAATCTACGATAAAGACAGATAAAATCTATGATTCCAAAGCTCTTTCCAAGGTATTGGATAATTATAGTGAAAGAGCAGAAACTTGGAATAAAGCGAAAATTGAGTATACTGGATTCACTGATCCATCAATATAGACAAACGCCCCCGTAGTTCAATGGATAGAACAGAGCTCTTCTAAGGCTTTGATGTAGGTTCGATTCCTACCG
>CAYOER010000015.1:0-14293 GCA_964403205.1 uncultured Candidatus Saccharibacteria bacterium | reverse complement strand
CCCACCTCGGTCAATTCTTCTTCCAATCATTTCTTCACAGCATTACTTCTTGCTGCTGCTGTGCTTGCTCTACTCATATTCTTACCTTTTCTTACCCCTGTAATACTTGCTATTACACTCACTGTTATATTCGGACCGATGCATAGACTGATAGTCAGAATATTTTTCAAAAATAAAGAAAGAAGCTCTTTTGCTGCTTTTATCAGTATTCTGATAGTGGCTGTTATAGTTCTTATACCAGGATTCTTCATAGCAGGAAAGCTCTATGATGAAATACAGAATGCCTATTATTTCCTGACAGAAGAGTCTAGTAGATCAGCAGTTATAACTCTGCTCAATAGTATTACGCAGAATTTATCTAATTTTCTTTTCAATGTTTATCAACCTTTATCATTTGATTCTCTAAATGTTACTGAATTCTTCCAGAGTGGACTAGAATGGGCGTATTCAAATGTTGATACACTATTTACAGGTATAGGAAGAGTAGCTATGGGGATATTTATTGCTTTTCTTGCACTATTCTATTTCCTAAGAGATGGTCTAGAATTCAAAAGACAAATAATAACCCTAAGTCCTCTCGGTGATAATGATGATGAAAGAATATTGAAGAGATTAGAACAAGCTGTGTACTCTATAGTCGCTGGAAGTCTCATAGTCGGTCTCATACAAGGAATACTGACTGGTATTGGATTTGCTCTATTCCAAGTCCCATCTCCAGCTATATGGGGAAGTATAGCTGCTGTCGCTGCTCTTATCCCTGGTATAGGTACTGCACTCGTTATAGTGCCAGCTATACTCTATCTTTTCTTTACTGGATCCACTGGATACGCTATAGGACTACTAGTATGGGGAATGCTCGCTGTGGGACTCATAGATAATATACTAGGTCCAGTACTCATGAATAGAGGTATAAAGATCCATCCATTTATTATTCTATTGTCTGTATTAGGCGGAATAGCATTCTTTGGTTTTGTAGGATTTATACTAGGACCACTCGTACTCGCTTTCCTATTTGCTTTACTCGAAATATACCGAACTTCAAAAAACCCAAATGGCATTTATTGATGATTTAACTTTGAATATAAAAGCTGGAAACGGCGGGGACGGTGTTGTCTGCTGGTTACATGAGCGTGGCAAAGAACTCGCTGGACCTTCTGGTGGAAATGGTGGCAAGGGTGGAGATGTCTATGCTCATGCAGTGCATGATCTCGGAATGCTAGCAAGATATAAAAATAAAAAGGAATTCCAAGCAGAGAGAGGGGGAGACGGAATGAGAGATAGTATGCATGGAAGAGATGGGAAAGATCTTATACTGGATTTCCCTATAGGTTCAAAGATCACAGATTCTCGTATGGAAAGAGTGATAAATCTCCTAGAAGAAGGTCAGAAAGTTCTGATACTCAAAGGTGGAAAGGGTGGTCTAGGTAATGAACATTATAAAAGTTCTGTGAATACATCACCGAAAGAATGTACAATAGGTAGAGCAGGGGAGGAAGCGGATTTCCATATTGAACTCGAGCTAGTAGCTGATGCAGGACTTATCGGTCTTCCCAATGCCGGCAAGAGCTCTCTTCTAAATGCTTTAACAAATGCTAACGCCGAAGTCGGTAGTTATGCCTTCACTACACTTGAGCCGAACCTAGGTGCTCTCCGTGGAGGATTTATCCTCGCAGATATTCCTGGACTCATAGAAGGTGCTCATGAGGGAAGGGGACTAGGGCATAAATTCCTCCGTCATATAAAACGTACGAAACATTTACTCCACCTTATCTCTTTAGAAAATGAAGATATGGTTTCTGTATATAAAGTTATAAGAAATGAATTGGAAAAATATGGAGAGGATCTAGATAAAAAAGATGAAACTATAATACTGACAAAGACAGATATGGTAGATGAGAAGACTATAAAAGATTCTATAAAAAAACTTTCAAAATATAATAAAGATATTCTCAGTGTTTCTATACTAGATGATAAAGCAATAAAAGATCTAAATGATAAGATTGTAAAGAAACTAAAGAAATAGTAGTATAGAGCTATATAATATGGAAGATAAGGCAAGAAAATTTATAGCCACAATAGGGCTCGAAATACATGCTGAGCTCAAAACAGCATCAAAGATGTTCTGTCATTGCAAGAATGATACAGATGAAGACAAGCCCAATGTCAATATTTGTCCTATCTGTATGGGGCATCCTGGTACTCTACCAACGCTCAATAAACAGGCTATTAAACATGTATTGAAAATAGGTTATGCAGTAAATGGTAATATAGCAGACTTTACAGAATGGGATAGGAAAAACTATTTCTATCCCGATATTCCAAAAGGGTATCAGATAAGTCAGTATAAATATCCACTAGTTTCAAATGGAGAATTATCTGAAATAAAGCTCACTAGAATACATCTAGAAGAGGATACAGCCCAGTCTACACACGATACACATAGCAAGAGCTTAATAAACTTTAATAGAGCTGGTGTACCACTCATGGAGCTAGTTACTGAGCCTGTTATACATACTGCAGAGACTGCAGTAAATTTTGCTAAAGAATTGCAAATACTGCTACGCTATGTCGGGGCAGGGGATGCCAATATGGAAAAAGGTGAAATGCGTGTAGAAGCCAATATCTCTGTAGCTAGTCCAGAAGATACTATGAAAGGTAGGTTCGGTACGAAGACAGAAGTGAAGAATCTCAATTCATTCAAGGTAGTAGAAAAAGCTATTACTTATGAAATAGAGAGACAAATAAAAATATTAGAATCTGGAGAAAAAGTAATACAAGAAACAAGAGGTTGGGATGATAAGAGGGAAGAGACATTCTCTCAGAGGGTAAAAGAGAGTTCACATGATTATAGATATTTCCCAGAACCAGATATACCAAAATTGAAATTGAGTGAAATAGAAGAATTCAAAAAAGATAATCTTATAAAAGAGATAGGGGAGTTGCCATGGCAAAAGAGAGATAGATATAAGAAGGATTTTGAAATGACAGATAAAGAAGTTGCTGTCTTTATAGAGGAACCTGAGATTGCAAGATACTTCGAAGAAGTAATAAAAAGTAATTCTAAAATAATAAAATTAGCTAAAGATTATATCTTAAATGTATATATTGGTTTATTACAAAAAGAGCAAAATATAAATACTATTGATTCAAGACATTTTTCAACTATAATGGAAATGATTTATGATAAATTACTATCATCATCGAGTGCTAAGGGTACAATTGAATTAACAATGAAATATAATTCTGATCCGAAAGAGATAGCAAATAAAAATAATCTTATACAGAAGAATGATGAAGGGGAAATAAAAAAAGTAGTTATAGAAATAATAAATGCAAATCCAAAAGTAATAGAGGATTATAAAAAAGGAAAAACTGCATCTCTGCAGTTCCTAATAGGCCAAGGTATGAAGGCGATGAAAGGATCAGCTAATCCAGAAATGCTAAAGAAAATTATCCTAGACCTTCTTCCTCTAGATGCCTAACAACTAGCTTTCTGACCTCATTTTTTGAAGGTCTTTTATGACCTTTACTCATCTCTATTTCTATTAGTATAGATTCTAGATCTGCTACCTTATAGACTCTGTAGTTGCTTATAGGATGTCTTCCTGCAGGGAACTTGCCACTATTATCCCAGTTACGAAGAGTGAGTGTAGAGACTCCTAGTATTCTAGCCGCATCCTTTATATTTATATATTTTTTCTCCATATATTTGTTTTGCTTCTTGCTTATTAACTAATAATTTTAATATATTTATCTATTACTAAACCTTGATATACATTATAACACTACTATATAAAACTAATAATCATTTATCCACATTTATAATGTTTAGTAATAGGTAATATAGAGGTATACACTTCTATGTAGAAATATAGGTTAAATAATTTGAGCTCTTATAATGCCCTATAACGTTTTCAATAAAAAGTTTCTAGATTTTATATTATCAGAATTACATTCCCTATATCTTATATTAAAGGCAGTAATATTGATCATATACATAGATTATATAATTAAATTACTATCTTATTTTTTCATTTTAATATTATTATATTTTATAATTTTAAATATATTTGATGATATATTAATTTTAATATTCAAATTCATTTTGTCTATTATATGGCTCTAAACATATAATCTCGGATAGGCGAGACAGTAAAATTTTTATTTAACTATTTAAAATTTCTATAAAATAATTTTTTATTACTATATTTTTTCTAATTGAATTTAGCATATTTCTATAGATTTACTATAGATTACTATGAAAAATGAGCCTTTATAATGCGTTTTAAAGCATATAAAAGCCAAAGTATGATATTTAGCCTATTAGTGATATCTAATACAAGGATTTCATTCTAATATTTAGAGTTAGTATATGGCTGATCTTCACACCTATCTGAATATGACACTTTCTGTAAAATTCTTTCAAAAAATGTGATGGAAATTTGACCAAAATTTTAAGAATTATTTTTTATGAAAATTATAAACTTATCCACATTTTTTATCAGGAAATGAGGCGAGAATGGGATATAATTATTGTAATAGAAATATGAAAGATACTCTTATTTTAGAAGGTAAAAATTATATCTCGGCTAGACGAGCTGCTAAGCTTATTAATTATTCTCAAGATTATATCGGACAGCTATGCAGAGCGAATAAACTCGACTGTAGAATGGTGGGTAGATCTTGGTTCGTAACTGAGGAATCTCTGATATCACATCGTGCATCTGCAGTAGATGCTACAGATGAGAGATCATCGAAAATGTTAAAGAAAAATATCCCAGTTTCAACTGTTTGTCCAATTGTTCCAACCTCTATTGTTTCTCCAATAATTCCAATTACCCCTGTCTCTCCAGTGTTATCTCCAATAATCCCTGTTTCTCCAATACCATCTCCAATATCAAGTCTAAAATATGAAAGTCATACAGGTCCTGTTCTTCCAGAAATAAAGAAAAGAGTTCCAGAAGAATTTAACATAAAGAATGCTTTCAATGAGAATCTTAATAAAACCATTTTGAAATTTTATCCAAAGAAATCTATTCAATCGATAAAATCTATAAATTCTGTCAGTTCTATTAATTCTAATCAATCAATTCTAAGTATATCTCCATATTTAACAAATAAATTTTTACCATTAAATACTATATTAGTTTTATTGATTATTGCATCTATCACTTTCAGTGGATATATATTATCTCTTTCATCAATTTCTAAAAATAGAGATATAGCTTCCGCTAATCATGCTTCAATCGGCTCATTTATAAATAATTTATTTAGGAATAATACACCTAAAATCGATACTAATACTGTATCAAAACCTACTACTATCTCTGAATCAATATCTAAAACAGAATCCAATGGCGTAGCTATAGTACCATCCACAGATCCAAGTTCAGATGAGAATACAAAGACAAAATTGAAAGATACTTTCTCAGATGAAGTAACTGTAAAAGCAGATAAGAGTGGTACAGCTGGTGTCATAACTCCTGTATTCAAGAAAGCAGATGGAGATGATTTCCTCTATGTTCTAGTTCCTGTAAAAGAAGAAAAGAAACAATAAAGTCATGAATAATATTTTATTAAATAAAAAGAATATAATTTTCATACTGTCAGCGATATTCTTTTTATCTTTCAATATTTCTCATGCAGAAGTTATGTCTAGTGGTAGCTATCAGATAGAGCTAGATAGCGTGAACTTTGGCGGTGGACGCTCTACATCAGCTTCATACATAGAAGAGGATACTATGGGAGAAGTTGGTACAGGGGATCTAAGCGCTAGCGCGAATACTCTCTCTGCTGGATATCAGCAGGCAGATGTAGTCGTCTCTACTCCATCTACACCTACTACGACAACTTCTGATACTGGTGGTTCATCTACTACTGGTGGGACATCTTTCATACCAAATGTGAAGAATTTCACAGCTACTCCTCTACAGAAAAACATTTTATTGACTTGGGAATATCCAGAGATACACAATATAGATTCTGTTATTATTATTCGTTCAGATAAATTCTTCCCGACTAGTCTCACTGATGGGGAAATAATATTCCAAGGCAATGCTTTGAAAGTATTTGATAATGATGTAGAGATTGGTAAAACATATTACTATGCATTATTTGCTAGAAACTCTATAGGATTATATTCTTCCGGAGTTCTAGCTAAAGCTCGCATAGTACCTGTAGGTGAGACACCTACAATAGTTATTTCAGCAGATCCATTTGTAGATCTTCCACAAGCTCTAGATGTAGATCCTATAATCCAGAGACTCACTCTTCTTGATTTTGACTTTATACAAGATGGTATCAGGATAGAGCATTCTGGTAATTCTGTACCGATAGATGCAAATAAAAATCTTACAATACAATTAAAATATAAAAAAGTTCCAGAAATATTGAAGACTATTGCAATCACCTTGAAAGATCCAGAAGATCCTACGAAAGTTTTCACATTCCTCCTACGTGCAAATAAAGAAAAGACAGTATATGAAGCTACAATATCTTCTCTAGATAGAAGTGGTAATTATGAATTGAATGCAGTTATTGTAGATTATAAAAATCAGAGTTTGAAAAGACTAGCTGGAGATCTACGTGCATTATCTATAGGTTCATTAGAAAGCATTACTAATGTTTATAAAAGTTCAAAGATCCTACTTATATTAATTCTCTTGATTACTGCTCTCATAGCTATTATAGCTTTTGTAATATATGAGAAAAGAAAAAGAAATAATAGGAATAATATAAATGATAGAAATAATGGCAATAATATAAATGGCAATATAATAGCTGGTATCCTATTTTTCATAATCTCCGGTCTACTCTTTACATCCTATGCCTATGCAGCTATAAATAAAGAGATTAATTATCAAGGTAAGCTTGCAGATAGTGCAGGAGATGCAGTCTCTGATAGTACCTATGCTATGGAATTCAAACTCTATACTGCTCTTACTGGTGGTTCTGCTATATGGACAGAGACTCGTAGTGGTGCAGATGAAGTCACTGTTACTGACGGTCTCTTCAGTGTTATGCTCGGTTCTGTATCTTCTCTAGGTAGTATTGATTTCAATCAGACATTGTATCTAGGTGTAAATATTGAGGGTGATGGGGAAATGAGTCCAAGGAAAAAACTAGGAGCAGTTCCTGCTGCCTTTGTAGCTGATACTCTAGATGGTCTAGATAGTACACAATTTCTAAGGTCAGATGCGGGTAGTGTTTCTTCTGGATATTTCACTGCTACTTCTTCTACTGCATCTGTTTTCCCATATGCATCTACTACTGCACTTACAGTCAGCGGTGCACTCTATAATTCATCTCTATTAGATGGATGTCTCAGTGCAACTGATGGTCTTATAAATTCTACTGGTTCAAGCTGTGGTGGTGCTGGTGCCGATAGTGTTCTTACTAGGAATTCTATAAAAGGTCTTATCTATGCTCCTACTACTACAGATTCATTTGTACTCGGTGGTTCTGCTACTACTACTGATTCTAGATTACAGGTATTCGGTACTACAACATCTACTATTTTCGTAGCGAGCTCTGCATCCATTGCATCTATTTTCCCATACGCCTCTACTACAGCACTTTCCGCTACAACTATCTGTATCAGTACTGATTGTAGAACATCATGGCCTACAGGTAATGCTTTCGAATGGACCCCAACCACTAATTATGGAATAAATGTAAACTCTACTACATCACCACTATGGTTTAGAGATCAAATCTTCGCTTCATCATCTGCAATATTTGCTGGGGATGTTACAGGAAACAGATTTATTGCTACATCTACTACGGCATCGGTGTTTCCATATGCTTCCACTACCGCTATTTCAACTGATAATCTCTGGGCAACAGGGAACGTGGGAATAGGGACAACTTCTCCAGGTTCTAGACTTTCTATACAAGCATCAGCATTATCCAATACACCTCTCTTTACAATAGCTTCTTCATCAAATAATTTTCCATATTTGAATATTGATTATAGAGGAGGAATAGTACAGAAGCATGGAGCAAATCCAGTTCTTCTAGGAACATACAATACACCTGGTAATCCATATTCAGTTTTTGTTTCTGGTAAGTATGCTTATGTTACAGATGGTTCATATGGTTTACATATAATAGATGTATCCAGTTCTACTGCCCCAGCTCTAGTAAGTACATATGATACTCCACATAATGCAGTCTTCGTCACTGTTGTTGGGAAATATGCTTATGTTGGAGATAATGATACAGGATTAATTATCTTGGATGTATCAAATCCAAAAAGTATGAAACTTGTCGGTACCTATGATAGTGATAGTCTTGCGCAAGTTGTCTATGTGTCTGGTAGGTATGCATATCTTACAGACTATACATCTGGTTTCAAAATCGTTGATATTTCTAATCCAGCAAATCCAAGATTAGTTGGTTCTGTCGCAACAACTCAGAATCAAAGTGTCGCTGTACAAGGTAATTATGCTTATCTTGCTGATTCAGGTAGTGGTCTCAGAGTTGTGGATATTTCTAATCCTTCATCACCGACTATAGTAGGTAATTATGATACTACTGGTACTGCCTATGTAGTAGATGTATCTGGCAGATATGCATATATAGCAGGCGGATCATCTGGTCTACAGATTATTGATATTTCTAATCCATTATTACCTACTCTTGCTGGAACATATAATACATCCGGTACTGCTGTAGCTGTAAAGGTTGCAGGTAAATATGCTTATGTTGGTGACTATACTAGTGGTCTCACTGTTATAGATATTTCCAATCCATCTACACCAACTTTTGTTGGTAATTATGATACAGGTACAAATTCATACGGAGTCTTTATTTCTGGAAAGCTTGCATATCTTGCGGATGATACTGGAGGACTTAGAATATTTGATATAGGCGGTATAGAGACTCCTAATCTATATGCTGGAAATATTGAGACTGGTTCATTGAATGTAAATGATAATATATTTGGTGGTAATGATATATATGCTCAAAATGGAATTATCGCAGGTTTTGGTGGAATTTTCTCAAGAGGTGGAATATTCGCTTATGTTGCATCATCTACAATTGCTAATCCAGTAGCTGGAGCATTCATGGGTGGTAATGTCGGCATCGGTACCACATCGCCATACTCTACACTAGCAGTAAACGGTATCGGAGTCTTTACTGATAATGTTCTATCATCATATTTTACTGCCACTTCTACATCAGTAGCATCAACATTTCCATATGCTTCCACCACAGCCCTCTCTGCCACCACCATCTGTATCACCACTGACTGTAGAACATCATGGCCAGCAGCAGGTGCATCAGCAGACTGGAATCAACAGATGAACTATGGAGCACTAGCTCTCACACCTACTACTACAATACCAGTATGGTTCAAGGATCAACTCTTCGCTTCATCATCTGCAATATTTGCTGGAGATGTTACTGCTAATACATTTATAGCTACAGGGACTACTGCATCTGTATTCCCATATGCTTCTACTACGGCACTTTCTGTTTCCAGTGCAGCCTTCTTCCCAGGTAGTGGTATATGGAATGCTAGTGGTAATGTAGGTATAGGAAGTACCACTCCATGGGCGAGTCTCTCTATAGTAGGTACTCCAAATGGTACTGGTCCTGCTTCAGGGCAAGTTAATCCATACTTTGCTATTGCTACATCTTCTACGGCTAGACCATTTTTCTATATTGCTTCGACAACAGGCTTTACTCTAGACGGAGGTGCAACTCAACCTTCATTTGTTGCTAAATTAAGCAATGGATCTGGTGGTGCATTACTCAGTAACCCATATGATGTCGCTATTTCTGGAGATTATGCTTATGTTGCCGTTAATGGTAGTGATGCATTAGAAATTATAAATATTTCTGATCCAAAATATCCAAGACATGTTGGTAGTCTTTCTCATGGTACTGATGGTGCAGTATTAAATGCTGTAAGATTAATAGAGGTTGTTGGAAATTATGCATATCTATTGAGTTGGGATAATCATACTTTGGAAATAGTAGATATAAGCGATCCAGCTCATCCAAAGCATGCAGGTAAAATATCAGATGGTGAAGGAGGGGCAGAATTATCTAATCCTTATGGTATTGATATCTCTGGAAATTATGCATATATATCAGCATATGGTGGTAATGCTCTAGAAATAGTTGATATCTCTGATCCGAAAAATCCAAAACATAAAGGTAAAATATTGCATGGAGAAGGTGGTTCATCTCTCACTAACCCGCAAGAATTGAAAGTTGTTGGTAAATATGCATATATACCAGTTACTAGTGCTTTGGAAATAGTAGATATAAGTGATCCCGCTAATCCAAAACATGCAAGTAAATTAACGCATGGTGGTAGTGTATTATTGAGTACAGCAAATTCGCTATATATTTCTGGAAATCAAGCATATGTTACTTCTTGGGCGGCTGGAACATTGGAAATAGTAGATATAAGTGATCCAACTAATCCAAAACATTTATCCGCTCTTTCAAATGGTGGTGGAGGTGGAGCATATTTAACAAGACTTTTCAGAATAATTGTCAATGGGAAATTTGCATATATTGTAACAGCAGGGAGTTCTTCAACTAGTAGTTTTGGAGTATTAGATGTATCAAGTTCTACGAATCCAAGACATGTATCAGTTATTAAATATAATGAAGGTGGTGCAAACCTTAATGTTCCATCTGGTTTCGATATTTCCGGAAATTATGCATATATAGCATCGTATTCTGGTAGTATTTTTGAAATATTAGATATAGGAGGAGGTACTATATCTAATATAGAGATAGGTTCAGCTAAAATAGATAATCTACAAGTTTTTGATATGGCTCAATTCTACAATGATATTTCAATTAGATCCGCTTTGAATGTTGGTACTAACGCTTTAATTGGAGGGAGTCTAACTGTGGGTGGTGGTACAGCAAGTACTACAGTTGGAGTAGCTTCTTCTACTTTAACTTTAAATGGAAACTTCGGTATCGCTACATCCTCTCCATTTGCAAGATTCTCTCTACAGGGTCTAGCTGGAGATCTAAATCATCTTTTCTATATCAGTAGTTCTACTGGTGCCTATGCTACATCCACAGTATTTACTATAGATGCAAATGGTAAAATAGGTATAGGTACTAGTACTCCTTCACAACAATTATCTGTACAAGGTAATGGATTATTTTCTGGTACTATATCCACAGATGGTCTAACTGCAAATTCATTTACTCTAGGAACACTCAATGGTCCACTACATGCTAATAATGGAGTAGTCGGAGCTACTACATCTATCGGAATAATGTATGGTGGTACAGGTCAAACATCATTTGGTCAAGGATGGTTACACTCTGATGGTACAACACTCACATCATCTACTAGTCCTACTGTGGCATATATTATTGCTACATCTACATCACAAGCCTCTGTTTTCCCCTACGCCTCCACCACAGCTCTCTCCGCTACCACCATCTGTATCACCACTGACTGTAGAACATCATGGCCAGCAGCAGGTGCATCAGCAGACTGGAATCAACAGATGAACTATGGAGCACTAGCTCTCACACCTACTACTACAATACCAGTATGGTTCAAGGATCAAATTTTTGCATCTTCTTCTGCAATATTTGCTGGGGATGTAACAGCTTCTATATTTACTGCCACATCAACTACTGCCACATCTACTTTTGCTTCTGGTATTCAGGTTGGTGCTGGTTCACTTGCAGGACCATCTTATTCTTTTATTAATGATAGTAATACTGGTATTTATAATTCTGCTGCTAATACATTAAGTTTTGTTGCTAATGGTAATTTAAGATTTTCAATAGGTGATAGTCAAATATTATCAGCAGTAGATTTTCTCTCTAGTAATTCTTCTATTTATTCATTCAAATTAGAATCTGCTGCGGGTACTGCTGGAGCACCTACATACTCCTTTAATGGAGATACTGATACTGGTATTTGGAATCAAGGTCCTAATACTTTGAATTTTGTTGTTGGAGGTTCAGAAGTTATACGTTCTGATATCGCTTCAACTTCAATTGTGGCAGGGAATTTCGGTATCGGTTCTACCTCCCCATACGCTCTACTAGGAGTAGCAGGTATTGGAGTATTTGATGACTATGTCCGTTCATCATATTTCATATCTACATCTTCTACTGCATCCACTTTCCCATATGCATCTACTACAGCACTTACTGTCTCCAGCTCTGCCTTCTTCCCAGGTAGTGGTATATGGAATGCAGAAGGTAATGTAGGAGTAGGTACATCTACCCCATACTCCAAACTCGCTATCTGGGGAACAAATTCAAATCCAGATTCCAATACACGTCTATTAGACATAATACAGAATGCATCATCATCAGTATTCACAGTATATGAGAATGGTTCAGTATACATAGGTGGTAAGTCTACATCATCTCCAACAAGCAGATTCAATGTATTTACAGGAGGACAACAGAATCTAACACTATTGAATACAGGTTCACTAATACTAGGTATGAACCCTGCATCCACAACCCGTCAATCCACACTATCAGTACAAGGTTCAGTGGATATCAAGGGTTCACTAGCACTAGGTGACAAGAATGCATATCTATCCTACCTTGCCTCTGATGGTACTGTAGCTTCTACTTCTATAATCTCTGATGGAGTAAATGGTGGACCAAGTCTTGATAATAGTGATTATTTTGGTTTTGCAGTAGCTAATATTGGTGATCTCAATGGTGATGGTATAACTGATCTTGCTGTAGGGGCACATCAAGATGAAGGTCCAAGTGGTATTAGTGAAGGTGCTATTCATATACTATTTATGAATGCAAATGGTACTCCAAGTTCACTCGTTAAAATCTCTGATGGAGTAAATGGTGGACCAAGTCTAGATGATAGTGATTCTTTTGGTTATGCAATAGCTAATATCGGTGACCTAAACGGTGATGGCATAACTGATCTAGCTGTGGGAGCATCTTCTGATGAAGGTACTGGTACTGATGAAGGAGCGATTCATATACTCTTTATGAATGCAGATGGTACTGCAAAGTCAACAGTTAAAATCTCTGATGGATCAAACGGTGGACCAAGTCTTGATAATAGTGATTATTTCGGCACCTCCATAACCTCAATGGGTGATCTCAATGGTGATGGTATAACTGATCTAGCTGTGGGGGCACTGGCTGATGAAGGTACTGGTACTGATGAAGGAGCGATTCATATACTATTTATGAATGTAAACGGTACTGCAAATTCAACTGTTAAAATTACTGATGGAGTAAATGGTGGACCAAGTCTAGATGATTATGATCATTTTGCTTCCTCCATAACCTCAATAGGTGATCTCAATGGTGATGGTATAACTGATCTAGCTGTGGGAGCACGTGAGGATGAAGATACAGGATTTGATGAAGGAGCGATTCATATACTATTTATGAATGTAAACGGTACTGCAAATTCAACTATTAAAATCACTGATGGAATAAATGGTGGACCAAGTCTAGATGATTATGATTTTTTTGGTTATGCAATAGCTAATATCGGTGACCTAAACGGTGATGGCATAACTGATCTAGCTGTAGGAGCACGTGATGATGAAGGTACTGGTACCGATGAAGGTGCAATACATATACTCTTTATGAAGGAAAATGGTACGGTTGCTACCTCGTCGATGATTTCCGATGGAATAAATGGTGGACCAAGTTTGGATGATAGTGATTCTTTTGGTTCTTCCATAACTTCTATAGGTGATCTCAGTGGTGATGGTATAACTGATCTAGCTGTGGGAGCATATAAAGATGAAGGTCCAAGTGGTGCTAGTGAAGGTGCTATCCATATACTATTTATGTCCAATACCTCCCGTACTCGCCTAGCTACAGATGGTACAGAGAGATTGACTATATCTAATGCAGGGAATGTAGGAATAGGTACTACATCTCCATATTCTGCACTATCAGTAAATGGTATCGGAGTCTTCACTAATAATGTTTTATCATCATACTTCACCGCCACCTCTACATCACAAGCATCCACCTTTCCCTACGCCTCTACCACCGCTCTTTCCATCTCCTCCCTAACCTCTGGTAGAGTACCATTTGCAAGTACAGGTGGCTTCCTCATAGACTCATCTGCATTCACATGGAACAATACTACAGCTAATCTAGCATTCACATATGGTTCAACTACAGCACTCTCTGTCTCCAGTGCTGCCTTCTTCCCAGGTAGTGGTATATGGAATGCAGAAGGTAATGTAGGTATCGGCACCACATCCCCATATGCAAAACTATCTGTAGTCGGTCCAGTAGTAGCAGAATACTTCCATGCTACATCTACTACTGCTACGTCTAC
>CAYOER010000014.1:0-14461 GCA_964403205.1 uncultured Candidatus Saccharibacteria bacterium | reverse complement strand
AACTGAACCCTGCGGGTTCGTATCTATCAGTGATCCATCCAGGATTGATTCCTGGTCCACTGAATGTATCCGTAAATCCAACAGCAAATGCCGTGGATGTCCCAAACAGAATGGCCACCATAAGGCTGGCCGTTTTTTGTTTTCTCATCGCTTCTTGTTTTTTTTGTTTGTTTTTGTCTTTTTCCACGACACAATGTCGCAGAATCTATCGGTGATAATAACATGTAAACGCTATTATCACAATAATAAAAATAGAATTTCCTTTACATATACAAATAATAATGTCTGAACTTCACTATCCACATATTTTAATTGCTTATTATGTGGAATTTCTAGATAATACATAGTCCTAATTATTAATAGTAATATTTTTTATAATCATGTTTAAAGAAATCATCAAAAGAAACGGCTCGAAAGTTCCATTCGATAAGGATAAGATTACTGGTGCAATAGCAAAGGCAGGAAAAGCAACAGGAGAGTTTCGTGATGAAGAAGCAAATAGATTAACAAAAAAAGTTCTAGTAGATACAAAAAGAAAAATTGCAAAAGAAATCCCTACAGTAGAGATCATCCAGGATGGAGTAGAAAAAATATTGATGCAGTCAAAATATAAAAAAACTGCAAAAGCATATATCTTATATCGTGAACAACATGCAGAACTACGCGCCTTTGCCACATCAGCATCTATAGGTCTTGTAGACAGCTATCTGGAGAAGATGGATTGGCAAGTAAAAGAGAATAGTAATATGGGATATTCCCTACAAGGGCTCAATAACTATATATTTTCAGAAGTCAGTAAAACATACTGGTTAAACAAGATTTATCCAAAAGAAGTAAGAATGGCCTATGAAAATGGTGATCTACACCTACATGATCTAGGAACACTATCTGTATACTGTGTCGGCTGGGATCTCATGGATCTACTCACACAAGGTTTCAAGGGTGTAGCTGGCAAGGTCCAGAGTGCTCCACCGAAACATTTCCGTACTGCACTAGGCCAAATAGTCAATTTCATGTACACATTACAAGGTGAGGCAGCTGGAGCTATTGCTTTCTCTAACTTTGATACTCTACTCGCACCATTTATAAGATATGATGATCTAGACTATAAAGCAGTGAAGCAATGCATGCAGGAATTCGTATTCAATATGAATACTCCGACAAGAGTAGGTTTCCAAACTCCATTTTCCAATATTACTCTAGATCTCAACCCTTCAGTCAATTTCAAAAATCAAAAAGTAATTATCGGCGGTATACCTCAGAAAGAAAAATATTCTGATTTCCAAAAAGAAATGTATATGTTCAATAATGCATTCTTTGAAGTGATGGCAGAGGGAGATTCCCATGGTAGAGTCTTCACCTTCCCTATTCCTACAGTCAATATTACAAAGGATTTTGACTGGAATGATGAGAATCTTAAAGGCCTTTGGGATATTACAGCAAAGTACGGCATACCATATTTCAGCAATTTCATAAATTCAGATATGAAGCCAGAAGACACTAGATCTATGTGTTGTCGTCTACGACTAGATCTAGGAGAGCTAGATAAGCGTGGAGGAGGACTTTTCGGCGCGAATGCCCTCACTGGTTCTGTCGGTGTAGTGACTATCAATCTCCCTAGACTAGGATATCTAGCAAAAAAAGTAAAAAATTCAAAGAAGGATTTTCTAGACAAGCTTGCAAAACAAATGGATATTGCAAGAGAGAGTCTAGAAATAAAAAGAAAAATATTGGAGAAATTTACAGATGCCAATCTATATCCATATACGAAATTCTATTTGAGAAATATAAGAGCTACATATGGAACATATTGGAAGAATCATTTCTCTACTATCGGTATTGTCGGTATGAATGAAGCCATGCTCAATCTATTAGGAGAAGATGTAGGAAGTGAAAAGGGCAAAGCATTCGCAGAAGAAGTACTATTATTTATGAGAAAGAGATTAGTAAAATATCAGAAAGACACTGGTAATCTATTCAATCTAGAAGCTTCCCCAGCAGAAGGTACAGCATATAGGATGGCTCTAGTAGATAAGAAAAAGTATCCAGATATAATAGTTGCAAATGAAAATGAAATATTGAAAGGAGCACAGCCCTTCTATACGAACTCCTCTCAATTACCAGTGAACTATACCCATGATATATTCGAGAGTTTGAGTTTGCAGGATTCTCTACAGACGAAATATACAGGCGGTACAGTAGTACATCTTTTCCTAGGAGAAAAGATAAATGATTCAAAAACAGTGCCAAATCTAGTAAAGAAAATCTGTCAGAATTTCCATTTACCATATTTTACCCTCACACCTACATTCAGTGTTTGTCCTGAACATGGATATATCTCCGGTGAACATATTTCTTGTGCTACATGCAAGAGAGAATGTGAAGTCTATTCTAGAATAGTGGGTTATCTACGTCCTGTTAGTCATTGGAATGCTGGTAAACAGTCAGAATTCGATATACGTAAGATGTATGAAATAGAAAGTATGAATGTTCCTTCAAAGATAATAGAGAAAAAGAAAGTTTTGATAAAATAATAGATTCTGATAGTATAATCAATATGAGAATCGGTGGCTTTGAGAAAAGTACTCTTATTGATTATCCAGAAAAAATAGCCTGTATTATATATACAATAGGGTGTAATTTCCATTGTCCATATTGCCATAATCCAGAGCTTGTAGATGAAACAGCAGAAGAAATACCATTGGAAAGTATCATACGCTTCTTACGTAAAAGGAAGAAAATGCTAGATGGTGTTGTAATAACAGGTGGAGAACCGACTATGCATGATGATCTACCAAAGGTAATGTATAGAATAAAAAAAATGGGTTATCTGATAAAGCTAGATACGAATGGCACCAGACCAGCTATGATAAAGAATCTAATAAATAGAAAATTAGTGGACTATATAGCTATGGATATAAAGTCTCCCCTAGATAAATACAGCCAGACCGTAGGAAGACCAGTATTTGCAGATGCTATAAGACAGAGTATAAAGATCATTATGAATTCTCCAGTGGAATATGAATTCCGCACAACTGTGGTAAAATCATTACTCTCTCCAGAGGATATTATCGGTATTGTTAAAGAGATAAAGGGTGCATCGAGATATTATTTGCAGAAATTCAATGATAGAAAAATATTGAATCAACAATTTAAGAATAAATTGAATTATAATGATGATGAATTCAAGAATTTTAAAAAGAAAATACAAAAATATGTTAAAATCTGCGAAATTAGATAAAAAAATGAAGAAAATATACCTAGATTATGCATCTACTACACCCATTGACCCTATGATTCTCAAGAGTATGCTTCCCTATTTCGATATGAAATACAGCAATCCATCTTCAATGTATGAAAGTGGCAGAATGGCAAAAAGTGTAATAGATGAGTCTAGAAAAAAAATAGCAAAATGTATAAATTGCAAGCCAGATGAAATAATATTTACAGGTTCTGGTACAGAAGCAGATAATCTGGCTATTCTAGGTATTGCAAGGGCATATAGGGATAGGGGTAATCATATAATCATTTCATCTATAGAGCATAAAGCAATATCAGAGCCAGCAAAACAATTGGAAAAAGAGGGATTTGAAATAACAGTTTTACCAGTAGACAAGACAGGCACTATAGATATTAAACAAGTTATTGCATCTATAAAAAAAGAGACTATTTTAATTTCTATTATGTATGCCAATAATGAAATAGGTACAGTAGAACCAATAAAAGAGCTTGCAATAGCAATAAAGAATCATCGTGGAGTCAATACCTTTCCTCTTCTACATACAGATGCCTGTCAGGCTGCTGGATATCTGTCTATAGATACAGACAGACTGGGTATAGATCTGATGACTCTCAATAGTTCCAAGATCTATGGGCCAAAAGGTATAGGAATGCTATATAAAAGATCAGGAATAAAGATAAATCCAATAATTTCTGGCGGAGAACAAGAGAGGAATCTCCGAGCTGGAACAGAAAATATTGCCCTTATACATGGTTTCGCTGATGCTCTAGTGAAGGCATATGATAATAAAGAAAAAGAAGTGAAGAGACTTAGTGAATTACAGAAATATTTTATTGAGGAATTACAGAAAAAAATCCCAGATATAAAAATAAATGGTCATATAAAAAATAGATTACCAAACAATATTCATATATCTATTCCGTCAGTTGAGGGAGAATCTATGTTACTTATGTTAGATAGTATAGGTGTAGAAGTATCTACTGGTTCTGCATGCTCTACATTTGATCTGAAACCTTCCCATGTATTACTTGCAATACATCAAGATGAGGAAATAATACATGGTAGTATAAGATTCACAATGGGTAAATATACAGAGAAAAAAGACTTAGACTATGTTCTAAAGGTTTTCCCACCTATAGTAGAAAGATTAAAAAGTCTATCTGCAATAAAAAGATGAAAAAAATAATAAAAAAGAAAGTAATAAAGAAAATTATTAAAAGCAAAAATGTATGCGCAGATGTAGAAGACTGGGTATATAGTGATATAGTAAAAGACCATTTCTTCCATCCTAGAAATATATTCTTTGATGATGAGAAATATATGGCTGATGGTATAGGTATAGTCGGTTCCCCTGCCTGTGGAGATATGATGTCTGTCTGGGTAAAAATAGATAAAAAGACAAATAGAATAAAGGAATGCAAATGGAGAACATTCGGCTGTGCCTCTGCTATCGCTTCTACATCCATGATGTCAGTTATGGCATTAGAGAACGGTGGTATGACACTAGACCAGGCAAAAAGAATGACTCCAGAGGCCATAATCGACCGTCTAGGAGGACTTCCAGATAGAAAGTATCATTGTTCCGTACTAGGACACCAGGCGCTCCGTGAAGCCATAGAAGACTATGAAGAAAATAGAAAAAAATAAAGCAGTCTATATAATAAAAGATATAATAAAAGAGACCAGTGATGTCTCTACATTGAAAATGGTAATGGAAGACAATACCATACCTCTATTTAGACCTGGACAATTTATCACTGTGTACTTCGAAGAATACGGCACACCAGAAGGTAAATCATATAGTATATCTAGCTCAACAAAAGAAAAAACTATAAATATTACAGTAAAAGCAATGGGTGAATTCTCCCATCGTCTATGTAAAATGAAAGTAGGAGATAAGATACATGCTTCCCTACCATATGGCTTTTTCTATAGCGAGAATAAAGACTCTCATATAATAATCATAACTGGTGGAATAGGTATAGCACCATTTCGATCTATAATATTAGATAATCCAGATAGGAAATTCGATATATATTATAGTAATAGAACTGAATCAGATATTATTTTCAAAAAGGAATTAGATGCTCTTGCAAATAAAAATATAAAATATTTCATAACTAAGGAAAAGAGCAAAGGTCATATAAATAGACGTATAGAGATAAAAGATATTTTAGGAAATATAAAGACAATAAAAGATAAAGAGTTCTTTATCTGTGGTGGTATATCTTTCGTTAGAGATTTTTGGAAAAAGTTAAGGGAGAATGGTGTAAAAGAAGAGATGATCTATACAGAGGCATTTTTCTCGCATTGATATTTCTTCAATATCCTCCTCACCAGCCCCGGACCTTCGAATATCATACCTGTAATAATATGTATAAGATCCGCACCAGCAGAGAATTTCTCCATAGCGGTATCTCCTGACATAATACCTCCACAACCGATAATAGTGAGACTATTACCACAATACTCCCTAGTTTTACCTATTAGGAAAGTAGATGGATGAGTACATGGTTTACCAGAAAGTCCACCCTTGAAATTATAAGGTGCTTCATTTTTTGCATCCAGACTAGAATAATCTTTGTTTAGATTACCGATAATTACCCCATTTATTTTATTCTTCTTTATTATATCCAGAAGAGATTTGAATTGATCCCATGGAATATTTATAGGCATTTTCACATATACTGGTTTCGAACATTTTATAGTCTTTATAGATGAAAGTAGTCTATCTAGAAGTTCAGGGGTAGTGAATGCCTCACCACCAAATGAATTTGGACAAGAAATATTTATAGTATAATAATCCCCAATATTTTCTTCATTGAGTCTTCTGAATGAATACATATAATCCTCTATACCTGCCTGTATCGGTACGGACTTTGCATTATTTGTTCTAGCTATACTAATACCGAGTACAAAACCTGGAATACGAGTCTTTGACTTTATACGTTCTATTATTTTATCTACTCCATCATTTCTTAATCCCTTATTGACAATAATACTTTTTGATTTTAATAGACGAGTAAGACGTGGAGTAGGATTACCTTCGCATGGATATGCAGTAATAGAGCCTATTTCCTCACCACCGAAACCTATAGAGGGTAATATCTGTGTCAATTTACCATTATAATCAAATCCCGCAGAGAGCATTATTGGAGTTCTATACTTTATACCATCTACAGTTTTTGAAATATCTTTACCATGATAACCATAAACAATATCTACTATTTTCCTAGTCAATGCATATTTACCGAGAAATTCCCCTTTCCAAATGAATAAATCATGTACTTTTTCTGGATCAAATCTAAATAATATTGGTTTTAATATCTTTCGGTACAGCATTTATTTTATTAATAATTTCTTAATCTATTTATATTCTCATGTTGACGTATTTTCTCATGTGCCTTGGCCTCTATCTGTCGTATTCTCTCTCTTGTAACTCCGAATTCCTTACCCACCTCCTCTAGAGTATGAGTAATACCGTCATTTAGACCATGTCTCATTTCCAATATTCTCCTCTCTTTCTCTGATAAATCGTTTAGAATACCATTTACCTGATCACGGAGAATCCTCCTACTACTCTCTTGATCTGGAGAAAGGATCTTATCATCAGAAAGGAAATCTCCGAGAGTAGATCTACCATCATCACTATCATCTCCTACTGGACTTTCTAGAGATACGACATCCTGATCTATTTTTTCTATATTATAGATTTTCTCTACATCTAGACCCATCTCTGTTGCTATTTCATCTGCTAGTGGATCCCTACCTAGATCCTGGGTTAGTCTGCGTACTACTTGTTTATATTTTGCAATAGTTTCTACCATATGCACTGGTACACGTATAGTTCTACTCTGGTCAGCTAGGGCACGTGTTATGGCCTGACGTATCCACCACGTAGCATAAGTTGAGAATTTATACCCCTTTGTCCAGTCAAATTTATCCACAGCTTTGAAAAGTCCAAGATTACCTTCTTGTATAAGATCGAGAAGAGTGAGGTCTGGACTACGTCCTACATATTTCTTTGCAATAGAGACCACAAGACGGAGATTAGCGCGGGCTAGGAGATTCTTAGCCTCTATATCACCCGCCTGAATACGTCTGGCAAGCTCCTTTTCATTACCAGCAGATATTAGTGGGTATTGACCTATTTCTTTCAAATACATCTGTATAGAATCATAACTAGAATCTGCGCTTTTCATTCCATAAGCGTATTTCTTCGGATGTGCTACTTCTGGCTCTACCTCGAGTAGTCCTCCACCCTCTAGAACATCAATACCAAAAGAAGAAAATTTTGAATAAAGATTATCTAGAAACATTATATCTGTTTCTATATTTGGAAATTCTTTCAATATTTCATCATAGGTAACAAAGCCTCTTTCCTTACCCTTTACTACTAATTTATCAGCTTTTGTATCAAATTCTTTATTTTTATTATCTTTTTTACTAGATTTCTTATTATCTTTTTTTGATGAGACTTTATTATTCTTAATCTTTACTTTATTTTTATTCTTTATTTTTGATTTATTTTTATTTACTTTAGCTTTATTCTTCTTTTGGGATTTTTTTGATGCCATATTTTTATTTTTATTTATAATGTTTGTTTTTTTATCTCTATTTTCTTGTTTTCTATTTTCTCAAACTCTTCAATTTATCTTCTATTTCTTTCTTGCGAATAGTCATGGCTTTGTATTTCTTTTCAAAATCTTTCTTATCATTTATCCTTAGTAACTCTGTCATCTCTTCTCTTATAATATCTTCCTCAAAATTCAATAATAATTCCTCAATATGATATTCTGGATTTTTATCAAATAATAGCTCAGCTTCCAATAGAAGCTCATCTTTATATTTCTCTATTTCTTTTATTAATATATTATAGCGTTCATCACCCGCAATATGCTTCAATGTAGAATGTATATCTACTATTGATTTATGGGAAATGTTAACGAGTAGACCAAATCTTCTTGAAATCGAGTCAAGAGGGTACTCTCGTACATTGGAAGTTATTTTATCATATTTAATTCCCTTATCCAAATCCCTAAAGTCCTTATTTATTGCCTCTTCGCTAATACCTGTTTTCTCTTTTATCATATTTATAAAATAGCTTTTATCCATATTTTTACCTATAGCTCCGATAAAAGGCAGTACATTTTCTCTTATTAATGCAGGGATTTTTCTTGGATCTATTTTCTTCTCTTTCACTTCATCCATTACCCTATTGATCTGGAACTCTACTACCGGTTTTGCATTCCTCAATACATTTTTCCATTCTTCTGGATCTTTCAATACTAGATCTGCAGGATCTTTACCCTCTACTATATTTGCAATCTTCACATCCATACCGAGTGATAGTGCAATCTCTGCAGAACGTCTAGTTGCTCTCCTACCAGCACTGTCAGAGTCAAAAGCAAGAATAATATTGGTAGAAAGTCTCTTCACTATACCTAGATTATTGATAACATTTTCTTTCGAAGTCAGAGTATCTGCAAGAGCTGTACCAGAAACAGCAACAGTATTTCTTATCCCTGCCTGATGAGACAATACTAGATCCATTTGACCTTCTACTAGAATAGTATAATTCTTTATTCTAATATCTTGCTTTGCTTTATCTATACCATATAGAACTGTGCTTTTATTATACAGTGGAGTATCTGGACTATTGAGATACTTTGCACTTTTCCCATCATCGTGTAGTATTCTCCCCGAAAAAGCTATAATTCTTCCACTAGAATCAGATATAGGGAAAATAATACGTCCACGGAAACGATCATAATACCCTTTATTTGCTTGTTCAGGCTTCTTTATCAGTCCTACTTTCTCTATTTCATTATCAGAATACTTTTTATTTTTCAGATATTCATAGAGCAATCTCCATTCATCCTTTATATAGCCGATTCGGAAATCTTGAATAGTTTTATCTTTCAATCCCCTTTTATATAGATAATCTTTTGCCTCTTTAGAATCTTTCAAACCATTTTCAAAGAATTTTGTAGATTCTTCCATTATCATATACATTCTTTCTTTTTCATTCTTTGTTTCACTCTTTTCGAAGACCAGTGGTACTCCGGCTTTTTCTGCTAGGATTTTCAGAGCTCCCATAAAGTCCAATCCCTCGAATTGTTCTACGAAATTGAATATATCCCCCTTTGCTCCACAACCGAAGCAATAGAAACCAGCCCTTTCTGGAGAAATATAGAAAGAGGGAGTTTTTTCATTGTGGAATGGGCATCTGGCTTTGAAATTCTTGCCAGACTTTTCTAGCTTTATATATGATCCGATTACTTCTTCAATACCCAATCGCTCTTTTATTTTTTCGACTGGAGTGCTCATATGATCATTTTTATTATTATTTTATTTTTCTATTCTTCTTCGAATTCTTCTCTAGGTTGTATATCTTCTATCATTTTCTGCTTTGGACTACCTTTGAAACCTGTACCAGCTGGTATCAGTCTTCCAATAATAGTATTTTCCATAAGTCCGACTAGATTGTCCTCACTTCCACGTATAGCACTGTTTATAAGCACCTTGGTAGTATGTTGGAATGAAGCCGCAGACAAGAAGCTCTTTCTAGATAGAGAAACCTCTGCAATACCCATAACTACTGACTTTACCTTTGCAGTTTCTCCTCCTCCAACTTTCACCCTAGAATTCTCCTCTTGTAGCTGTATATCATCTACTATCACACCTTCTGTGAGATTTGTATCTCCAGCAGAGACTACCTGTCTCCTAGAGAACATCTGTCTTACGATAATTTCAATATGTTTTCTAGAAACAGTCTCTCCTTGAAGTTCATAGATCTTACTTACTTCACTAATAACATATGCCTTTGCTCTTTCTGCGCCACAATATTCGAATACTTCATCTATATCAGCAGAACCGTCTGTTATAATATCTCCCTTCTTTACTTTATCTCCGACTTTTACTAGAGGTATTCTCTTATAATTGAATACATATTCAACTTCACTTGCTTTCTTGCCCTTTGCTCTATCTTCTAGTTCTGGTATGATCTTTATTACTTTTTCTTTTATTAGATCTTTCACTTCTGTGACTATACCATCTACAGTCGCTACTACAGCAGGATTCTTCGGAGCTCTTTTCTCAAATACTTCTTCTACACGAGGTAGACCCTGTGTGATGTCTCCACCGACAGATGCAGTACCTCCAGCATGGAATGTTCTCATCGTTAGCTGTGTTCCTGGTTCTCCTATGGCCTGAGCAGCTATAGTACCTACAGCTTCACCAAGCTCTACTATTTTATTTTTTCCTAGATCTACTCCGTAACATTGTGAACATACTCCAGAAATACTCTTACATGCAAGTGGTGAACGTACTCGTACAGAGACTATACCCGCTTCTTCTACTTTCATAGCTTCTTGCTTGCTTAGAAGATGTCCTTTTTTGAACATTAGATTACCATTTGTATCTAGTATATCTTCAGCTATTACTCTTCCTCTTATATTTTTTGAAATAGGAATATCTATACCTGAAGCTGTTATTTTCTTTATTTCTATACTTTCTTTTGTACCACAATCCTCCTCTTTCACTATCACATCTTGAGCAACGACGAAAAGCTTTCTAGTCAGATATCCTGCCTTTGCAGTATTGAGTGCTGTATCTGTTAGACCCTTTCTAGATCCATGAGTAGTGATGAAATATTCTATAGGTGTAAGTCCTTCTTTTGAACAAGAAAGAATTGGGAATTCTATTGTACCTGTAGTAGAGGAAATAAGTCCTTTCATTCCGGCCATCTGTGTGATCTGAGATAGAGATCCTCTGGCTCCAGATGTAACCATATCATATACAGAACCCATCTTATCTAGAGTTTGTGGTATGAGTTTCTCTACATCATTCTTTGCTTTATGCCATATTTCAATATTTTTTCTGAATCTTTCATCCTCTGCTAGAAGTCCTTCATTGAACTGATGCATTATGAGATCAGACTTTGCCTTTGCAACTTTTATTATTTCGAATTTACCCTGTGGTACAACAATATCGTCTATACCCCATGTAATACCAGAATATGTAGTATATTTGAATCCGAAAGATTTTATTTTATCTAGAATTGGTGGTAGAGCTTCTATACCATTTTTTATAATAATATCGTCAATAATAGCTGCTAATTTCTTCCTATCTATTTCTTTATTTATATAAGGATAATCATTTGGCAAAATATTATTGAATAATATTCTACCAATTGTTGTTTCGAATATTTTACCTTCGAACTGTGCATATCTTGGATTATTATCTGGAAGGACTTTTACCAATGTTCTATATCCTATTACATCATAGTTATGAGCAGACAGAGCAGCATCTGGACTTTCGAATATTTTACCTTCACCTTTTTCTCCAGGAACAGTCTTTGTAATCCAGAAACATCCTAGAACGATATCCAATAATTTTGAAATAACTGTAGGATCTCCATTTCCTGGCTTTAGAATATTCTTATCTGCTGCCATTATTTCCTTGGCCTCTAGCTGTGCTTCTTCTCCTAGTGGAACATGCACTGCCATCTGGTCTCCGTCAAAGTCAGCATTGAATGCTGTACATACTAGTGGGTGAACTTGTATAGCGTTACCTTCTATGAGCACTGGTCGGAATGCCTGTATACCTAGACGGTGTAGTGTCGGAGCACGGTTTAGAAGTACATATTTCCCTTCTATAACTTCTTCCAATATTTCCCAAACTTCCTTTGCACCATCATCTATCAGTCTTCCTGCGCCACGGATATTGTATGCAAGTTCTTTTCTTAGAAGGCCAGAAATAACGAATGGTCGGAAAAGCTCCAATGCCATATGCTTTGGAAGTCCACATTGGTCTAGTGCTAGCTCTGGACCGACAACGATAACAGAACGTCCAGAATAATCCACACGTTTACCGAGAAGATTGAGTCGGAAAAGTCCACGCTTGCTCTTTAGATTATCTGAAAGAGATTTCAAAGCTCTTTTCTGACTCTGTATTGCAGCGGCTCCTGTTGTATTGCCATGACGAATAGAATTATCTATTAGGGCATCTACTGCTTCTTGTAGAATTCTTTTTTCATTTCTAAGTATAACATCTGGAGCATTTATCTCTTTCAATTTCAATAGACGATTATTACGATTTATCACTCTTCTGTATAGATCATTGATATCTGATGTAGCATATCTACCTCCATCGAGTGGAACCATTGGACGTAATGCTGGTGGAATTACAGGAATACGAGTAAGGAACATCCATTCAGGACGAATCCCTGACTTTATCATAGACTTCACTAGGAAAAGTCTCTTTGAAAGCTTTTCTTTTTCTAGAGAGCTCGCTCCATCTAGCTCTTTCTCTAGCTCTTCTTTCAATTTATTCATATCTGTCTTTTTCAAGATTTCAAATATTGCTTCTGCACCGATACCGGCCTCAAAGAGAGAACCGTATTTCATAGAATATTTATGGAATTGTATTTCATCCATAACAAATCCTGGTACTAAACTCTCTATTTCCTTGCGAGCGTTTATTAGAAGCTCTTTCAATGCTTCTTTTGTCTTATCATCATTTGCAGATTTTACTTTTGATTTGAATTCGGAATCAAGTTCTTTCAAAAACTTCTGTTTCTCATCTTCAAAGACTTTCGTAACAATATATCCAGCAAAATATACTACCTTCTCTAGATCTGATGTGGACATACCCATGATGAGTCCTATTCGTGAAGGCATATTGCGTAGGAACCAGATATGGGAAACTGGTGTAGCGAGCTCTATATGTCCCATTCTATCTCTACGTACTATAGAACGTGTGATTTCTACTCCACATTTTTCACAGACTATTCCCTTGTATCTTATTCCGCGATATTTTCCACAATAACATTCCCAGTCCTTATCTGGACCAAAGATTTTCTCATCGAAAAGTCCATTTTTCTCTGATCTCTGAGTTCTATAATTTATAGTTTCTGGTTTTGTGATTTCACCGAATGACCATTCCAATATTTTATCAGGAGAAGCGACTCCGAGCTTTACAATGTCGAAATCATGAGGTTCCATATTTTTTCTATTTGATGTTTGCATAGTTTTGGTTTTTATATGAATTATTTATTAATTTTATCCCTCAATCTCCCCCGTATCCGTCTTTATAAGCTCGACATCTAGGGCAAGTCCACGTAGTGATTTCAAAAGCACATTGAATGATGCTGGCAAGTTCGGCTGCTTCAATCTCTCACCCTTTACAATAGAATCGAATGCCTGTGAACGACCCTGTATATCATCAGACTTTATTGTCAATATTTCGCGTAGTGTATATGCAGCTCCATGACCGAGTAATGCCCAGACTTCCATTTCTCCGAATCTCTGTCCTCCACCTTGGGCCTTTCCTCCGAGTGGTTGCTGAGTTATGAGTGAGTATGGTCCGATAGAACGCATATGTATCTTGTCTTCCACCATATGATGAAGTTTCAAAATATACATATATCCTACTGCTACAGGTTGATTGAAATATTCCCCTGTTCTACCATCACGGAGTTTCATCTTACCACTAGCATCAAATCCGGCTTTTACAAGCTCCTCTTTTATTTCTACATCTGTTGCACCAGCAAATGGTGGGACTATTGCTTGATAGTTCAGAGTATTAGCAGCGAGTCCGAGATGTAGCTCTAATATCTGTCCTAGGTTCATACGTGAAGGCACACCGAGAGGCGTGAGTATAACATCGACAGGTCTTCCATCTTCCATATATGGCATTTCTTCTTCTGGTAAGATCTTGGAAATAACTCCTTTATTTCCATGACGTCCTGCAAGCTTGTCTCCCACAGAAACACTTCGAAGTTCTGCTACTTCAACATATATTCTTTTTATTATTCCGGAATCTAGTTTATCTCCTTTTTCTCTTGAGAAAATCTTTACAGATATTACTCTTCCACGCTTTCCTCCTTCCATTCTCTTTGAAGTATCCTTTACATCACGAGCCTTCTCTCCGAAAATAGAACGTAGAAGTCTCTCTTCTGGTGTCAATTGAGTTTCACTCTTTGGAGAAATCTTACCTACTAGTATGTCTCCAGGACGAACTTCTGCACCGACTCGTACTATACCGTCTTCTGCTAGATTCTTTAGCTTTGCTTCACCGACATTTGGAATATCACAAGTAGTGATCTCTGGACCGAGCTTGGTATCACGAACATTGATTACAAACTCTTCTATATGTATAGAAGCAAATTTGCTATTCTTCACTACTCTTTCAGAAAGTATAATAGCGTCTTCATAG
>CAYOER010000013.1:0-20895 GCA_964403205.1 uncultured Candidatus Saccharibacteria bacterium | reverse complement strand
CTTGTACTGCTTGTATTGTTTCTGGAGTGTATGTATTAGGTGTGGGAGAGGGAGTGGAGAGATATCCTTCATTGTAGAGGAAGGTGTTGAGTGTTGCTATATCATTGCTTGTTTGTGTGGGAGTGAGGTCTTGATTGATTGGTGGTATGACTGGGGGTGGAGTAGAAGGTGGGATGAAAGGTGGAGGAGGGGAAGGTGGAATTTGAGTGGGAGTGATTGTACAGCTTTGGGTTATGGTTGGTGTACCTCCCGTACAACCGCTTGGGGTGCTTGAAAGAATGGTTCTGACTTGAGTGTTGTTGGAGCAAGTTCCCCAAGATGAGTAGGTGAAGGAGGAGCAGGTTGGAGGTTCGGTGGGAGGAGGGGGGATGGTTTCGCTAGTTCTTAAAGGATGAGGATAGGTGTAAGGGGTGTAAAAAGCTGTCCATGTATTGGGAGACGTACATTTATATAAAGTGCCAGAAATAGGTTCTATTGGGTTTGCTCCAATATTAGCCGAATTTATCAAATTACATGATTGATTGGTCGCCCAGTAGCCAACGCCCACCGTGCAAGTTGTCGATCTGTTTAATAGCGTTCCACAACCTACTCCTCCTGAGGCGTCAAAATTTGTTGCATCCTGATGCCATTCATCATTATTATTCAGGGAATAACCGTCCCTTGCATCATCGCAAGTATTAATCGAAGTGTTAATGCTTTGGTCGCAATCATTTCCCGCTAAATAAGCTGTTAAAAGTGGTCCAGAGAACCCATTTCTGTTATTCCAATAATAACTGTCGCTAACATGTTGAGGTTGGATATTTGTTGATGGATTATAATTATCGCCAACTTCTTCTCTAACTTTTATCCCAAAACTTAGACCCTGAGCATTATTATAAAAGGCAACTACCCTCCCTGCACGCTGGTCAAGCATTTGACCGGCTATAGCTGAAATATTATTGCCGTAAATTTCACCCCCAAAACAGGCGTACATAAGTCCTATACCCTGGTTTCCGTGCATATCTAAAAATGGATAGGACCCATTTTTTACGGTTATATTATTGTATCTGAAAGCGTATCTATTTCCGTACTGGCAATCTGCTAAAATCGATCCTACTTCAATCATATTGTCTTCAATATAAAAGTTGTTGTCTGCTTTTCCAAAAATCAATCCTTCCCAATTATTCCACCAATCTCCCGAATCTCCAGAAGAAAACCTAAAAGGGTATTCACCAGTAAATACATTATTATCCGCTACCCCACGCTGGCCGTTTATCCAAAGTGCCTGCCCAAACAGGTTTCTAAAAGTATTATGATCAATTCTGATTTTGTTTTGAATAGTTAGATTAGAAGCACTGTAAGCAAAAAATATCCCGGACCTACTTCCTCCCCCATCAAAAGTAAACCCCGTAATTCTCAAAGGAAAATTTTGGGAATAATCAACGGGATTATAATAAATAAAATAACCGCTTCCACTTCCGGTTATGGACGGGTATAAACCTTTTAAAATTAGAGATTTGTTTATGTTGATTGAAGGATACGCGTAGTTTCCCGATATTATTACTCTTTCGCCATCTCCCCATGAACAATTTCCAGCCGGCACTATCACAGTACCCCCGCTTGGCGCAACATTAATTGCTGACTGCACATCAGCCCGTGAACAGCTTGCGGCTATAACGATATTCCCGTTAGCTGTGGGGCCATTTTGTCCCTGCGTGTTTGCGTTCACAGATGAAGATTGACCGGAAACATTTTCAGCAGCATCGTAGGCAACTACAGTATATGAATATTGTGTTGAAGCGGAAAGTCCCGTATCGGAATATGAGTTAGTTGATGGTGTATCAACTTGTGTTCCGTTTCTATAAACGCGATATCCAGTGACTCCGATATTATCTGTAGAGGCAGTCCATGTGAGATTGATTTGTGAACTTGAAATTGCAGTAACAGAAAGATTTGATGGGATAGAAGGAGTTTGAATATCAGAAACTTGAGGATTAACTGTGACCGAAATAGATTGAGAAGCGGTGCTTACAGAGTTTTGGGCAGTTAAAGTGTAATTAGTTGTTGTTATAGGAGAAACCAATATAGAAGTTTGATTTGTCACATTTCCAATTCCCTGATCAATTGTTAATGTTGGAGTCGGAGAACCGGAAACAAACCATGACAGAGTTGCTGACTGCCCTTCATTTATTACGGAAGGAGTAGCGGTAAAAGAATAAATTGAAGGAGCGGAAGTTGAAGGTGGAGTAGCTGGTTCCCCAGTGTCATTATAAACATCAGAAATTTCTTGAGTAGAAAGGGCACGATTGTAGACACGGACTTCGTCGATAGTGCCTGTAAAATAAGTGCCTTGAACATTTTCTCTACCAATTGCAACCCCATTCGTTGTAGTAATGGCACCTGTTGCGATATTTGCATTGTTGCTCTCACTCACACCATCTACATATAAGCGTACTTCGCCAGCCACAATATTCCTTACAGCGGCAAAGTGATGCCATATGCCGTCATTAACGTTTACACTTGATGTTCTCGTTTGAAGACCCGCTCCGTTAGCATCACGAATACTGAAATTTAGTTTATTTGTTGTCCCACCACCAACCCAATTGTTGACTGTTACCACAAAAATGCTATTACCTTGGCGTTGTCCCCAGATTACATTACCTGCTGTGGCTGATGTTGTTTTGAACCAACCTGTAATAGTTATTGATTCGTTTGACGCACGGTCAATATTAGCAAGAGAAACATAATCATCCCCCCCATCAAAACTCAATGCCCCACTCCCCACCTTCCCACTTGTCCAAGTCGGTCCACCTACAAGTGTACCGGTATTTGATCCAGCACTGTCCCCCGCCGTCGTTCCACTTCCTTCATCAAACGTATAGTGAGCTACCAATCCTTGATTAAGAGATGAGGATACTTGAGCTAATTGTGTATGAGGTAATATTGATTGAGTTATTTTATTAAAAGAATCTGAAGATATAAAACCTATTATAAAGAAAGAAATTAGTATTACAATTATCGTTAAGATTATTAGAAATAAATTGTGCTTTAGATTAGATGACATAGAAACACAGTCATTATACCCCATTATTATACCCCCACAATAAGTCTAAAAAGAAAAGGTACTACGGGTTCTAGGAATTTCCAAAGAAAAATAATAAGAATAAGAATTAGAAAAATAGAATATCTTTCAAATCCTTCTCTTATTTTATATAGATTAGGTGGTAAAAGAGAAAATAGTACTTTTGAACCATCCAGTGGAGGAATGGGGATAAGATTGAAAACTGCTAAAACAATATTTATCATCACTATATATGAAGAGATGAGTATGAACGCTTCAGATAGACTATTACCGAAAAAACGGATAATCATACCGAAAATAAGTGCAATCAGAATATTGGCAAGCGGACCAGCAAGAGAAATTATGAGCTCACCCCATCTTTTATCCTTTACATTATACGGATTCCATTGTACAGGCTTTGCCCAGCCAAATGTGAATCCCATCAAAGATGTAAATAAGGGTATTATAATAGAGCCGAAAAGATCTAGATGTTTAATAGGATTTACCGTCAGTCTACCCTGAAGTCTAGGTGTAGGATCACCCAGAAACTCTGCTGCATAGCCATGAGAAATCTCATGCATAACAACAGACATGATGAGTATAACTATAGATATAATGATGGTTAATAAATCCATATATTTGCAAAATACATAATGTATGATAGCATATTGAACACTAAACAAAAATATGGCAAGAATCTGTGCAATAACAAAAAAGGGATCAATAAGAGGCGGTGGATACTCCAACCGTACTCGTGCTACTCAGTTCAACCCTACAGGAATAGTTAGGAAATATTCCAATCTCCAGAAAAAGAGAATCTATGTTGCTGAATTGAAAAAGACTTTCAATCTCACAATATCTACAAAAGCATTGAAGACAATACAGAAGCATGGTGCTTTCGCAGTTCTGAAAAAGGCAGGGATTATTTAATTTTAATCTAAAAACTAAATTTCCTAGTACCCTTCTCTTTCAGATTAATAATCTCCGCATTATTTCTTCTCTTGAAAGGCGTGCTGTTTATTTGTTTTGAAATGATCACAAACTCTGGATCAACTTTATCAAATAGATCAAAAGAAGTTCTAGAATCCCCTGCCCCATGTGCATATTCTATTATATCTACCTTATTGATTTCAGAAATAAATGATTTCTGTATAGTTTTCGATACATCACCTAGAAGTAGAATACTAGTAGTAGAGTAGGAAATGTTTAGCACCATTTCTGGCATACTCGTTTTATTATATTTAAAATTAGGATCAGGAAAAAGTATAGAGAAATATATATTATCTATTTCAAATTTATCTCCTTTTTTTACTTTCTCAATCGGTATTTTATTATCTAAAACAGTTTTTTCAAAAATAGTTAGTGCTGTACTTGTTCCCATTATTTCTGGCTCTATTATTTCTCCCACCCTATATCTCTTTACAATATCTATAAGTCCACCAACATTTTTCGAATCAGATCTAGTCAGAATAATTGTATCAATATTTTTTCTATAAAAAGGCAGGATTTTGGTCAATTCGCGAAGAATCTGGCTATTCTGTCCACCATTTATGAGTATTGTGCTACTTTTAGAATATATAAATACACTTCTACCTCTATCAAGATTGAAGAAATATATTCCATAGTTATCTCTATGGAGAAAATAGAAATATATCAAAAAAGCAAATATCAATATAGCTATGGGTATTCCCCATTTTATTATTCTCCTATTTTTCATGATAGAATATTAACATATGAATAAATTTATAGAGAAAAAATTCAATATTCCTACATTAAAAGGTATTTCTTCAAAAACAACTGAAGAGCATTTGAAACTATATGCTGGTTATGTGAAGAATCTAAATGAAACTTTAGAAGGAAAGCAGGATATACGCAGACTAGGTTTCGAATACAACGGTATGCGCAATCATGAAATATATTTTGAAAGTCTAGAGAATGGTCATAAACCCATGAATATAAATGGTGAATTGATGAAAAAGATAGTGAGCGACTTTGGTTCATTTGATACATGGCTAGATAATTTCAAAGCTTTTGCATTAACACGTGGTATCGGCTGGGTTATGCTCTATTATGATAGAAATGAAAAATTATTGATAAATGCATGGATAGAGGAGCAACATATCGGTCAATTACAGAATTGCTCACTCATACTAGCCCTAGATATGTGGGAACATTCATATGTAGCAGACTATACACCTTCAGGAAAGAAAAATTATATAGAAGACTTTTTTCTAAATATAAACTGGGAAATTATAGAAGGTAATTTCAAGAATGCACTGAAATAAAATAAGTAGATACCGAAAGTAATCCATATAGAAAAACTCGGTATTTCTATAGAAGCAAAAGGTATATTTGCGAAAAATTTTACCATAAATAATTCATAAGAAAGTAGAATATGACTTATCCAGCCAGTTATCAGCGATAGAAAATGTGAAATAAATCCAAAAAATCCAGCTAGGAAAACTAGGAGCATAGTAATAGGAATAAAAGGTAAGACTAAAATGTTTACCAGAATACCAATAATAGACATTTGTCCCATCAGATATAGGATAAAAGGTGAAACAAAAATCTGTGTAGCCAAAGTAGAAGCTATAAGATTCCTAATACCGAATCTCTCTGTAATAAATATAATTTTATTTTCTATTGAAGGAGATAGGATAATAAGCCCTAGAGTAGCAAGAAATGAAAGTTGAAAAGAAGGATCATAAAATAATATGAGTGGATTCTCTAGAAGCATGAAAAGTCCAGCGAGAAATAGAGCGCGCAAGGCATTGTAATCTCTACGTAGAAGCTCTGCAAAAAGAGCAATAGAAGCCATAATACAAGATCTAATAACAGTAGCACCTCCACCGACAAGTATTCCAAAGAGTATAATACCCATTCCACCTAGTACAATACTCATATTTTTCGGTAGAAAAGATAAAATTCGTCTAATAGAAGAGGCAATGATAGTTATATTATATCCAGAGAGGACTATAATATGTATAAGCCCAGCTTTCCTGAAATCATCCAATAAATCTTTACCAAGAGATGCCTTCTCCCCTACCAGAAGCCCACCGGCAAGTGAAGAATGTGGTTCACCAAGAACAGACTCAAGATTATTAATAAATTTATTCTTTAAACTAAATAATTTTAATGAAAAATAATTTCCATTATTATGGCCTGTGATTTCTATATTGGATTTTTTTATTTCATAATAAATATTATCTTTAGCTAGATAGTTTATATAATCAAATTTTCTACCACCATTACCCTCAAAATTAAATGGTTTTAATAATTTTCCAGAAACATTTACCCTATCTCCATATTTATATTCTTCATATCTATTTGCTGTAATTCTCACATTTATATTGTCTGGAATATTACAAACATTATTTATACAATCAATATTCAATATAAAAATCTGTGAAAAGTCTTTTATTTCTGATTCATTTATAATATTTCCCTGTAAAACCACGCTTTTACTAATATATTCATCCAGAATATATCTATCTGTACTATTGATAGCAAAATAGAAACGTATAGTTATAGCGATAATTAGAAATAGGATAATTAGAAAATGTATTTTCTTTTTCATCCTCCTACCGTATCATAGTGGTGATAAAGAAATAATAAAAAAATAATAAAATTTCGATAAAATCTATAGTTAGGAAATATAAACTTAGAAATGTCTATACTTATTTCAAAATATCTTTAATTGGATATTTATCTTTTGAGCCATCATATAGCTCAATATTCTCATTATCTGCAAACTTTGTAGCTATTTCATCACATCTATTATTTCTTGGATTTTCTGCATGCCCTTTTACATATTTCCATTCAATATTTTTTCCTTTTGATACTTCTAGAAGTCTTTCCCAGAGATCCCTATTCATAACCGCTTTTTTCTGAGAATTTCTCCAATTCTTTCTCTGCCAACCATCTATCCATTCTGTCATTCCCTTTATTACATATTGTGAATCAGAATATAAAGTAATTTGATTATTTTCATCAATTAATTTCAAACCCTCAATAGCACCTGTGAGTTCCATTCTATTATTCGTTGTATTTTCTTCTCTTCCACCTATTTCCCTCACTTTATTTTCAGATATCACAATAGCCCCCCATCCTCCAGGACCAGGGTTACCGCGTGATGAACCGTCTGTGTAGATTGTTGTATTATTCATAAATATTATCTTGATCTATTTTAAATCCCGCAAAGAATTTAGTTTTGTCCAATTTTTCCCTTTTTTCCAATCATCTTGTGATTTTTTTAGACTTCTTGCTAATCTGTTCGTATTCCACACCCTAAGTATATGTCGAAAAAACTCGCTAGTAGAAGCGAATTTACCTTCTTTTACTTCATTTTTTACTTCTTTTGCCAATGATTCTGGCAGAGATATATTGATTACTGTTCTCATATTTATATTTTTACACTGTAATACTTTGTAATACAGGTATATTATACCCTCCACTATATTATGTCAATAATTTGTTTGATCAATAAGATTTATATTATGCAAAAAAAATTGACCCCCAATCCGCCGAAGCAGACCGAGGGTCAAAGGGTCCAAGGATCAGGCTTGCGCCAGAACCGAAGTTTCCGAGGACTCGAGAACAGAATTGCGAGAGAACACACGGCCGCCAACAGACCACCGGTCCGGGCTCACGACAGAGAACGCATAGACGTCCCAGCCGCCGGCGCCCCAGAACACGCGGATCGCGCGAAGCACACTATTCTGGTCCCGGATGTAGAAAATGTTTGCCCGGCCGTTGTTGAACAACGTGCCAAACTTACCATTCTTTTGTTTCTCCATCAAGGAGAACATCTCCGTCAGAGTAGTTTCGGATTTCTCCTCGCCACCCAGTTCGGTAATGATGGGACCATCAAATGAAGACTTCCGCAATTTGTGGTAACGGAGCGTCTGTTCGCCGATCGAGTCTTCGGTTTTGCCGTCACCCGACAGGAACCAGTTGGTGAAGTTTTCCCAGACTGCCGAGATCTTCACCGGGGCATTATCCTCGATGTTGACCACGAACCTGTCTTTGGCGACGAACTTGCCAGTGGTTGCCGAGACCACGACCGTCGAGACGAGCTTGAGAATCGAGGGTGTGGGTTTCGACGGTTTGATCGGCATAGCTAGAACGGGTGAAAGCAAACAACTGGCAAGGTTAGTCTTCAGACCCTTCTGGTTGTTAGTCCACCCTTCGGCAACATCTTGACCAATTTCACCTGGTCGTGGTGCTTGTCGCAACAGCGCGGTTTGAAATTCGATATACCATCCTGGGATTTCTAAGGCTGTACTACTCATAGTAGCTGTTCCTTTTATTATGTTGTTTCTGTTGATGTGTGGTTACTGCATTTCGCCACATCTACTCGGTACGATACACCGCCACCATTAGCTTGTCAATCTATTCATTAAATATCTCCTTATTATTAGCCCTAGATTATATCAACAATCCTCAATCTTAGCTCTGCACTCCCTCGAAACATTGATTTTTCTATATTGGCAATGAGTGATATCTTATCTCCTATTTTAATTAATTTATTGAAACTGTCTTTAGATAAGAAAAAGCCAATAGCTTTTACGTTATTATCTTTAAAACTCAATTCTAAATGATTTTTCTCCTTGCCAAACTCCTTTATCCCTGCAATCTTTATATCATTGAAAATAAAAACCGGCTTTTTATTACCTATTCCAAAAGGTGCTAGTTTATCTATTTTTTCATAAAAATTCCAATTTATATCGTCCAGTGTAAGTTCTGAATCTATATATTCTGGTTCTATTTCTACTCCATCTTTCTTATTATCTTTTACAAGTAAATCAAATGCAGAATTCAAATGATCTTCTAGATGATGTATGGCTTCATCTGCTATGGAGAAACCGCCAGAGGCAAAATGCCCACCGTATTGGAGCATCACTCCAGTCGGGACTTTATGCATTATATCTACAACACTCACTGTACCTCCAGAACGGCATGAGCCCTTTATCACTCCATCTCCATCGCGACCCCAGAGAAATACAGGTTTAGAGAATTCTTCAGCACACGTATTAGCAACAAGTCCAACAAGAGAGGGTTTCCATTCTGGATTCCCTGCTACTATTACATTCCGAGGATTTTCTGTATATCTTTCTTTTATTATTTTCTTTACTTCTTTCACTAGAGACGCCACTATACCCTTTCTTTCATTATTAATATGATCTAGATGTTCTACATATTTATGCGCTTCATCATCATTGTCTGTAGAAAGTAATAGGAATGCATCCATAGGTACACCCATTCTCGAAGCGGCATTGATACGAGGAGCTATCATAAATCCAATATCATCTTCTGTTATATATCTCTGATTCATTCGTAAATGATCGAATAATCTCATAAGTCCCTTTCTCGGACTTTTCCGAAGAACCTTTAATCCATAGCTGGCGAAGACTCTATTCTCTCCTATTAATGGCACCATATCAGATAGAGTAGCAATACCTACCATATCTAGAAACCATTTCTCTTGACCTTCTTTCATTTCAAATCTTTTTATTTGTAGTATTGCCTGTACAAGCTTGAAAGCGATACCAGATCCACAAAGTATTTTCTCTGGATAATTACAATCTTTCTGTTTATGATCTACTATTGCAAAAGCAGGTGGGAGCTCGGTATGTGGTTCATGATGATCAGTAATTATCACATCTATTTCTTTTTGTTTTGCTAGCTTTACTGCTTCTATATCCCCTATTCCACAATCAAGAGTGATTATTAGATCTACTTTATCATTTGCAAATTGCTCTATTGCATCATTATTCAAACCAAATCCCTCATCATGTCTATGTGGAATATAGTTTATGAAATTATTGAAGCCAATTTTCTTGAAAAAGTCATGTAGAATAACACCTGCTGGTATTCCATCTGCATCATAATCGCTATAAATCACTACCTTTTCATTATTTTCTATGGCTTTTATTATTCTTTTTGCTGATTTCTCTGCGTCTTTCAATAAAAATGGATTATGGATATGATTATCATAATCAGGATTAAGAAATCTTTCTTTCTCATCAGGAGTCTTCACACCACGATGAAAAAGGAGATTATCTATGAAGTTTCCATCCATTTTCTCGCGGATTTTGTATTGCATAGAAAGAAGTATAGCATTTGATATAATATAAACCATGAATAATAAAAACAATTCACAAGATAATTGTATTTTCTGCAAAATTATAAATAGAGAAATCCCTGCTCATATTGTCTATGAAGATACTGATTTCCTAGCTTTTCTAGATATTAATCCACAAACTCCAGGACATGTACAAGTAATCCCTAAGAAACATTACAGATGGGTCTGGGATGTACCGAATGTCGGAGGATATTTCGAAATAGCAAGAAAGATTGCCCTAGCACAGAAAAGGGCTTTCAATACTGACTTTATATTAAGCAAAGTAGTAGGAGATGAAGTACCCCATGCGCATATTTGGGTTTTTCCAAATTCTGATGTAAAAGGAGATAAAAAAGATTTTGAGGGGAATAAGGAAAAAATAGTGGAGAATTTGGGATAAATCAAATCGAATATTAGATGATTATGATTGTATTGACATTGTCACTACATCTGCTATACTTATCTTATGTCAATAAATACAACAATACAATTGAGAATTAATAAAAAAACAAAAGAGCAAGCTCAGAATATATTTAAAAAGATGGGTATGGATATGTCTTCTGGTATGAAGTTATTCTTATCCCAAGTAATTAGAACGAAATCCATACCTTTCATTGCTCGTACAGAAAATGGTTTTACTCCGGAATATGAGCAAATGCTATTAGATGAGACAGCTGAAACACTGAAAAATGGGAAAAGATTCAAGACGGTTAAAGATGCTATGAAGTACCTTGAAAAATAAACCTGTAATCACGCTCAACTTTTCGAATCATAATAAAAAAACAGCCAGTACACCGAGTGGGTGTAAAGGCTGTTGGAGGTATGACCCTCTTTTTCTTGATCAGGACATAGCAGAAGCGATTTCATCAATCGTCCGCATGACTGCGTCGTAGGGCTTTTCGGCCCTCACGATCGGACGACCAACCACGATGCGATCCGCTTCGGCCTTGATGGCTTTTGCAGGAGTCATGATCTCATCTGGATTCTGATCATCACCAGGAACAATGGCCCAGTGCGGACGGATTGCCGGTGTGTTGAGCGTGAACAGATTACCAAATTGAGCACGAAGTCTCGTCGCCTGCTTAGGAGACGAGATGAGCCCATCAATCTTCGCATCTGCTGCGACTTGGGCGAACCGCATAACGGCCTCCTCGATTGAGCAATTGAACATTGCTTGTGTGTCAGCGTCCTTGAGACTCGTGAGAACCGTCACGCCGAGCACTTCCGTGTTCGGCAGTTCAGCTTTCAAAGCCCGCATAGCAGTAACTCCTGCGACACACATTGTAGTGAGTAGCTCCGGCTTCGCTTCGTGGATCGGAACGCCGTCTATAGACAATGTCTCACCGATATCGATGAGCTTGAGGTCTGCGAAAACCCGCAAACCATAGTCATGGATCTCACCGATGAGATCGTAACCGCAGGCTCGTAAGGCTGAATTTACTTTGAGTACAACCCCCGTTCCCTTGAGAGTGATCGCAAGCCGAAGTACTTGTTGCCGAATCCAATGTCTGCAAGCAGGATTTCCTTTGGCTCGAATTTCATCTGTCGGTTTGAAGTCAGCAGCAACAATCAATCGTTCCGCTGGTGTCAGTGTCTTACCACGACCACGACATGTATCGCAGATCTCGGAATATCTGTCACCTCCGAAATTACTTAGATACCTAACGCCAGTACCTTCACACAGTTCGCACTTCATAGTTTTTCGTTTGGTTTCCGAATTACTGTTGCATTGCTGCGCAGAGACGCGCCCAATTCTTTTTCACTTCCAATTCGAGCTTGCCGGCAGCGATGTCGGCGATGACCGCAGGATCATCCTGTTCGAATTCCGGATACCCCTCACGAATGGAAGCGATAATAGGCAGTACTTTCACCCGATAATTTTTTGGTGTGTAGAACTCTCCATGAATCGGTGAACGATTAAGTGCTCCGACGAGGAGCACAATATCCACACCAGTCATAGCAATCTCTTCCAGGGTGCTGTCGGTATTCTGGAAGTTGTTGAAAACATCTTCCGCGATAGCGACACGTTCTCCATGCTCAAAATCAAATTGCGAGAGGTCCCAGGTGTATTCCTGTTTCTTGCCCACCTCCGTCGGCTTCGGTTTCTTGTCCGCATACGCGAACCTTTTGCCAGCGACGAGTGCGAGCATCTGACCGAACGTCCGACCGCCCTGCGGAATTCCGCAAACAGTGTCGAACGAGTCGATAAGACCTTGATCACGGAGTTTCTGGCACGCCACTTCGGCGAATGCCTCGACCGCCTTCGGGTGAACTTCGATCCGCCGGAAGTTGAAGTAAATGTCCCCAACAAGATTCCGTCCTCGGGAATCTTTTCCCGCATAGGCGACCAGAGGTCCCTTGCGTAGAGAACCGACTTTCGGACAGACATAGACTGCGTTACAGCGCTTCCCAAGTTCCAGGAGATCTTCTCCTGGTAGTGGAATGATTGGCTTCATCATGGTATTTGGTAGTTTTGGTTTCTATTTTGATCGCTCACAAAAAGCAATCTATCTCCTAGACTATACCAAAACTATTTTTAAATCAAACTATTCTCTAATGCCTCCACCCCTGGTAATGTTCCCTTTGCTAGATACTCTAACATCGCACCACCACCTGTAGAAATAAAAGTAAATTCTCTTTCCATATTGAGATCAGAGAGTGTGGCTAGTGTATCCCCACCACCGAGTATTGACCTAGCACCACCCGCAGTGACTCTGGCTATTGCCTTTGCTATGCTCTGTGTTGGCTCTTTGAAACCATTTTCATATATTCCGAGTGGGCCATTCCATAGTATATGTTTAGCATTCATTATTTCTCTTTCTAGTATCTCTACAGTTTTCGGACCGGCATCATACATAGTATCTTCCGGTCTCAATTCACCTATATTCTTCAGACTTTTCTTATCCATAGAAAGCACACCATCTATAGGGAAAAAGAGTTTTTTATTATTAAAAAATCTAGAAAGATTGAAATTCATAGGGGAAACAACGGATTTACCTATTTCTATACCACTTTCTTTGAAGAAATTATTGGCCAATGCTCCGCCGATAAAGAGTTTATCAGCTATATTTATAAACTTTTCTATCAGTGGTAGTTTCGTATCGAACTTCGCACCACCGAGAATAAATAGGAATGGATGTTCTGGTTTGAAAACACTATTTAGATTTTCTATTTCTTTTTCGAAGAGAAGACCCGCATAGCTAGGTAGGAATTTCGTAATAGCAGATACTGAAACATGAGCTCTATGAGATACAGAGAAAGCTTCATTTATATATAGATCAGCGAGAGAAGCAAGTTGCTTTGCAAAATTATCATCATTTTGTTTTTCTTCTGGATGTTCACGGATATTCTCTAGCATTACAGTATCACCATTTTTCATTCTCTCTATTTCTTCATAGGCATTCCTATAATTTTTTATCAGAGTGCATTTTATATCATGATTATCAAAATATTTCACGACTGGCTCTAGAGTAGGGTGTTCCTTGGGAGTCTCTATATGACCGATGAGTATTATCTTCGCTCCCCTTTCACGAAGAAATAGTATAGTAGGAGTGATTTTCCTCAATCGGAAATTATCAACAATAACACCGTCTTTTACAGGTACATTGAAATCAGCACACATCAGTACCTTTACACCATTTAGATTTTTTATATCTCTTATATATTTCATGAAATAGAATCCACGGATTTTAATAATTCAATAAAACCAGGAATATTCACGCTCTCTCTACCTACTAGGAGTCCATCTACCTGACCTTTCTCTATTATTTCTTTAGCATTACGGAAATTCACTGATCCACCGTATAGTATTGGAGTATTTATAGCATTATCATGACCATAGATATCAGATATAACTTTTTTTATAAAAAGAGACATTTCATGGATTATCATTGGATCCATAGGATCTTTTGCACCTATTGCCCAGATAGGTTCATAGGCTATGATTAGCTGATTTATAAGTTTCTTCGGAGCTTTTGCAAGAGAATTCTTTATTTGATTCTTCAGAGTCTCTAGATATAGACCATGTTCATCCCTTTCTCTTTCTCCGACACAGACTATAGGATGAATACCAGTTTCCAATATTGCTTGGACTTTCTTTGATATTATTTCATCTGTCTCACCCATATCTCTTCTCTCGGAATGACCGACTATGATATGTGTAACTCCCATATCTTGAAGCATTGCTGGACTCACTTCCCCAGTGAATGCACCATGATCCTCGCTATATGCATTCTGAGCCCCTACGCTTATAAGTGGTGATACGACTTTTTCTTTAGAAATAAATTTTGAAATATATAATATTGGTGGACATATTACTGTGTATGTTGAATTTAATTGATTAGAAACTTTCCTAACTTTAGTCCATATGCGTCTAGCACCAGACAGTGTAGTCGGTTCCATTTTCCAATTTCCAACTATAATTTTTCTTTTCATATAGAAAGTATATCATTTACCTGACTTCATCCCAAGATATAGTAGTGTATTGATCCGATGTTAATGGGAAATTAGGCGGTGGAGCATAGAGTAAGTTCTGATCATATATAATATTCCTAATATCATAACCAGTGCCATTGGTATAAGCGAAACCATAACGTTTATTGGAAGCTATCATACCATACAGTGTTAGAACAGCACGATCATATCCTGTACCACATCTCCATGAATAATAGAATCTACCTGCTCTACCATTCTGAGCAATAATAGCAGCATCAATTCGTAAATCATCCTCACTAGATAAACCTGTATTGATATTACCCTGTGCCACTAGAGCTATAGTGTCTTGGCCGTCATAATTCGTATAAAGAAGATCATTATTTACAGTTATATCTTTTCTTGTTGATGGATTATCAGGGAATCTCCCAGCTGCAATAGTCACCCTTGCAGTATTTATCTGTCCCTGTACCCATACATGATCTTCAACAAAGATAATTCCATTTGCAGGTATGGCATAATTTTGTAGAAATGTTTGACCATTTACACTCCAAGTATCCCAACCAGCTTGACCCATATTATCATTTCTACAACCATTAGATGGATTTGTCATAGAATTTACTCTGTATATATCGAAAGTATCATCTGTCTTTAACACTATACGATACCCTTCCCCACCAGAAGCAGCAAAGTATCTTCCACTAGACTGTGCATCACTCTTCATATCAGAAAGATCTGTAGTCATACCTAGGAAATCAAATGCTGGCACAGGGAATTGCCTACCAGCCATGAATACATCTGGACGATTCGGCACTGTTGCTGGTGGACTAGGATCTGTAGGACTATCTGTAGTATAGACTCCGAAACGATATGAACTACCATTATCTGGATCTATATATTTATCTTTTGCACTCGTTATTAGGTTATGCGCAACACCATCGAAACGTATACCATCATTAGAATGTATAGGTCCAAAAACTTCCGTACCAGCACCGAAACGCATAACATCATTTGCAGCTACAGAATATTTTGCAAGTGATGGAATAGCCATAGTCACAGCTATAGTTCTAGATACATCTGGATTAGAAAGTACAGTTCCTTTTGATTTTATCTTTACCACAGTAGAACCAATAGGTGGTGGTGTGATAGTGAGCCAGAATTGACCGATTGTATTATCATTTTTATCTTTGAAATCATGTATGAATGGTCCAGTAGAACTAGTAGCTATACCATCTGTATAGTCCATAGAATCATGCGCTAGATGCCATCTATAATAATCTACTCCTGCCTCTGCTATCTGGAATGCTTGTTCGCTAGCATCTATTTGTCTGGTCTGTTTCAACATTGTAGCTCCCCAATTGATAAGAGCTGAAGTAACAGTAATAACTATTACTGAAAAAACAAGAACATTTACAAGTATTAATCCTTTATTTTTCATAAATTATCTTTAAGATTTCTAAGAGTTACCTGACCCACGTATAGACGTGGTACTGGAGATCTATTGGGATCAGCGTCTATTAATAAATTGACTTTCACTAAACGTACAGCAGATGTAGTGACTGGCTGTGTCAGAGCAACCGAGGTAGTAGCATAAACATTATTATAATATTCAAAGAGCGAACTAGACGCTGTATTTTTCACAGAAGATGCAAGGATTTTGAAAGTCTCATTTGCTGAATTATATATTAGTGGAGAACCAGTGGGCTTTATCGAACCTCTCTTTAAAGTATTTGATAAAAGAAAATATCTAATCTGCTCTTGTAGACCATCTGCATCTGTATCACTATAGAAAGTTATAGAGCTAGTAGCTGCTTGTGAAATAGGATATGATCCATTATTTCCCGGCTTTGCAGAACGCAATTCCTTTACAATAGTTTTCAATATCGCCCTAGCATCTTGTGCACTCTGTAGAGAATCATTGGCATATTTATTATTTCTCAATACACTAACTTGGAATGAACTCACAGCAACCATTATTAAAGCCAATATTCCAACACTTACCACTATTTCTATCATAGTCATTCCTCTATTTTTTATTTTATTAGAAATATTCATATGATTATGGTGATATTGTTATATTTTTCGTAGACCAATCAGAAGAAACATTTACCTGTTGATCTGATGTAGAATACCCTGTCTTCGATACAGATACATCATAATCCCCAGAAGATAAACCAGAAAATATAACCTGGCCTGGTGGAGTACATAGTCCAGTATATGTAAATGATATATCAGAAATATTCGGTGTAGAAGTAGATGATTCTGTGGATAAGTATACTTTATATCTTATATATCTATCACCATTGTGTATAGAATTAATATTCTGATTTGAAACAGTATAATAGGTAGCAGAAGTACCATCTGGACCTTTGAAATCCCATGTAGTAGTAGCTGTCAGTTCTTCATTTGTTGCTAATTGTAATTTCGCACTATCTATTCCAGTAGTAATAGGTTGATCTGTAGGTGACCAATTGAGATTATGGAAATTACTTATAGAACCAGTATCTATAGTAGATGATTCTAGTGTACCACTAGCACTGTATGAACCGAAAACATCTTTCAATCTTATCTCACCTGGAATAGTAGTAGTATCTATCCCTCCATCATCTTCGGTATAAGAGCCAATAGGCCAATCTGTCTCGTTTATATATCCCCTTCCTGTAGTCTTTGTAGAAGAATATCCACTGAGATTAGATAGAGTGACTTCTGCATCTGCTACTGGTAAAAGTAGACTATTATCCAATATAGCAATGAGAATACTTTTCGGATCTTTTGATTTTAATATTAATTCAATATTATTTGTACTATCTGGTTGAACATAGACTGGATTGACTGGATTTGTACCCGCAATGTCATAAGATCCATCTATACTTTCTATAGTATAGCTATCCCATTCTATAGAATTATTGGAATACAGACCCGATCCGTCTGTAGTGAGATTCTGAGAATATTTCGGTAAATCCAGGCCAATAGTCTTTGAACCTTCTAGAGAAAAGTTGAATCCACCAATAGGTGTACATGATGAATTTATACTTTCGAAAGATACTGAGCTTATTTTATCTATACTAAAACTTATTTGAGTAATCTGTTGCAATATAACTGTAGCATGTGGTTGTACTGGATCTGGATTCCCTACATCACCTGGGGTATATGTCCTAGCACTAGAATATCCAGATTTTGAAACAGATATAGCATAAGATTGTATAGCTGGAGGAGCATCTATTATACGGAGCATTCCATTGGTATCAGTAACATCACTTATATCTATATTCGGAAATATTGTGGTATTGGTTATATGGACATTAGCATTTTGTACTGGTTGACCATTCGCATCAAACACTTTTACAAATAAAGCACCGTTTGTAGTTAGAGTCTCTAGATTCTTCGGAGCAATATTCGTAGAAAGAATTATTGGAGTAAAATCTTTACAACTAGGACAATCAACTTCTACTTCTACGAGTTTATTGTCTGCTGGAGAAAGATCATTCGGAGTGCCTCCTATAGTACCATCAAATGTTAAATCTACATTTCTTATTGTAGTTGTAGCGTTGAAAGTAATACCTCCTCTTACGAATGTCTCTGTATGAGGCACTTTACCATTTGGGATTCCAGATACTTCCCCTACATCTGCATAGGATAGATTTTTTATTACTTCAAATCTTTCATTTGCTAGATTCAAAGCCATAATCTTGTATTGATTGGCATTTATTAGACTAAATAATCCCATATATGCTTCATAAGCAGCTGTGGATATTATAAGAAATACTGCTATCCCTACAAGAACTTCGATAAGAGTGAATCCTTTTTTTATAGAAAAATACATACTTTTATATTGCATCTACTAGAGAATACATAGGTGATATCATAGCAATAGCAAAAAATCCCACAGCTGCAGCTATGATTATCATGAGGAACGGTTCTATAACAGTAGACATGTCTTTTGTCTTCTGTTCTACATCATCTTCATAGAAAGATGCTACCCCCATGAGCATTTCACTTATCTTACCTGTTTCTTCACCTACATTTATCATTTCTCCAAAAAATATTGGATACAGATGATTATTTTCTATGAAAATTTTCGACAATGGCTCACCTTTTTCTACTAGAATTACAGATTTATTTAGTACATCTTTATAATGTACATTCTGTACAACATCAGAGGTTATTCGTAGAGACTCTAACATATCTACTCCAGAAGTTATGAGAGATGATAAGGTTCTTGCTGTACGTGCAGTATTTACTTCTCTTATCAATTCTCCGATTATAGGAATTTTCAATGTAAATTTGTGAATTAGGGACTTTCCACCAGTTGATTTTACCCAGAGATATAATAGTGCAAATACAATAATCATAATTGCAAAAAGTATCAATCCATTATTCTGTATATTATCGCTTATAAAAAGTATAATCCTTGTAGATAGAGGTAGAGTGACATTTAATTCTGTAAAGGTCTTCATAAGACTCGGTACAACATAAGTAAGTAAAATAATTGCAATAATAACCATAGCGAAAAGTATTACTGATGGATACATCAGAGCTCCACGGACTTTCCTCTGTAATGCATAACTTTTATCCATTTGCATAGCTACTATATGTAGGGCTTCTGCCAATGTACCGCTTTCCTCACCACTTTTCACCATAGATATAAAGAGTGGTGAGAACATATTCTTGAATGCAGACATAGACTCGCTCAAAGTTTTACCTTTACTTATTTCACTATTCAAAGTAGATATTATATCTTTTACTCTTTTATTTTTATCTTGTCTCTCTAATACAGACAATGCTCTAGACATAGATAGACCTGCCTTTATCATAGAACCTAGATTCCTAGCAAAATTTATTTTATCTTGAGTTTTTATTGAATTAAGAAAAGGTATAGAAAAATTAGTGAACATAGATACATGATTTTTCTCCTGCACAGAGACTATCTCCTCTCCACTTTCTTTTATTATTTTATATAAATCATAACGATCCTTAGCGTCTCTCTCGCTTTTATATATTTCTCCACTAGCTTTTTTTGCTTTAAAGACAAAATGTGACATATAAATAATTATTCTGATATAACGCGTAATACTTCTTCTATAGTGGTGAGGCCAGAAACAGCTTTGAATATTCCGTCTTCTATCATTGTAGACATTCCCTCTTTCTTTGCTTGATTCTCAATCTCTTCTGTTGTTGAGCCCTTTATTATAAGATCTTTTATTGTCTGTGTTACAGAAAGCACTTCATGAATACCGACTCTTCCCTTGTAGCCATCATCATCTTTACTTGCCACAGGTTTATAGAAAGGAATTTTATCCCAAACATCATTTTGTTTTACTACTTTTTCTGCTTTCAATACTTCAAGAACTCTATCTAGATCTACTATTCTTGCTATAGATGCAAATTCTGCTTTTGATAGGAAATATTTTTCTTTATTTGGAGAAAGTCTCCTGACTAGACGCTGAGCAATAATAATATTTATAGTAGAAACGAGTAGGAATGGCTCAATTTTCATATCCATGAGTCTAGGTATGGCTCCCGCAGCGCTATTAGTGTGTAATGTAGATAGAACGAGATGCCCAGTAAGAGCTGCATTTATAGCCAGAGAGGCAGTTTCATTATCACGTATTTCACCCACCATTATAATATCTGGATCTTGACGGACGAGTGTACGCAGTCCAGATGCGAAAGTAAAACCGATTTCACTATGGACTTGAGTCTGATTTATCCTTTTCATCTGATATTCTACTGGATCTTCTATAGTAGAAATATTAACATCTGGAGTATTGAGTATATCTAGTATTGTATATAGAGTAGTAGTCTTTCCTGATCCTGTAGGACCTGTTGTGAGTATCATACCTGTTGTTTGATTTGCAGCTTTATGTATTCTCTCTAGGGATTCACCATGGAAAGTGAGATATTCTAGGGTAAAGCCAGAAACATTTTCACGTAAAAGACGCATTACAGTTTTCTCACCATAATATGTAGGTAGTATAGAAACACGGAAAGATACTTTTTCATTATTCATATCTACTTTGAATCTTCCATCTTGTGGAAGTCTCTTCTCATCCAATTTCAAATTTGAAAGGACCTTTATACGCGCAGTTATAGACGGTTCTGCATTCTTTGGTAAAACCATGGCATCATGTAATATTCCATCTATTCTATATCTTACCAGAAGTTCATTCTCCATCGGCTCTATATGTATATCAGAAGCATCTTGTATAATAGCGTGCTTCAATAGAGTATCTACTATACGTACAACTGGTAGATCTTCTGCAATTTTCTTCAAATCTTTTTCACTTATAGGGCTACCATC
>CAYOER010000012.1:0-23831 GCA_964403205.1 uncultured Candidatus Saccharibacteria bacterium | reverse complement strand
CCAAGCTACGTTATCATATTCAGGATTTCTCATTTACCAATGTTTCTATAGTGAGGGGTAAGGAAGTCTGGAGACTAACTGGTGCGCATGAAATAGTAGAGAGTGTAAAACCTAGTATTTTACATATTAAGATTTTGAAATTATTGAAAAGGTTATTACACGGAGAAGAGAAGAATGAAAAATTATTTGGAATAATAGAGACTCTATATAGAAGTGAAATAAAAGAAGAGGATTATGATAATACAGAATGTCTTATTGTTCTCAGGGTATTGGATGCTCTAGGTTATATAAGCAATAAGGATCTGTCTATATTTCTTTCTGATAATTCAATAGATAATGAGATTTTGTCTAAAGTAAAAGAGAATAAAAAGGGGATTATAAACACAATTAATGATTCTCTAAAGGAGAGTCAGTTATGATATAATACTCCAATATGCCCCCAGAAGATAAAAGCAAGATAGAGGAATTGAAAAAGTCACTTTATTCTAGAAGTGCTCCAGAAATACGCCCCAGGAGGAAATGGCAATGGGCCAAAGAATATATTGCAAATGTAAAGACTGATTGGAAAAGTGAAGGTGAAGATAATACAGAAAAAGTGATTTTGAATAATAAATACGAGAATCATTCTATGTCTTTTCTAAATAAAATATTATTTGGCTCTATAGCATTTTTCATAATCGCTCTCGGTATCGGTGCTTATCTAGTATTCAATGGTGTCAATGTTATCTCTGCAAATAATATTGATATTGCTATAAGTGGCCCTATAAATATATCTGGCGGAGATCCACTGACTCTCAATATTCAAGTAAATAATAAAAATAATATAAAATTAGAAAATGTAGATCTAGATATAGAGTTTCCAGCCGGTACAGTAGATCCAGATGATACTTCGAAAGAATTGAAAAATTGGAAGAAAATGATGAATGATATAGTTCCAGGAGGCATAGGACAGGAAACTGTGAACGCTATAATCTATGGTGAAGAAAATAGTAAAAAAGAGATTTTGGTAAATGTTTCTTATAATATAAAGGGCTCCAATGCAATATTCAAGAAACAGAAAAGTTATGTGATTTTAATCAACTCTTCTCCTATCTCTCTATCCGTATCTTCTTTCAAAGAGATAACTTCTGGTCAAGAATTCACTTTTGATATAAAGCTATCCTCTAATTCTAGTGAAATAATAAAGAATCTTTTACTAAGAGCTAATTTCCCATTTGGTTTTACTATGACTTCATCTGAAGTAAAATCAGTTGGTAATACAGCTATCTGGAGAATAGGTGATATCCCTCCAAAAGGTGAGAAAACTATTACTTTCAAGGGTAAATTAGAAGGTCAGAATGATGAGACAAGAGTTTTCAATTTTACAATTGGTGCAGAGAGTGTAAGAAAAGCTAATACTATTGGTACAGAGTATATAAGCACATCTCAGGAAATAAGTATTAGGAAACCTTTTATTACAGCTACTATAGCTCTAGATGAAGATACAAATAATGGTGAGTATCTGGGAATATTCAATAGTCCTATTAGAGCTCGTATATCTTGGTTCAATAATCTTCCAACTGCAGTGATAGATGGTGAGATAAAAGTTAAGCTTTCTGGTACTGCATTTGATAAAGTCTCTATTACTCCTGAACAAGGTCTATATAAAAGTGCAGACAATGAAATTATCTGGAATAAAATGACTACGGCAGAACTCGCTAGTATAGGTGCAGGGGAGAGTGGTAATGTGTATTTCTCCTTTACCCCTCGGGATTTCAGTACTCCTGCAAAACTGATATCCAATCCTAGTATATCCCTGAGCTTGAATATAGCTGGCAAGCGTATCTCTGAAAGTAATGTACCAGAAAATATATTATCTAGTAGCAATAGACTGGTGAAAATATCTTCTAATATTTCTTTTTCATCTTCTCTTACCAGATCCTCTCCACCTTTTGTGAATACTGGTCCTATACCACCACAAGCAGAGAAGAAAACAACATATACTGTTAATTGGATAGTAGACAATACATCTAGTAATGTAAGAGGTGCAGAAGTACGCTCATCTCTACCAGCATATGTAAAGTGGACAGGACAGATAAGTCCTACAAAGGAAGATATAACTTATAATAGCAATAATGGACAAATAGTATGGAAAATTGGTAATGTAGATACATACACCTCTTCGAATTCTAGGAAAAGACAAGTTTCTTTCCAAATATCATTTGAACCGAGTATCACTGATGTAGGTAGATCACCAATACTTGTAAACGAGAGTGTATTGACAGCCCAAGACGAATTCACAGGGCAGATCCTAAATGATAGAAGTGAATCATTGATGACTAGATTCTCTACTGATTCTTCATTCAAGGCTGGAGATGATATAGTAATAAAATGAAAAAAGATAAAATAGAATCAAAAATGGAAAATATAATATCACTCTGTAAAAGACGTGGTTTCATAATGCAAGGTTCAGAGATATATGGTGGACTTTCTGGTACATGGGACTATATACATCATGGTTTAGAATTAAAAAATAATATAAAACAAATATGGTGGCAGAGATTCGTAAAGAATAGAAGAGATATGTATGGTGTAGATGCAGCTATACTCATGCAAGAGAAAGTCTGGGAAGCTAGTGGACATGTTTCTGGATTTGCTGATCCTCTAATAGAATGCAAGAAATGCAAGCATAGTTTCCGTGCTGATCAGCTAGAGGATAAAAAGAAATGCCCTGATTGTGGAGGGGAGCTAGGGCAGGAGAAGAAATTCAATATGATGCTTCAGACTAAGATGGGTGCTTCCCAAGACACTTCTTCTATATCATATCTTCGACCAGAGACAGCGCAGGGAATGTTTGTTAATTTTAAAAATATTTTGGACACTATACATCCGAAACTACCTTTCGGTATGGCACAGATCGGTAAAGCCTTTAGGAATGAAATAGCCCCTCGTGATTTCATATTTAGAACTCGTGAATTCGAACAGATGGAAATAGAGTACTTTGTAAATCCAAAGGATTGGGAGAAATATTTTGAAATATTCAGAAAAGAAATGCATGCTTTCATGGATGATATAGGACTCGATAAGAAATATGTTCATGAATTAGAAGTTCCAGATGGTGAAAGAGCACATTATTCGAAACGTACTATTGATTTTGAATTTGATTTCCCATTTGGTAGGAAGGAGCTCTACGGTCTAGCTTATCGTACAGACTTTGATCTGAATCAGCATTCGAATCTTAGTGGTGTAGAACTATCATATTTCGATGAAGAAAATAAAGAGAAATTTATTCCACATTGTATAGAGCCATCATTTGGTGTAGACAGAACCGTACTTGCTATACTATCCTCTGCTTATACAGAAGATGAAATAGATGGAGAAAAGAGAATATATTTGAAATTATCTCCTAGGATTGCACCTGTTAAAGTAGCTGTCTTTCCATTATTGAAAAATAAACCACAGCTTATAGGAAAAGCTGAGAAAATATGGGAAATGATAAAGAATGTTATTCCAAATACAGTATTTGACGATAATGGTAATATCGGTAAACGCTATAGAAGACAAGATGAAATAGGTACACCATTCTGTATAACTATAGATTTTGAAACAATAGAGAAAGATAGTGGAGTCACAGTGAGATATAGAGATACTGGAAAACAGGAGAGAGTATTGGAAAAAGATTTAATAAAATATTTGACTGATGCTATACTTAAGGCATGAATGATTTGAAAAATATAGATATCAATATAAATTTTGGTACAATAATCAAAACTGTATTTTTTCTCATACTTCTCGCTGTACTATACTATATAAAAGATATTGTACTAGTCGTGCTAGCTGCTGTCGTTATAGCTTCTGCTATAGAGCCGGCTACTCTGTGGTGTATGAATAGGAAAATAGGACGTCTACCATCTGTTATTGGTATTTATATCATTATCGGTATTTTCTTGGCTTTATTTATTATATTTTTCATACCACTTGTTTTCAATGATGCATTTATCTATCTCAATACTCTTCCGGATAGTATAAGCATAAGTGATCTATGGAGTCCTATTGGTAATTCATCTTTCTTATCATCTTTCTCTGAACAGAGTTTCTCTATAAAAGATTTTATAGAAATGTCTAGAAACACTATATCTGGTAGCTCTAGTGGTGCTTTCAAGATTGCTAGTGTAATATTCGGTGGTGCATTGAGCTTCGTGCTTATCGTTGTACTTTCATTCTATCTCACAGTACAGAAAGATGGAGTTTCCAATTTCTTGAAAGTAATAAGCCCAGTAAAGCATCATGAATATATTGTCGATCTATGGAAAAGATCTCAGAGGAAAATAGGGTATTGGATGCAAGGTCAGGTCCTACTCGGTGTTATTGTCGGAGTTCTGGTATATCTATGTCTTATGATATTTGGTGTAAAGCATGCTCTAGTTCTAGCAGTTCTAGCTGCTGTGTTTGAGATTATTCCGATATTCGGTCCCATACTCGCTGCTGTACCGGCTGTACTTATTGCTCTTGTGGATCAGGGATTCACATTGGGAGTAACTGTTATACTTATTTATCTTATTATTCAACAATTCGAAAATCATCTATTGTATCCATTAGTAGTTAGGAAAATAGTGGGAGTTTCTCCTATTATTGTCATACTAGCTCTAGTAATAGGTGCGAAGCTTGCAGGTTTCCTAGGTGCTATACTAGCTGTGCCTATAGCGGCGGCACTTATGGAGCTTGTTGAGGATATAGAGAAAGAGAAGCAGGTAAATAGACAAATAGTCTAAAAAGCTTATAATCAGTTTACAATAAAATAATAAAATAGTATGAAAGAAAAGAATTTCTATATTACAACTACTTTACCTTATGTAAATGCAGAACCACATGTCGGTTTTGCTATGGAGATTATACGTGCAGATGTTATAGCTAGGGCAAAGAAAATAGAAGGATACAATGTCTTCATGAATACTGGTACAGATGAACATGGTTTGAAAATAGATAAGACTGCCAAATCCCTAGGAATATCTACTAAAGATTATGTAGATAAAATAGTAGAGAAATTCAATGATCTTATAAAACTTCTAGGTATAAATGATGATATACATTTCATACGTACCACAGATGAGAATCATATAAAATCTGCTCAGGAATTCTGGAAAATATGTAAAAAGAATGGATATATTTATAAAAAGAATTATAAAGTGAAATATTGTGTAGGATGTGAATTGGAGAAAACAGAAAGCGAGCTTGTAGATGGTAAATGCACACTTCATCCATCTTTGAATATAGAAGAGATAGATGAAGACAATTATTTTTTCAAATTTTCTGATTTTCAAAATAAATTATTAGAATTATATGAAGAGAATCCAGATTTTGTAGTACCTGATTATAGATTAAATGAAATAAAAGTCTTTGTAGAAAGAGGATTACAAGATTTCAGTATTTCAAGATTAAAAAGTAAGATGCCATGGGGAATAGAAGTGCCAGATGATGATGAACATGTAATGTTCGTATGGTTCGATGCTCTTATAAATTATATTTCTACTATCGGTTGGCCAGATGATAAAGAAGAATTCAAAAAATGGTGGAATACTACAGGTGGTGTCGTACAGTATTGTGGCAAGGACAATCTTCGTCAACAGAGTGCAATGTGGCAAGCCATGCTCATGTCTGTCGGTCTTCCACCTTCTAAACAAATAATAATAAATGGTTTTATAACTGGTGATGGTGGTATAAAGATGAGTAAAAGCCTAGGTAATACTATAAATCCATTAGAAATAATTGAAGAATATGGTAAAGATGCATTACGATTTTTCCTATTGAAAGAGATAAATCCTTTTGAAGATAGCCCATTTACTATAGAGAAATTCAAAGAGGCTTATAATGCCTATCTTGCAAATGGCCTCGGCAATCTAGTAAGTAGAGTGATAAAAATGGCAGAGAATAGTGATACGAAATTCAATGGAAAAATTGAAATAGAAATTACAGAAGAATGTAAGAAGTTATATGATAAATATGAAATAAATAAAGTTTGTGATCTAGTCTGGGACCGTATTCATTCTGCTGATAAATATATACAAGAAAATGAACCGTTCAAAGTAATAAAGATTGATATAGAAAAAGGAAAAGGGCAAATTTCATATCTTCTAGAAGAAATATCAGAAATAGCATCTATGTTATATCCTATTCTGCCAGAAACTTCAGATAAAATAATAAAAGCTTTGAAAGAAAATAGAATTACAGAACCACTGTTTATGAGGAAATAATTATAAATACTAAATATGAAATATATTGATATTCATTGTCATATTAATTTTCCTGATTATGATTCTGATCTAGATCAGGTAATAGATAGGGCAAAGAAAGATGAGATCGGAATAATAATAGTAGGTACAGATATAGAAAGCTCAAAGAAAGCTGTAGAGATAGCCATAAAATATGAAAATATTTATAGTGATATATGGGCAACAGTAGCGATCCATCCAGATCATGCGAAGGATGGTTTTGATTTCTCTATTATAGAAGATCTAGCAAAAAATAAAAAAGTAATAGGTATCGGTGAATGTGGCCTGGACTATCTACATTCTAAAGAAGAAGAAATAGATAAACAAAAAGAAATTTTCATAAAGCATATAGAATTGGCAAATAGATTAGATAAACCACTGATGTTGCATATTAGAAATAGTAAGAATAATAATTCTAATACTGCACTTTTTGCTTATGGCGTAGCAATAGATATATTGAAGAAATATTCCAAAGTTAGATCAAATTTCCATTTTTTTGCTGGTAATATGGATGATTTGAAGAATGTTTTGGCTATAGACGCTACTGTTTCACTCACTGGTGTACTGACTTTCACGCGTGATTATGATGAAATAGTAAAGAATGTACCGAATACACATATAATGTCAGAGACAGATGCACCGTATGTTTCTCCTATACCGTATAGAGGTAAGCGCAATGAACCATCTTTTGTAAAAGAAGTTGTGAAGGCTATAGCTAGTATAAAGGGTGAGGGAATGGAGAAAACAGGTCTTCAGACTGTTGACAACGCTAGAAAGATGTTTCGCATATAGAGATTTTATCGAAATTTTATTATTTTTTTATTATTTCTTTATCACCACTTTGCTATATTACTATAAGCCAGAGTAATCATAGTATCTTTGCCAATCCATTCTTATATAGACTTGTATATTCTGTATCATTGTGATAGTGTAAAACCACGTGCATTTTACAAATTAAATAATGTGATTAGCCCTAGCTCGCACGGCTATGCTCTGTTACATCCATTCTGGATTATGGCAGATTGCTAATCATTAAAATAATCATGATAGATACAATATCAAAGGAGGATAATATTAAAGTATATGAAATAGGATATATACTAATATCATCTTTACCAAAGGAGAAAGTAGAAGAAACTACTGAATCTCTAAAGAAAATATTAGTAGATAAGGGAGGGAATGTACTAGCTATGGAGTCACCAGAGCTTATACCACTTTCATATTCTATGGTAAAGAAAATAGGTACAGCCAATCACACTTTCAACGAAGGATATTTCGGCTGGTTCAAATTCGAAATGAATACAAGTGAAATAGAATCAATAAGAAAAGCTTTTGAAGTTTATCCAGAAATACTCAGAGCATTGACTATTATCACAGTAAAAGAGAATACCTATCTAGGCAAGAAAATAGCAAAAGTCTTCTCTACTGAGAGTGTAGAGGAAAGTGTAGTAACAGAGACTCTATTCCCTCATAATGAAGAGATAAAGGAACCTGTAGTGAAAGCTTCTATAGAAGAGATGGATAAAAGCATAGATGCAATGGTTAAAGAGGCATAAAAATTATTATCATTAATAAAAATCATTATGTATTTAAATAAAGCCATAATCATCGGGAATCTCACAAGAGATCCAGAAATAAAAGCTCTACCATCAGGTACCAAGGTAGCTACTATGGGTCTAGCTACAAATCGTGTTTGGAAAGATAAAAACGGTGCTAAACAAGAAGGTGTGGATTATCATAATATTGTAGTCTTTGGCAGACAAGCAGAGCTTGTAGCTCAATATTTGAAAAAGGGTTCATCTGCTCTAATAGAAGGTCGTATGCAGACTAGATCATGGGAGGGTAAGGATGGTGAGAAGAAATATCGCACAGAGATAGTAGCTGATAGAGTACAATTCGGTCCTCGTAGTGGTAGTTCTGGAGCAAGTACTGCAAAGGATATACCAGCAGATAATAGTCCAAAGGAAGCCGGAGCAGAGTCAGGAAATGCTATAGCATATCCAGAAGAAGAGATAAATCCAGATGATATTCCATTTTAAGATTTTTATTCATTAATAATTAAAGAAAATATATGATAAAGCAGTGTTATTTCTCACAAAACAATATAAAAAATATAGATTATAAGGACACAGAGATTCTAAAGAAATTCCTCAATCCTCATGGAAGGATGATAAGTAGGAAGAAAACAGGAGTTTGTGCTAGGAGCCAACGTCAATTAGCTCTTGCAGTAAAGAGAGCAAGGTTTATGGGACTTCTACCGTATGTAGCGAGATAATCTAAATATAAGTTAAAATAAAAAAAGAGGGTATAGTATACCTTCTTTTTTTATTTATATTTTTTACTTTTATTATTTATTAACCCTTTCTCTATACTCTCCAGTATCTGTATTTATTCTGATTATATCACCTACGTTTACAAATAATGGAGCATTGATAGTAGCACCTGTTTCCAATGTTATCACTTTTCCACCACTTGTTGCGCTATCTCCTTTGAGATTTGGTGGGGCTTCTGTAACCCGTAATTCTACTGTAATAGGGAATTTGAATCCTATTGTTTGTTCTCCGAAGAGTAATTGGGTGATTATGGTATTTGGTTTTAGAAATCTAGATTCTGAACCTATATTTTCTTCTTTTAAACAAAATCTTTTACTTGCATCTTTTTCATCACAGAACCAGAACTCGCCTTTATTATTGTATAGATATTTCACTTCCTTACTATCTATTTCTGCTTCTTCTACTTTCTCTGATTGATGGAATGAATACTCTGTAACCTTACCAGTTATCATATTCTTTAACTTTGTAGCATTTACAGGCTTTCTCTGTTGTTTCCTAAAGACATGAGAAGCAAGCACTTCGTATGGCTGTCCATCCATAATAATATATTTCCTTTCTACAACTTCATTGTATTCAAGCATTGACATAGTTTCCGTATTCTATACTAGACTTGGTCTTCAGTCAATTTTTGTTTAATTTTAGTCAATATTTCCTCTCTTATATCTTTATTTTCTTTTAGAAATTGTCTGGTAGCATCATAGCCTCTTCCTAGCTTTATTTCTCCATAGCTATATGATGTGCCACTCTTGCTTATAAGCTCCATTTTCTCTCCTAGGGCTATTATTTCTCCTTCTTGTGATATTCCCTCATTGTACATTAGATCAAATTCTGTCTGACGGAATGGTGCTGCTACTTTATTTTTCACAACCTTCACTCTTACACGTCCTCCCATTATTTCTTCACCTTTCTTTATCTGTGCTATACGTCTTATATCTAGTCTTACTGATGTATAGAATTTCAAAGCTTTTCCACCTGGTGTTGTTTCTGGATTACCGAACATTACGCCTATCTGCATTCTTATTTGATTTATGAAAATCACTATAGTCTTTGATTTTGCTACTATGGCTGTGAGTTTCCTGAGAGCTTGGGACATTAGTCTTGCCTGTTTACCGACATGATGTGCTCCCATATCTCCCTCTATTTCATCCTTTGGTGTGAGTGCGGCAACAGAGTCTATGACTATTACATCCATCTTTCCAGAGCGTACTAGGCTCTCTACTATCTCTAATGCCTGCTCTCCTGTATCTGGTTGGGATATCAATAATTCATTTGTCATTACTCCAATACGTTTTGCATATTCTGGATCCATAGCATGTTCTGCATCTATGAAGGCACATATGCCATCTTTCTTCTGAGCTTCAGCAATAATATGTAGGGAAAGGGTAGTCTTACCAGATGATTCTGGTCCGAATATTTCTATTATACGTCCTCTAGGCATACCTCCTACACCGAGTGCTGCATCTAGACCTATAGATCCTGTAGAAACAGAGTTTATATTTACCTTCGGCTTCTCACCAAGCTTCATTATAGCCTCATCGCCAAATTTCATGCGAATAGCATCCAAAGTGTCTTTTATATTGAGTGTTGGATCTTTCTTTTCTATACTTTTACTCTCTATTTTAGCATCTGTACCTGCCTCCTTTTGAGCTTCTTTTTGCTTTTTTACCATATTGTATTTATTAAAATCTGATAATATATTTTCGACAGTATTAGTCTACCTTATATATGAATTCTAGTCGATATTCTTTTTCTCTACCAAATTTATCTTGTGCTTTTATAGAAAATATGTTATAGCCATGCGAGAGTAATCCTGATTCATTCCAATTCCCATTCTCATCTATTGTTATGGGTCTATTATTTATACTTATTTCTTTTATACGTTTTGCTATACCAGATATCTCTATTTTTGGTGAATAGAATGTACTACCATTTTCTGGTTTTAGAATTATTATTTTCGGACCAAATAGATAATCATGAGTAGCGAATACACCATAACCAACTATAATCAATATTACAATTGAGAGAATAGATGTTTTTATTATTTTCTTTATACCGTTTCTATTGATTGTCATTTGCTTCGCTATCAGTGGATGGTTCTACTGTATTATCTGTACTACTTTCTGATCCATAGACTTCTCTGGCTTTCGCGCCATTTGCTGGTCCTATTATTCCTCTTTTCTCCAATGTATCCATGAGTTTTGCTGCTCTGGAATATCCTACACCTAGTTTTCTCTGTAAGAATGAAGTAGAAGCTTTTCCTGTTTCCACTACAGTTTCTCTTGCTTGTTCATACATATCGTCATCATCTTCTATATTTTCTTCTTCTATACCAGCTTCGAATATAGAGTCTTTACCCGGCTCGTTCTGAGTTGTTAGATTTATTTCTCCCAATACCTCATCTTTATATGTATCAGCTAGATATTTCACAACTTTCTTTACTTCTGTTTCTGTAATAAATGCACTTTGTAGACGCAATGGTTTTGCCATTTCTCCACCTAGATATAGCATATCTCCAGCACCTAGGAGTTTCTCTGCTCCACTACCATCTAGTATAGTACGTGAATCTATCTGTGATGATACCTGCAATGCTATTCTTGTAGGTATATTTGCCTTTATAAGTCCGGTTATAACATTTACACTAGGTCTCTGAGTAGATAGTATGAGATGTATTCCTACAGCACGGCTCATCTGGGCTAGTCTCACTATTGCAGATTCCAATTCTCTAGGATAAGCTTGCATTATATCTGCAAGCTCGTCTAAGACTATTACTATGAAAGGCATTGTTTCAGAATCTTTCGGTCTATTTTTATGATAAGAATCAATATCTCTTACACTTTGCTTTTCTAGAATATCATAACGTCTACTCATTTCTTTTGCTGCCCATTTCAAAGCTAGAATAGCTTTCTTTGCTTCTGTTATTACTGGTGTTAATAGATGGGGTATTTTATTGTATAGAGTCAATTCTACGCGTTTAGGGTCTATCATTATGAATCTGAGATCTTCTGGAGAATTACGATAAAGTAAAGATGCAATTATGGCGTGTATAGCTACTGATTTTCCTGATCCTGTAGCTCCAGCTACTAGCATATGAGGAGCCTTTGCTAGATTAGAGAAATGACTTTTGCCAGTTATGCTTTTACCGAGTGATACTAAGAGTGGTTTCTCTGATTGCTGATATTCTTCTGAACTGAGTAATGTCGCTAGACCGACAGTAGTCTTTATAGTATTTGGTATCTCTATTCCTACTAGAGATTTACCTGGTATTGGGGCTTCTATACGTATAGGATGTGCCGCTAGCGCCAGAGCCAAATCATTATTTAATGCTACTATCTTTGCAAGCTTCACACCTTCTGCTGGCTTCAGAGCGTATCTTGTTACAGATGGTCCTATGGATATTTCATCCATTTCTACACTTATTCCGAAATTCTGCAATGTTCTCTTTATAATATTTGCATTTGCCTTTATATCTCCAGTTTCTGGCTTACCCTTGTCTTTCTCTAGAAGGGAAATAGGTGGTGGGGTATATGGTTTCGAACTACGAGAAGAAGCAAGAAAGGCAAAATCATTATCATCCTCTTCTTTTTTATTAGAATTCTCTTTCTTAATATTTTCTTCTATTTTCTTTACGGATTCTTCTACTTTATCATCTGATTTTATCTCTCCTGTTGCACTGAGAGCTAGAGCCGTTGCACTATCCTCATCTTCATCTACACCGTCCTTATTTTTCTTGAAATGTTTCCAGAACATAAGATGGTCTAGGGTGAAATGTATATCAAATGTTACCAGAATAGATATTGTGAAAATAGCTATGAGTATAGTAGCCGCAGCGTATATGTCGAAGAAACGGATAAATGGTAAAGATATATAATGTCCTAGTTTACCGGCTTCATTTACCATGAAGAGATCTATGAGTCCTAGTCCAGAGGTAAAGAAAAATATAGCTCCAAGCATCTTTATTTTCTGTAACTTTCTCTCTGCACCGCGTAGGAATGATAGACCTATCATGATAAGTGCTACAGGTAATAGGAAATATCCTAATCCCATAAGTTTCTTGAAGAATTCATAGAAATATGTACCAGCTGTACCTGCCTTGTGAAATGCAGCCAGAATAGCTAGAAGTGCAAGGACGAAAAATACCACAGACATTATAGTTTGGAATGTTTCTTTTTTTATTTTATTCCTATATCTAGTTTCTGCTACTTTACCTTTTGCCATAATATAAAATTATAATATGAAATATTGTATCTATCATATCATATATTGCTTATATTTTTACTATATGTTGATATGTATCCGTCTCTTTACTTTCAAGGACATTCTACTCTATAATAGACATAATATAATTTAAATAAATATATAAAAGACATATATAAGACAATAATATTTCCTAAACCAATACTTTATAAGACATAAAAGACAATGAATGAAATCAATATTAAAAAAATAGAGAAAATAAGCCATGCTATCTATCTCATATCTAATCATCTAAAAGACAATGAACCTATAAAATGGGAATTGAGAAAACAGAGTTTATCTTTTATAGAAAATGCACGCTCTATAGATGAATACGATATCAGAGGCATACCTAGAGATATTTGTATCGAAATGTTCGTATCTTGTTCTAAAGATATTATTACTCTATTCCATCTTTCTGCTAATTCTAATCTTATTTCAAGGGCTAATTCAGATTTAATAATAAATGAAATTGAAATTGTCTATTCTTCAATAGATAAGAATGCACCAGATAATAATGTCAAAGCAGGCTTTGTCCTATCTAGGGATTTCTTTGCTACTGATCATATTTCTATAGATAATCATACTAAGAAGGGCATATCTGGTATATCTACAGATAAGTCTATAAATAAGGCCATAGATAAAGATAATAATGTAAAAGACAAGAAAAACGATAGACAATCACGTATATTATCTATGCTAAAGAATCAGTCCAATATGACTATAAAAGATTTTGTAAAAGCCATCAATGATTGTAGTGAAAAGACCATACAGAGAGAATTGTTAACCTTAGTAGAGAAAGGTATAGTAAAGAAAGAAGGTGAGAGGAGATGGAGTAAGTATTCATTGAAATAGTTATTGACTTTTGTTTATACTCCATGATAGTATTTCCTATGTGGACTGTATGCCTGCTGTATATGCTTTATATGGCTATATATCAGGTAAAGATAAGTTATCCACATTGGATTTTGCAACTACCTTTTTATAGGGTTATAATGCTATCCATATCATACAGGTAAGTATTCCTGCCCATTGAAAATTTAATATAGATAAAATAAAAGATAAGTAAATAAATACTGAATTTCCTTTTTCCTTATACGATAGAAATGATAGAAAATCAGATCAAAATATTGCAACCTAATTCTCTTGGCTCGTGTCGATATATATGAGCGAGGGAAATAGTGTTTAAGTTTATTAGTCAGTTAGTAAGTTAATCATTATTCGCAAATAAAATAGTTCCTCTCAAAAATTATTAATATAAAAGAGGGAAATTATTTTTAAATTATAAAATATGAAAAGAATATTAATCACAAGCGTTGTTGCTCTTGCTTTGATCCTAGGATCAGCAGGTGTAGCACAAGCAGCATCTCTTACCTTGTCATCCAATCTAACAATTGGTTCAACAGGTACAGAAGTTTCTTCACTTCAGCAATTCCTACTAGATAACGGGTATGATATACCTGCTCTATCTTCAGGAGCAGCTATGAAGGGATATTTCGGTCAGCAAACAAAGGCAGCAGTTATCAAGTATCAATTAGCTAACAATGTTATTGGTACAGGATTCGTTGGACCTCTTACACGCGCAGCATTGAGCGGAGGAGCATCAGTCGGTGGTGCAGGTGTTGGTACAGTTGCACAATATGTTGCTAACTGTCCAGTTGGATACACATGTCCAGCACCAGTAGCGAATGCAGGAACAGTGGTTACACCAGTTACACCTGGCGTAATAACAACTCCAGGAGTTGAGGGTACAATATCTGCAACTCAGTCAAATGCTGGACTAGCATCAACTGCATATGAAGGAGATAAAATGGTTGCTATTTTAGGCTTTGAATTAGAAGCTAAAACTTCAGACATCTCAGTACAGCGTGTTAAGGTTAGATTGGATGAATTGGATGGATCTGATACAAAATTCTACAATAAGATCTATCAGAAATTGTATCTAACAGATGGTAGTACAGTTCTTGCTTCACAGGATCTTAACACTTCAACAGTAGTTAAAGATGGAAGCAATTATTACGTAACTTTCTCAGGGTTTAATTGGGTTGTACCAAAGGATGCAAAGAAATCCCTAATAGTTAAGGCAGACCTATACACTAATATTGATTCTACAGATTTCGATCTTGAAAACTACCAGATAGGTCTCGCTGCAAACGGTGTTAGAGGAGTTGATGGTGCTGGTATTGACCAGTTCGCTGGAGGTTCTAGCGATAATGGTATTGCTAGAGAAACTACTATAGCAACTACACTTACAGAATCAGCAACTCTTACTGTATCTTTGAATTCAGCTTCTCCAGCAAAGAATGATGTTGTTGCTGCAGCTGGTTCAAGTGAGAATGAGTTAGATAAGCTCACATTAATGTCCTTTAATGTAAAGGCAGAAAAGGATAATGTTAAGGTTACAGATCTTAATGTTAGTGTAACAAAGTCAGGATCTGGCGCAGCTACTGCAAATACAGCTTATATCTATGAAGGAATAACAGAAATAGATAGTGCAACAATTACTTCTGGTGTAGCAACATTCTCCAATTTCGATCAAACTATATTGAGAGATGCAACTAGAATATTTACAGTCAAGGCTGATATAAGAAGTGCTGATGGAACAATTGCAAATTTCGTAGCTTCTACATCAAATGCTGCAACCGCCTTTACTGCTGAAAATGTGAAAGGTGACACTGTAACTGTAAGTGGTTCTGCTCTAGGTAAGTCAATAGGAGTTAGAAATAGAGGACCAGAAATTACTCTAGTTTCTAAGAGCTTAGTTGCAAGTGGTGCACCTCAGAATAACGGTACAACAACCAATGTTTCAACCTCAACTATGACAGCAAACTTTACATTTAAAGTAAAGGCCGTAGGAGGATCTGTAATGTTCGGTTTGACTCAGGCTACAGGAACACCATTCTTTGCAAGTACAACTCCTGCACTCGGTGGTGCAAAGAGCTTCACAATCTACGTAAACGGTGTTGAGAATACAACAATTGGTTCATATGCAACATCCACATCATTTACATTTGATTCAGCATGTGTACTTACAGGTACAAATAGCTGTGAACTACCTGAAGGATCAGAAACTTTGGTTAGTGCAAGTGTAAATCTAATGGGTCGTACCCAGATAGCAGCTCTTTCACCAGGGTTGTATTCATTCGGTATAAATTCTCTAAACTGGGGTGGAACAAATTCCACATTCATGGATGATGAGACTACTTGGTCAACAAACGAAGTTAGCTTCCCTTAATAAGTTAGTTTAACTAGTTTATCCCTCCCCCCAACAGGTTAAAAAGTTGGAAACAAAGAACCACTCGGAAACGGGTGGTTTTTTGTATTTCTCTTTTATTTCTTCTATTTCCTCTTTATCTCTATTCCTGTTAGAATTAATACATAATGAATCTAATATAATTTATTGAACATGCCCAACCCTTTTGATCGCACATTTTTTCGCTTTCTAATTGGATTTTCCAGTATACTTTTAATTAGTTTTGCCATCTTATACTTCACAGTTAGATATAGTCATGTTATAGATAAGAAAAGCACAGGAACTACTACAAATAAATAGTTTTTTAATTATAAAAATATCCCAATAAATATAGCTATCTAGAAAATGGCTATTGACGTTACTATTTTCTATTTTCTAGAAAAAACTTTATCAAAATTTTATTATTTTTTTATTATTTCTTTATCACCATTAGTATAATATTTTCTCATTATTATTAATATAAAAAAATTATGAGAATTATATTTATACTTTTTATCTTTTTCACACCATTTATGGTGTACGCTAGGACAGATATTATAGACGGTAGAATAGATAGTGATACATATTGGACGAAGGAGAATAGTCCATATATCTTATATGATTATGTGAATATTAGAGATGGAAAAAGTTTTACTATAGGTCCAGGAGTTACTATAATGTCTGCTACTACCACAGATACTGAGCAGGAACCGTATTCTATATATACTGAAAAGGGTATAGATCTACTAGGTAGTAAAGACGAACCGATAAAGATAATTAATCTTGGTGATCTTTTCCTAGGTAATGAAAATAGAATAGAGAATGTAATATTCACAGGTACAACCATATATGTGAATAGGGGTACGACTACCATACTCTCCAGTAAGATATCAGATACAGATGTGGCTATAGACGCTAGTGCTAGTGTTATAGATATTGATAATAGTGATATTTCTGATAATTCCATTGGCATATTTTCTAATGTATGGAATCCCAATCCTGTACTTATGTATAGAGATTCTACAGACTATGCTATAGGTGGACTAGGTAATGCAATGGGTATTGATACAGAACAGAATATAATAACTATACACAATAGTTCTATAGAAAATAATACTGAATTTTCGATTATAAATAAAACTCCGAATACTATAGATGCTAGAGAAAACTGGTGGGGTAGTCCATCTGGACCAGATATTATGAAGATCGATGGTCCAGTGATCATAGACCCATGGAAAAATAAAGATTTTGTAAAAGACATATGTTGTTCCAATGTTCTATTTCTCCCAGGTTTAGAGGCGAGTAGACTTTATCGTAAGGAGAAAGGTTTTTTCGGTACTAGTACTAACACTCTCTGGGAGCCGAATAAGAATGATGATGTTCGTAAACTTTTCTTAGATAATGATGGGTATAGCAAGGATTCATCTATATACACATCTGATATCCTCGATTCTGCATTCAGAAGAAAGGATATCTATAAGAGCTTTATCGCCAAGATGGAGGCGATGGTTGCGGAGAAAACTATAAATAAATTTTTACCTTTTGCTTATGATTGGCGAATGAATGTGCCGGAGATTGTTACAGGTCAGACAAGATATGAAAACAAGGATAAAAATCTAATAGAAGAAATAGAAAATCTAGCTAGTACATCAAGGACTGGTAAAGTCAGTATAATAGCTCACAGTAATGGTGGTATTCTAGCAAAGACTCTCAGTAGGGAATTAGAAAGACAAGGGAGATCTGATCTAATAGATAAAGTAATACTAATAGCTGTTCCAGAGCTCGGTACACCACAAGCTGTGGCTGGAATATTACATGGGGATAATCAATCAATGCTTGCTGGAATAATACTCACTAGTGGTGTAGCTAGAACTCTGGGTATAAATATGTCCAGTGCATATGGATTATTACCTAGTAAAGAATATTTCAAAAGATTCAATGATTCTATTATAACTTTCGCAGATAAAACTATTAATTCATATAATACTTTCAAGGATTTCCTTACTGGAATATTTGGCAATAGAATAGAGCCAGAGGAAGGTGATATGAAGACTCCCGCAGTATTGAAAGATAATCTTTTAAAAAAAGCAGAATTATTACATGATTCTATAGATACATGGGAATTCCCTAGGAGTATAGATATATATTCTATTATAGGTTGGGGTAGGCCGACTACAAAAGCTATTGAATATGAAAAAGATTTCAAGAATATGCAAATAAAAAAAGATATAGATGGTGATGGTACTGTACTTACTAGAAGCGCAATAAATAATGCAGATAGAGATATTTATTTCGATCAAGCTTTATTTGAAAAGAATAAAAAGAAGGATATATCACATAATAATATTTTAGAATCAGATTCTATCAATTCATTTATATCTACTATAATATCTACAACATCAACATCTATTACGGCATTACCTCCATATATGACATATGAGAAACCAAATACAGATGATTATCCTGAATTATCATGGATAACTGTGAGTGTGCATTCTCCAGTAGATCTCAATATTTATGATAGTCATGGTGGACATATGGGGATTATTTCATTACCAGATCATCCAGATTCAGACATAATGTGGATGGAAGATACTATAGGTGGTGTCTATGATATTATAGGAGATGAAAAATATTTTACAATACCAGGGAATGATAATTATTCTATCCAGTTGAAGGGAACTGGTTATGGTACATATACTCTCAATGTGGAGAAATTCATAGGTGGAGATATGATAAGCGTAGCTAGTACTACGTATAGAGATTTACCAGTTACCCCGGCTCTTCTAGCTAGTACGACAGTTAGCTCCTCTAGTCTCGCTCCTGTATTAGATATAGATACTAATGGTGATGGTAAAATAGATAGAAAAGTAAAACCAAAAAATAAGTTTGAAAATAAATTCGAAAAAAAGAAAAAGAATAGTGATAAAGATAATAATAAAGACAAAAATAATAAAGAAAAAGACCATGATTGACTTGTAAAAGGTAAATATGATAGTGTATCGGTAAAGGCCAGAGACAGAAGGCATATTAAGACCTTCCTAGGATACTCCTCTTTAGCCTTTGTATAAAAGGTCGTATTAACTATAAAAAAGTAAAAAAATGGCGCGTACTAAAACGCAGAAGAAAGAAATATTGGATAAAGTAGAAAATATTATAAAAGATTCTGAAACAATAGTCTTTGTAAATTTTCATGGTTTGAAAGTAGGTGATGCTGTTCTTATTCGTCGTAAATTGAGAAAAGAAGGTATAGGATTCTTTGTAGCAAAGAAAAGTCTTACAGAGAAAGCTATCAAAGATGGTAAGATAGGCAAAACAATATCTGGTAATATGCCAGAGCTTATAGGTGAGCTAGGTCTTGCCTATAGTAAAGATCTAATATCTCCAGCTAGAGAAATATTTGTTTTTCAAAATAAATTGAAAAATAGTATATCTATACTAGGTGGAATATTCGGTGATAAATTTATGACAAAAGAAGAGATGATGGGTATAGCCCTAATTCCTACACAGAAAACTCTTCAAGCAATGTTTGTCAATGTTATCAATTCACCAATTCAAGGTTTTGTTATGGCTTTGAGTGAGATTGGTAAAAAGAAGGTCTAAGAAAATTGGCTCGCCAATCTTGCGGTCGGAAGTACTTTTTTTTCTGCGTATACTCGAAAAAAAAGTCTTCCTCCCCGTTGGCTCGCACAATTTTCTAAAATTATCAAATCGTTATTAAATTAATTAAAATAAAACACTAAAATGGAAAATGTAGAAGTACCAGCAAAATTCAAATCAATTGTAGAAACAATAGAAAAAATGTCAGTTCTAGATCTAAATGAGCTAGTGAAACTCTTAGAGAAGAAATTTGGCGTATCAGCAGCAGCAGTTGCAGTAGCAGCTCCGACAGCAGGTGCTCCAGTAGCAGAAGAGAAAAGTACTATGAATGTTCATCTTGCAGCTTCAGGTGATCAGAAAATAGCGGTTATAAAGGTTGTTAAAGAAGTATTAGGTCTCGGTCTAAAGGAAGCAAAGGATCTAGTAGATGCTGCACCAGCACTTCTAAAGGATAATATGAAGAAAGAAGATGCAGAAGCTCTAAAGAAGAGAATAGAAGAAGCTGGAGGAAAAGTAGAATTGAAATAATACTGATTAATTAAATTCCCTTTATGGAACTCCTCTCACAATTATTTGGGAGTGTATCGAGAGTCAAACTGTTACGTCTGTTCCTCTTTAACCCAGACAGTGCATTTCTATTACCAGATATTATAAGAAGGGTAAAAGCTGATTCTAAAGAAGTAAAGAAAGAAATAACTCGTCTTATCGCTTCTCAAATAATAAAGAAACGTTCAGTCGTAAAAGATATATATTCAAGAAAGAAAGGAGAAAAGTCTAAAGTAATAAGGAAAGTAAATGAACTCGGTTATTCATTGGATTTAAAATTTCCTTATTTACAAGCGCTGAAGAATCTAATGATCATTGTGAGTCTTCATGCGGATGAAAGTCTGATAAAGAAATTCGCAAGTATTGGTAAGATGAAACTCTTTATTGCTTCAGGTGTATTCATTCAAGAATGGGATACCAGAGTAGATCTACTAATAGTAGGAGATGAGCTCAATATGACGCGCCTGGATACTGTTATGAAATCTATAGAATCAGAAATTGGTAAAGAAATATCGTATTCTGTTTTTGATACTGAGGATTTCGAATACCGCTTAGGTATACATGATAGACTTATAAGAGATATTCTAGATTCTCCGCATACTATTCTAATAGATAAAATAGGTATATCAGATAATTAAAATCAGATAATAGAATAATCCACATTTACCCTTTTCCACAGTCTGGACAGGGTTTTTGTGTGTTATAATAGTTATATTAGTAAATTAATTATTATTAATTAAAATTTTATGTATTTAATACAAAGTTGGGGTGAGAATTTCACTAGCTCATTGCAGGGTGTATGGGGCGGAGTCGCTTCTATAGTTCCTGCTCTAGTATTAGCTGTTATCATCTTTGCTATTGGATGGTTGCTAGCTGTACTTCTAGAGAAAGTTATTGAAAGTGTTTTCAAGGCTATCAAAGTCGATGCTGCTTTGAAAAGTGCAGGACTCGATGATGTTATGAAGAGAACAGGTCATCCATTGAATTCTGGTATCTTCGTAGGATCTCTAGTAAAGTGGTTTGTTATAGTAGTATTCCTAGTAGCATCATTTGATGTTCTAGGTCTTACTCAGGTCAATGTCTTCCTAAGAGACGTTGTACTTTCATATTTACCTCAGGTAATAATAGCAGTTCTAGTTCTTATGGTAGCTGTTGTAATAGCTGAAGCAATGCAAAAGGTAGTTGCAGCTTCTGCACGCGCAGCTCATATAAAGTCCGCACATCTTCTCGGTGTTATAACAAGATGGTCTATATGGATCTTTGCAGTACTTACAGCTCTATTCCAGCTAGGTATTGCTCCAGCTCTTATACAGACTGTAGTTATGGGATTTGTTGTTGGTCTAGCTCTAGCGCTTGGTCTTGCATTCGGTCTTGGTGGCAAGGATTATGCTGCAGGAGTTATTGACAGAACAATGAGGAAGTTGTCGGAGAAAGAATAGATTTCCCAAAATTCATTTTTATGAAACAAAAAGCAACTTCATGTAAGTTGTTTTTTGTTTATGTAGCAATATAATTATTTTATGCATAAAGACGCCATAGCTTTATTTGAAGGGAAAAAGATAAGAAAGATCTGGGATGATAAATCCGAGAAATGGTATTTTTCTGTAGTGGATGTGGTGCGAGTACTAACAGATAGTGAAGATGCAAGGAATTATTGGAAAGTCCTGAAAAACCGTTTAAATGAAGAGGGAAATGAGTCGGTTACAAAATGTAACCAACTGAAAATGGAAGCTTCAGATGGTAAATTCTATCTGACAGATACAATGGATGTCGAAACAATGTTTCGTATTATTCAATCTATTCCATCCCCCAATGCAGAACCTTTCAAGCTTTGGTTGGCTCGTGTTGGCTATGAACGAGTCGAAGAAACAAATGATCCAGAATTAGCCATAAATCGTGCTTTACAAACATACCTAAAGAAAGGTTATAGTTTGAATTGGATAAATCAGCGACTCAAAGCCATTGAAATTAGAAAAGATCTAACAGATGAATGGGATAAACGTGGGGTCAAGAAAGGTTTAGAGTATGCAATACTCACTGATGAAATATCTTTTGCTTGGGCAGGTTTGACGACTAAAGAGTATAAAAAATATAAAGAATTAAGACAAGAAAATCTTAGAGATAATATGACCAATCTCGAACTCGTTCTTAATATGCTTGCAGAAGCTTCTACAGCAGAAATTTCAAAAGTGAAAGAGCCGAAAGATATGGGAGAGCATAAAAAAGTTGCAAGAGAGGGTGGTGGAGTAGCTGGGGTAGCTAGAAAGAAGTTAGAGGAAAAGGTGGGGAAAAGAGTGATAAGTAAAGGTAAGTATGTTGGTGGGATAGATAAGCTGAAATAGACTTATCGTACACCCTATTGACTTCTATTTCACCTTCATATAGTATATCTATTACACAGAAATATATGATAAAAAACCTTAACTTAATACGGCTATAATAATGCTTCTTAAAGAGTGTTAGAAATGGCCGCAAAAAGCGGTTTTTTGTTTAAATCAGAACGACAGATACATTGACAATCGAATACCTGATAAGTTCCAAACAATCAGTGGGGCTTATTGGGAAAGGTAAATACTGTGCATATGCATTTAAAAGGGTTTTTTCATGCATAATAAATACACAGTATATTGTAGACAAATAATTGTGGTTCTTAGATTTCCTAATGGGAAATCAAGAGCGTATGGTGGATGCCTTGGCTTTGTAGAAGCGATGAAGGACGCAGTATAGCGGCGATATGCTACGGGGAGGTGCTAAGCAACCTTTGATCCGTAGATTTCCGAATGGGGAAACCCACTGATTTTAATCAGTACTTTATTACTTGATAATAAAGAGCGCACCCTGGGAAGTAAAACATTTCAGTACCAGGAGGAATAGAAACCAATAGGAATTTCGCAAGTAGCGGCGAGCGAAAACGAAATAGCCCAAACTCAACCTTAATCGTACAGTATGACGAAAGTCCTACGGTGCGATTAAGGTTGGGGGTAGTAAGGTGGGAACGTGCTATTTATAGCAGAAAAGTTACAAAATTGTTTGATAGAAGAATAAGCTGGAAAGCTTGGCCCTAGAAGGTGATAGCCCTGTAGTCGAAATCAAATAATCTTTTTTGTTCCCATTCTTGAGTACTTCGAGACACGAATACCTCGAAGGAATCTGCCGGAACTAACCGGTAAGGCTAAATATTCTCAAAGACCGATAGTGAACTAGTACCGTGAGGGAAAGGTGAAAAGCAGCCCGTTAAGGGCGATGAAATAGACCTGAAACCATATGCTTACAAGGAGTCGCGGCGGGTTGCATAGTGTGTGCATAAAGTAGAAAATTATTCGAGTTTTGGAAAATCGTGGTGAGGCACGGGGAGGAAGACTTTTCTTTTGAGTATACGCAAAAAGAAAAGGACTTCCGACCGCAAGATGCCGAGCCCGATTTTCCTAGACGAGCCGATTTTCTAACTTCGTACATAGTATGCAGTCCGTTCCGGCGTGCCTATTGAAGAATGAGCCAACGAGTTTATGCATGTTGCAGGCTAAAAGCGAGAGCTTGGAGCCATAGGGAAACCGAGTGTGAATAGCGCGTACGTAATATGCATAAGACCCGAAGCCAGATGAGCTTGCCTTGAGCAGGTTGAAGTTTGTCGAAAGACAG
>CAYOER010000011.1:0-26307 GCA_964403205.1 uncultured Candidatus Saccharibacteria bacterium | reverse complement strand
TATATTGATAAATTTTCAATCCTAGAGCATCTTCTACCATTTCTCTTCTTTCACGGATATTGCTATTCAATATCCTATCTGCCTCTCCCTGAGAGATAATATGATGCCCAGAGGCGCCGATATGGGCATTAGCAAGTAGCTCAATAATATCCTTTAATCTAGTAGGACTATTGTTTATGAAATATTCATTTGTATTGTCTCTATGTACTACTCTCTCTATACTGATTTCGTCAAAATCTATATTGAAAAGTTTCTTGCTATTATCAAAAATGACTTTAACTGATGCTCTGTTTAATTTATTTCCATCACTACCACTGAATATTAGATCCTCTCCGCGCTTGCCACGCATGCTCTTTATACTCTGTTCACCGAGTACAAAACGGAATGCTTCGGCTACATTACTCTTTCCAGAGCCATTTGGTCCTACTATAGCAGAGATAGGAGAGGTAAAAGAAAGATTTGCCTTTTTAGCAAATGATTTGAAACCAGTCATCTCTAGGGATTTGAGATACATGGGTATATTTTAGCATAGAATGCTTATTGAATATATTTTTTACTTCACCGCAAAACCTTTTCTATAATTCTGGCCCAAGAAAGCATTTTCTCATACTACCAGCAGATTGATGTGATGGAAAATTATTACCAGCATTTGTTTCAAATTGAGCAGTAATTAAGTAGGAATATACTGGAGGACTAGGAGTGGAAAATAGGTAACCATCAGGTTGAAAAGGTGTAGATCCATTAAAACATTGCCAAATCGTAGTAGGTGTTGCAGGATTGAATCTAATATAGGAAATACAATAATTAGAGGGGTCTACAGGTAAAGTTGATAAATATTTTGATTTAAAATCAGAATCAAAAGCTGAATCTAATAAAGGTTTATCACTACCGAAAAGTGTTGTATTACAAATCGATATATCATTATTTCCATAATGAACACCTGCTGTACCTGGATAACTACCATTATTATCAAAATAATATAAACTTATTGCTTTCTGTAATTGATTTATCATTGTAAGCCTCTGCGCATCCCTCGCCTTAGCTCTCGCAGTATTTAAGCTTGATAGAACCACTGATGACAATAAACCAATTATAGAAATCACCACCAGTAGTTCTATTAATGTAAAGGCTTTATTGTTTTTATATTTATTCATGAATATATTTCTCTATTTCACCGCAAACCCCTTTCTTATATTCTCTAGTCCAGCTAGGTATTGGCTTTCTATTTCAGCGTCAGCGAGAACATGGCTATAGATACGAACTTCGTCTACATCACCATAGAATTCATTAATTGCACTTTGTCTACCGATTGTAATTGAAGCCAAATCATCATTTCCTAAATAAGGTTTTTCTTCTATTTTCTTACCATTATAATATCCTTTCATTATATTACCTGCAGTCCAACTTAATGCTAAATGATTCCATTCACCAAGTTTTGCTGTACCAAGATTAATAATTGCCGAATCTGAACCACGTACCAATCTGACTAAATTACCAGCATTAATAAATTGAACATACATTCTATTGGATCCTCCTGCTACTCCAGTGAAAAGAATAGAGTATCCATCTACACTATTATAACTCACAGGACGTATCCATAAAGACAGAGTTCCACCATTTGTATTGATGTCACTTAATCCTGATGTACTTGGAACAGTAAATGATAAATCAGATGCACCAGATGAATCATTGAAATTCACAGCATTTCCAAAAACACCTGGTACAGATGTAACAGTGCCAGTAGTTGTAAGATTATAACTACTTCCAGCTGAATCAGCACCTATACTTGCTGTATTATTAAAACTCCAATATGTATATATTTCATCCGCCCCATAAGCATGATATGTACTAGCATCAAAATATTTACCAGCACCTAGGCGAGCTTTATCGCGAGCAGTATTGAGACTTGCTAGCACTACAGTAGAAAGTAACCCAATTATAGAAATCACCACTAGAAGTTCTATGAGGGTGAAAGCTTTATTGTTTTTAATTTTATTTTTAAACATAATAAATAGTTATTGAATTGACAATACCCAAATTGTAACATTACCACCCCTTTACCTCAAGCGCCTTCTCTGCTGCCTTCTGCTCTGCTTCTTGTTTAGAAAGACCAGTACCTAGAGCTACCTGCACATCACCTAGGAATACTCCCAATGTGAACATTTTCTCATGATCTGGACCCATTTCCTTCAAAGTTTTATAGGATGGAGTAAAGCCTGTTACTTCTTGAGCTTTCTCTTGGAAACGACTTTTAGCATCTAACCATAATTTCTTATCAATTATTTCTTCAATATCAATAACTTTCAATAAATGCTTCTCTATAAAATCTACAGAAGCTTCATAACCTTGATCTAGATATAATGCACCAATAATAGCCTCTATAGCATCAGCGAGTATTATAGAGCGCGCTCTGCCTGTATCCTTGGCCTCACCTCTAGATAAGAGCATATAATCATTGATACCGAGTACGATAGCGACACGAGAAAGACTATTCGTATTTACTAGAGCAGATCTATACGCAGTGAGATCACCCTCTTTCCTATCTGGAAATTTATGGAAAAGATAGCTTGTTATGGCAAGCTCTAGGACTGCATCACCTAGGAATTCTAATCTTTCATTATGTTCAAGCTTTACGGCTTTATTTTCATTGAGATAAGATCTATGAGTACAAGCTTGCTTCAGAAGATTGATATCTTTAAATGATACTTTTATTTTATCTGAGAATTTTTTAAAATCAGGCATATTTTTATCTTTTATCATTATTCTTTATTCAAAGATTTCACTGATTTCGTAACTATCGGTAGAATATCATCATAGAAATTGAGTTCAGCAATATCTTCTAATTTGAACCATTTTGCATCATCGAGTCCTGGTTTCTTTGCTAATTTTATTTTATCAAATTTTGACTCGGCTAAATAATAATGAACTTGCTTTCGGAGCTTTCCTAATTCTGGATCACTAGCGATGTATTCATTATTTCCGAGATCTTCTTTTATCTTTACATCTAATCCCATCTCTTCTTTCACCTTTGCTATCGTACCTTCCTTTATATCTATACCCTCTCCGATTTTTCCTTTTGATAATGTCCAGTGGCCGAAAATATCATGAACAAAAGCTAAATATATTTCTTTATCTTTTCTAGAAAATACAACAGCACCACCGAGATTCTGTATCGGCATTTCTTCATATGGTATATCCTCTATTTTCTTTTTCTTTGGTTTCGCAGTATCCTTCCCTGGTTCTCCGAGTTCCTTGTATACAGTACCGAGTACACCATTTACGAACTTACCACTATTCTCTCCGCCGAAGCTCTTTGCTAGCTCTATGGCTTCATTTATAGCTACCTTTGCAGGTACTTCCTCTCTATCAGAAAATAGGAGTTCGTATAGGCCAATACGTAGAACATTCCTATCTATAATAGATATTTTATCTATTGGCCAGTCCGGAGCGGCTTTTGTTATTATCTTATCTAGATCCGGCTTTTTCGATATTATATTTTCTATAAGATTCTCTATAAAAGAAATATCTCCCATACCAGGAGCAAATTCCTTGGAATTACGGGAGATTATTTCTTTTATTTGATTATCATGGCAATCCCTGAAGTCCCACTCGAAGAGTGATTGTAGTACTACTGAACGTGAGAGATGTCTATTTGCCATATTTTACTTTTTGATTGATTTTATTGATTTTTGAAGAACGATACTCACTAGACTTTTACTTTATTTACCCGACATGGCTTTGGCTTTTGCCTTGGCCTTTCCTGCTTTCTTGGCTACTAATGCTGTCATATCTATTATCTTTTTACCTCTATATGAACCACATACTGTGCATATTGTATGACGTATATGCATACTGGAACAATTAGGGCATTTAGAAAGACGCACATCGTCTAAAGCATGATGTGAACGTCTATTATCTCGGTGCGCCCGAGTGGCTCTCATTCGATTTACCATAGTATTTATATACTAGCGTATCTTGCCATTTTTGGCAATATCTATATAGAGTTTGAGAAAGCTCTTCCTGTGTATATCTAATAAACCATATTTCCCTATTGCCTCATAATGTGTCTTCGTTCCATATCCCTTATGTATTTCAAATCCATATTTTGAATATTTCTTGCCCCATTCTTTCATCTTTCTATCTCTCAGTACCTTGGCACATATAGATGCTAGAGCTATTATCTGCTCTTTTTCATCACCTTTTATAATTGTTTTCTGATCTATATATTCCCTAGGAGCTTTGAGACCACCATCTAGCAATACTTTGCAATTTTCTGGCTTTATATTTGTTTCTATATTTATTTTATTTAGAGCTTGCTCTATACATTTGTTTATAGCAAATGATATACCTTTTTTATCTATTATTTTTTCTGATTGGAATACTACAGCAAAATCTATTAATTTTTCTTTTTTTGCTTTCAATATAATCCCAAACCATTCTTCTCTTTTTTCTTCAGTTATTTGTTTTGATTCTTTTACACCCTTAAAATATGGTTTTGCTTTATTATCAAGAAAGACAAAGGCACCTATAGCTACAGGCCCAGCAATAGGCCCACGACCGACTTCATCTATGCCGATAGGGTATTTCATAGTAGAAAGTATAACATTTGCTATAATACCATCATGTCCCGATTTATCCATCTACATACACACAGTCATTATTCACTTCTATCTGCCTTACCGAAAATAGATGATATAGTCGGAGAAGCTAAAAAAATGGGTATGGAAGCTCTAGCCCTCACAGATGCTGGCAATCTATATGGCGCTATAGAATTCTATAAAACTTGTAAAAAGAAGGGTGTGAAACCGATACTCGGTGTGGATTTCTATATGGCATTACGAGGTAGGAAAGATATGCAAGCCGGAATAGATAATCGCCGTACTAGACTAGTTTTACTTGCAAAAAATTATGATGGTTACAAAAATTTAATAAAATTGGTTACTGATTCTTATCTTGAAGGGTTTTATTATAAACCACGCATTGATAGAGAAATTATAGAAAAATATTCAAAAGATTTAATATGTATTTCCCCTTCTTTTTCTGGTGATATAGCCCAGGCAGTGAGAGCAAAGAATCTGGATAAGGCAAAAGAATTAGTAGAGTATTATAAGAAAATATATGGTAATGATAATTTCTTCATAGAGATTACCCGTCATAAGGAAATAGAGGGACAGGAGGAAAATATGCAAGCTCTTATAAAATTTGCAAAAGATACAAAAACAGAAATAGTAGCTTGTCATGATGTCTATTATATAAACCCAGAAGATAGAGAAGCTAGGAATACACTGATGCTTGTGAATACATCCGGCGATATGAGCGATAGAAATATGAATGATGGTGAAGAAGATTTTTCTTTTATTTCTAGAGAAAAAGCAGAAGAACTTTTCCATGATATACCAGAGGCATTGGATAATACAAAGAAAATAAGTGATGCATGTAATCTAGAAATAACTCTAGGTAAATGGTATTTTCCCAATTTCATAGTAGAAAATGGTCTTTCCTATGATGAAGAATTCAAAAGATTGGCATATGAGGGAATAGAAAAAAGAAAGATGGAGAAAACAGATGAAGTTATAAAGCGTATAGAATATGAATTAAAAGTTATAAAAGATAAAGGTTATGCCCAATATTTCCTAGTGGTATATGATCTTCTACACTATGCTCATGAGAATGGAATACTCACTAATATTAGAGGATCTGTTGCGGGCTCGCTCGTTACCTATCTTACAGGTATTACAAATGTAGATCCATTGGAATACAAACTTCCCTTTGAAAGATTTCTAAATCCAGAAAGACCTAGTGCACCTGATATAGATATGGACTTTGCCGATAATAGACGTGATGAAGTCATAGAATATACAAGAAAAAAATATGGTCATGATAAGGTAGCGCAGATAGGAACATTCGGGACCATGATGGCTCGTGGATCTGTAAGAGACATCGCCCGTGCCATGGGATATCCATATGAAACTGGAGATAGAATCTCCAAGCTAATACCCATGGGTGCACAGGGCTTCCCCATGACTATAGACAGAGCCCTCGGAGAAGTTAATGAACTAAAAGAAATGTATGATAAAGATGCAGATGTGAAGAAAATAATAGATATGGCAAAAAAGATAGAGGGTTGTGCTCGCCATATCTCCGTACATGCTGCTGGAGTTGTAATCTCACCAGATTCTCTTACAGAACATGTACCACTCCAGTATGATACAAAGGGTGATAATAAAATAATTACTCAATACGATATGCATGCTGTAGGTGAAGATGGTGTAGGACTTTTGAAATTTGATTTTCTTGGAATAAGAAATCTCTCTATACTCGCCGATGCAGTGGAGAGAGTAAAGAAAATAGAAAATAAAATAGTTGATATAGAGAATGTACCATTAGAAGATAAAAAGACTTTCGCAATGCTTGCACTCGGAGAGACTACTGGACTTTTCCAGCTCAATGGTAGTGGTATGACCAAGTTCCTAGTAGAGCTGAAGCCCACGACGATACATGATATCAATGCCATGGTTGCCCTATATCGTCCGGGGCCACTCGAAATGATACCTACATATATAGAGAGAAAGCATGATGCGAAAAAAATAGAATTCCTAGATCCGAGGATGAAAGATATTCTAGATCGTTCCTACGGAGTTATAACATATCAGGACGATGTGATGATGATAGCAATAAAGCTCGCTGGATATTCCTGGCTAGAGGCAGATAAACTCCGTAAGGCCATGGGTAAAAAGATTCCAAAAGAAATGCAGGAACAAAAAGACAAATTAATCAATGGACTTATAAAAAATGGTAAAGATTATGGATTAGGGAAGAAAAAAGCAGATCAGATCTGGAAACTCATAGAGCCATTTGCTGCTTATGGGTTCAATAAAGCCCATGCAGCGAGCTATGGTCGTGTAGCGTATCAGACAGCATATATGAAGGCAAATTTTCCTGCTATATATATGTCATCTGTACTCACAGCAGAAAGTGGAGATGTGGAGAAAATAGCAGAAATAATAGGTGAATGCAAGAGAATGCAAATACCAATTCTTCCACCAGATATAAATGAGAGTTTCAGTCAGTTTACAGTTATAAAGGGCGAGGTGGATCGTATACGTTTCGGACTAATAACAATAAAGAATTTCGGCCAAGGTATAGCCACAGCCATAATAGATGAAAGAAAGAAAAATGGAAAGTATAAAAGTCTTGCAGATTTCCTAGATAGAGTAAAAGATAAAAATCTAAATAAGAAATCTCTAGAGGCACTTATAAAATCAGGAGCATTAGATAGTTTCAATATAGATAGAGGAATACTTCTAGGTAATGTAGAGACATTACTTGAATATAATAAAGAGAGAGGAAAACAAAATGAAAATCAGGACTCCCTTTTCGGACTGATGAGTGATACATCATCTATACCCACACTTAGACTTGCCGAAATACCAAATGCCGAGATGCGTGATAAACTCGCATGGGAAAAAGAATTACTAGGATTATATATTTCTGGACATCCATTGGATAAATATAAAAATATAATAAAGAGTAAAGATATAGATATAAAAAAAGCTTTAGAAAATAAAAAAGAGGGTGATAGTGTAGTGATAGCAATAATAATTACAGATATACGTGCAATACAAACAAAAAATAATGAAACTATGGCATTCCTAACAATAGCAGATTTCTCCGGCTCTGCACCTGCAGTTATTTTCCCTAGGGTTTATAAAGAATTTAGGGAACTTATTGCTGTAGATTCATGTATTGCAATTAGAGCTACAGTCTATATAAGAAATAGTGAAAAGGGGTTTACTATAGAAAGAATGAAGGGATTGTAATTATTTTACCTCCTCAAAGAGTTTCTTTTGATCTTTATCTGCTAAAACAGCAGCTTGGGTAAAAACTTTTATCTTTTCTTTTGGAGTAGCATTTAGAAAGAAGCTAGCAAAACTGCCAGTTTCGGTATTAACTTCCTTCTTTCTAAATATATTTAATAATCTCATAATATCCTGTTTAAATCATCTCTATTATACTTCTCTAATATATATTCGTCAATGCCTTTATTTTCACTGGTCAAATTAACTGTATACTGTTCATTATTTGTTATAAAATCTTTTTTAACTAAAAAAGTATTGATTTTATTACCATATTTTAACATAATCTTTTCTACTGTATCTCTAGAATTAAAAAATTCTTTTATAAAAGCTTCTTTTGGTATATTTCTACCCTCTTTCTTTTCTCTGGCTTGAGTGAACTTCCATGCTATTTCTGGTCGTTGATATACATAAAATAAAAAGGCTGCTCTACTTTTATCGATGGATCTATTTATATTATCTACAGCTTTCTCATAATTAGACATAGTACTATCAAAAATAAAAGATTGATTATTATGTAGTAATAGATCATGCATCTTTTCAACGATTAAAGAAATAGCTCCTTGAAATAAATAGGAATTACTTCCAGTATAACCTGGTATACGATAGCGTATCTCATCTCCATCTACTCTAACAACCCTGTGTTTAACATCTTTTTCTATTATATCTATTAATCTTTTTGATAATTCTGTCTTCCCAGCACCTGGAGAGCCTGACATAAAGACAGATATAGGGAATTTATCAGGTAAATATTCAATAGGGTTCACCAATTCTTTGGCGATTTTAATTTTATTCTTTTTAGCAAATACAATTGCATTTTTTCTTATTTCTTCTTCATTCATGTGTCGATATTCTATCATCTATATAAATGAGAGCAAGAAAAAAATAATATTAATAAAAAGAAAACCCGCCCGAAGGAGGGTTTCCTCGTTGGGGCGGGTATCATGAAGCTATAATCAACTGACTCTTCTTATCTGCTCTATACATGAGCCAGACAAGAGTGCCGGATGTAATAGTTGCTCGCACTGAGTACAAAACAGCTAATCCATCATGACTCAATATCGCCGTGTACAATGCAATAGCACTACTTATGGCCACACACCACCAGAGCATCAGAGACTCTGTATTTTTGGTGGCATACCATAACCTTTCGGCAGTAACTATGTAACCAACTGCCATTAGGATTTGTGTGAGAATATTCGGTACAATCCCAGTACCTTTGAATCCCCAAACAATTGCAATCCATAGAATAGCAATCGCTAGAGAAATCATTAGTGACCAAAATTGAAACCGATTAAACTGTACTCTCTTACCTCCTTTCATATTTTTCCAGGCGACAGCGAGGAAAACAGAGAGGGTTGTGATAACACCAGAAGTATTTCCGATGTTGCTGATAAGACTATGTTTCGGAGCTGTCAGGTAAGTGACAAATCCCAAGGTCATAGTACCTGAAAGGACAATCCAGGTCGCCAGAACAGGCTTAACCTTCTGTCCCCATAAGACGAGACAGATGTACCAAATCGTACCAAAGACCACAATGATCAATGATACAAGCGCCGATAGTTCGCGAAGAGTCATAAAAATCCTTCTAAGGTTGAGCTGAGTGTCAATGAAACTCTACTTTATATAATAGCATAATAGTATAATAAAGTCAACCCTTTATAAAAAACTGATAAAGAGTTATTATTTACCCATGAAATCAAACAACCCCATAGATAATCTAGACCCCCTCCGTCATACCCTTGCACATTTACTAGCAAGTGCGGTGCTTGAACTATATCCAAATACGAAAAACACCATAGGTCCAGCTATAGACAATGGCTTTTATTATGACTTTGAATTCCCTACTGATGTGAAGCTTTCTGATAAAGATCTCCATGATATAGAAAAGAAAATGAAGAAAAATCTAAATTCATGGAAAGAATTTACTCATAAAGAAGTAAGTGAAAAAGAAGCTAAAGCACATTTCAAAGATAATCCATATAAAATAGAACTTATAGAAGAAATAGTTGGTAAAGGGGAAAAAATAACTTTATACACTTGTGGAAACTTCACAGATCTCTGTCGTGGTGGACATATAGAGAATCCAAATAGAGAAATACATGGAGATTGTTTTAAACTTTCCCATATTGCAGGGGCGTATTGGCGTGGGAGTGAAAAAAATAAAATGCTTACTCGTATATATGGATTGGCATTTGAGACAAAAGAAAGACTTGATGAATATGAAGCACAGAAAATAGAAGCAGAGAAAAGAGATCATAGAAAACTTGGAAAAGAATTAGGAATATTTACTTTCGATGAAGATGTAGGACCGGGACTACCATTATGGCTTCCAAATGGTGCAGAGATAATAGAAGAATTGGAAATACTAGCAAAGGAAACAGAAATGGATCAAGGATATAAACGTGTAAGAACTCCGCATATTGCAAAAGAATCAATGTATTTAAAGAGTGGCCATCTTCCATACTATAAAGAAAGCATGTTCCCTCCTATGGAATACGAGGGGGAGAAATATTATTTGAAGGCTATGAATTGCCCTCATCATCATAAAATTTTTTCATCTTCAATGAGAAGCTATAAAGATCTCCCTTTGAGACTAGCAGAATACGGTACATGTTATAGACATGAGAAAAGCGGAGAACTCTTTGGACTTATGAGGGTCAGAATGCTAGAAATGAATGATGCACATATATATTGTACAGAGGAACAATTTGCAGATGAATTCCGAGCCGTAAATGAAACGTATCTCAAATATTTCAAGATCTTTGGAGTTGAAAAATACATAATGCGTTTCTCCACTCATGATCCGAAACGTCTCGGAGATAAATTTGTAAATGAACCAGAACTATGGAAAAAAACAGAAGATATGGTAAGGAATGTACTGATAGAATCAAATATTCCATATATTGAAATTGCAAATGAAGCTGCCTTCTATGGACCAAAAATAGATGTACAGGTATGGAGCGCTATCGGTCGTGAATTCACCCTAGCTACCAATCAAGTAGATTTTGCAGTACCAAAAAGATTTAATCTAACTTATATAGACAATGAGGGTAAGGAACAGACACCGCTCTGTATTCATAGAGCACCGCTTGGTACGCATGAACGCTTCATAGGTTTTCTCATAGAACATTATGGTGGTAATTTCCCTCTTTGGTTATCTCCTGTACAAGTAAAGGTGATACCGATAGCAGAAGCACATCATGCAAAAGCAAATGAAATATATGAGAAATTGAAGGAAAGAAGAATAAGAGTAGAAATAGATCTAGGTAAAGAAGGCTTCGGCAAGAAAATCCGTGAGGCAAAAGTCATGCGTATTCCCTATTTTATAATAATAGGAGATAAAGATATGGAAGTTGGGAAAGTCACACTAGAGAGTCGTGATCATGGACAAATAGGGCAAATGAATGCAGATGAAGTGGTAGAGAGAATGGTGAGGGAAATTGTGGAAAGAAAATAGCCCTATTCCTAGGGCTATTTTCTTAGAATTATATTTGGAACTAACACCCGTCTTACTTATCACTGACTATCACCATCTTTACATTTTATTCCTATTTACTAGAAGATATACAACTGTACTGAAAAGTACGAGGATAACGAGTATCGCTACCCAGCCCCAAGGTACACCCTTGAGAGAAAATAGAGATGCTGCAGAGAGTTCATTGATATCAGCTTTTACTGGTTCTTTCTCTATTGGTGCTACTGTAGCCTTTACAGTCGGAGCAGGTTTTGCAACTACATTTGATTTTACAGATACTGTATTACCACAGGCTTTTGATCTGCTTATACCATTTGCAGAAACAGTAACTATTGCACTCTTTGATCCAGAGCTGACATAGGTAGTGATGAGAGTACCTTGATTGCCACTCACACCATCTGTACCTGTCCAAGCATAAGTATAGTTTTGATTTACAGGATAGACTTCTGTAGCCCATGTGACTGGAGTACCGATAGTAGTAGATGTTTTATCAGCAAAACATGCTATTTGAATATCATTTGTATTATATATTACCTGAGGATTATAAGTATAATTATTATTATAATAATAATTTGGATTAGAAACTACTATATTGGAACAATACGCTGTGGTTTGAGAATTATTTGAATATACAGTAACAGAAGCGGATTTTGTACCTGATGTATTGTAATAAATATTTGCTACATTACTAGAACCATATAGGCCATCTGTACCAGACCAGCTATATGAATAATTACCATTACCACCAGATGCATAAGCTCTCCATGATACATTTACACCAGTATTTGTATAATTTACATTTGCACTACAGGTAACATTAATAGGTGAATAATAGTTATAGACTGGAGGGTTATAAATGTATGTAGGAGTAGGAGGATAATATGTCTGTGGAGGATTATAATAGTTATAATCATATTCATAGACTGTTTGTCTAGGTTCGTATATACCACCATTATATACAGTGCCATTATAAGCTACAGTAGATGGATCATTATTGGTAACTGGATTATTGATAGTTGTATTATTGTAACTATCAACATTATTACTATTTGTATTATAGACAGTCTGTGGAGCATCATCATCGTCATCATCACAGGTAAATAGACAGAATGGATCTATAGGATTAAGAGGGTTAAAGGTAATAGCATTAGCTTTTATAGGAGCTAAAGAAATAGATAAAATAATAGCAAATGTCGCTAAAAGGCTTAATTTAATGATATTTTTATTCATATATAGTATTATTGACTAACCCCAGTATTGTATACTATTTAGTATTAAATGTCAATAGTTGCCTTTTTGGCATTTGATTGTATAAACATCTTTCTAGAAGGCACATCTGTACCCATAAGCATATCAAAGACTTTATCGGCTTCCTGTGCATCATCAATATTTACTTTTTTCAAAATTCTATGTTCTGGATCCATAGTAGTTTCCCAGAGTTCATCGGCATTCATTTCTCCTAAACCCTTATAACGTTGTATATGGATTTTATTTTTCTTATTTTTTACTTCTTCACCTTCAATTTCCCCCTCCACACCCGCTCTTTCCAATAATTCTTCTCTCATATCTGCATCTATTTCTGATTCATCTATTTCATTCATATCATCTATTTCTTTTCCTAAAGCTTTTACTTTCTCTTCTTCAGAATAGAAATACATTATTTCTTTTCCTCTCTTTACTTTATAAAGTGGTGGTTGAGCAATATATACAAATCCACCTTCTATAAGAGGTTTGAAATATCTATAGAGTAAAGTGAGTATGAGCGTTCGTATATGTGCACCATCGACATCGGCATCTGTAGCGAGAATTATCTTGTGATAACGAAGTTTAGAAATATCGAATGTATCACCGATGGCAGTACCGAATGCTAATACTAGATTCTTTATCTGCTCTGATCCGAGCATACGGTCTAGACGTGCTCTTTCAATATTTAATATTTTACCTCTTAGTGGAAGTATAGCCTGTATACGCCTATCTCTTCCGGTCTTTGCAGTACCACCAGCAGAGTCTCCCTCTACTATGAATATTTCTGATTCAGAAGCATCATGACTCTGACAATCCGCAAGCTTCCCTGGTAGAGTCATACCTTCCAATGCACCCTTTCGTAATACACTATCCTTTGCAGCCTTTGCAGCTTTACGAGCCTTCATGGCAAGTACGACTTTCGTAATTATCGCTCTAGCATCATCTGGATTTTCCTCTAGGAAAGCAGAGAATGTTTCTCCGAATACAGTAGCAACTGCGCTCTGTGCTTCTACAGATCCTAGTTTAGCCTTGGTCTGACCTTCGAACTGTATCTCTCGCAGTTTAACAGATATAACCGCTGTAAGACCTTCTAGAACATCATCACCGGTGAAATTATCTTCACCACCTTCCTTTGCTAGATTATTATTCTTTGCATAAGTATTGAGAGTTCTAGTAAGGGCAGTTTTGAACCCTGTAAGATGTGTACCTCCTTCTGGATTATATATTGTATTTGCAAAAGCTAGGACACGTGCAGATATATCATCTGCATATTGTAAAGCTATTTCTACAGATTCTACTCCTTCTACTTTCTTTTCTGTATAGAAAATATTCTTATGTATTGGTTTTAATATTTGATTTGTAAACTTTACTAGAGATGAGAGTCCACCTTCGAAATAGAAAGTATGTGAAGGTACTTGTAGATTAAGATCCTTCAAATAAAAAACATTTTCATCTATTATGAGTGAGCCATCTTTATCAAATTTTAATTCTTCTCCGACATAGTCTCTAGCATCTATAGTAGCTATACGTAGACCTTTTGTAAGATATGCTTGTTGACGGAGATAATTCACAATGCGATTGAAATCAAAACTTACTTCTTTGAAAATCTCTATATCTGGTTCAAAAGCGACTATTGTTCCATGAAGTTTGGTATTAGCTATTTTCTTTACATTTGCCTTCTTTTTACCTTGGGAATATTCTTGTCTATATACTCCACCGTCTTTATGTACTATAACTTCTGTATAGATAGACAGAGCGTTCACAACAGATGCACCTACACCATGCAATCCTCCTGAGACTTTATATCCTGTATCTTCACCACCGAACTTCCCTCCAGCATGTAAAACTGTCATAATGGTTTCCAAAGCAGAGACCTTGGTAGTCTTATGCACATCCACAGGTACACCACGGCCATTATCCACAACTCTTATACGATTATGTGGTAAAAGCGCTACTTCTATATCATCAGCAAAACCACCCATGGCTTCATCCCGGGAATTATCGAAAATCTCATTTATAAGGTGATGTAGACCATCTGGGCCTGTAGTACCTATGTACATTCCTGGGCGACGCCTGACTGGCTCTAGACCCTCTAGTACCTGTATAGAATCTGCACCATAGCTGTCTTTACCCTTCTTTTCTTTATCTTGCTTTTCTTTTGCCATATTATGCTCTAATTATAGCAAAAAAATCTATATTAAGCTAGAATATATACATGTTTATAATAACAGAACAAAAAGAGGATAAAATAAGAAAAAACCTAGAAAATAGGCAGGATATAGAGGCATTGCGTATAAAGAGATATTTGGCCATGGCAGATCTATCTAGGACGAAAGGTAGCCCAATAAATGAAATTATAGAAAGGGTTACAAAGCTACCAATACTGAAAGAATTTGATCAAATAACCATACCAGAGATAGTACCAGCTAGAGAGAGCTTCGATCTTTTTGACTTCCCTGCGAATCATCCAGCAAGAAGTAAAAGTGATACATACTATGTAGATAATGAATATATATTGAGAACACATACTACTGTGATGTGGTATTACTATTTCAATTTACCAGAAATAAAAAAGAAATTAAAAGAAGAAAAAAAATTAGGGGTTTTATCTTATGGAAAGGTATATAGAAAAGATGAAATAGATAGAAACCATATGAATATATTCCATCAGGTAGATGGTCTATATATATGTCCAAATAAAGATAAGGTAATTACACAGAAGGATCTACAAGATGTATTGGTAGAGATCGCTCAATCAGTTTTCGGTAAAGAAATAAAATATAGATTCAATCCTGATACTTTCCCCTATACTCACGATAGTCTAGAGATGGAGGTGGATAAGGGTGGAAAATGGGTAGAAGTCCTAGGTGCTGGCATAGTACAGCCGAGTGTATTGGCGAAACTCGGTGTGGATTCAGAGAAATACAATGGCTGGGCATTCGGCTTCGGTCTAGAGAGACTAGCTATCATAAGCATGGAGCTTCCAGATATACGCCTTCTCTGGTCAGGAGATAAAAGAGTTACAAAGCAATTAAAACTAGGTAATAAATTCGTAGAAGTTAGTAAATATCCATCAATTGTTAGAGATATTTCTTTTATTGTAAAAAATGATTTTATACCGAATGATTATTTTGACCTTGTTAGGGAAACAGCACCTAATCTAGTAGAAGAAGTAGAACTATTGGATAAATACGAGAATGCAGAGAAATTTGGTAAAGACAATATAAGCTATGCATATCGCATTACTTATCGTTCACTAGATAAAACTCTTACAAATAGTGAGATTGATATTCTGCATAAGAAAATAGAGACCGTAACTATAAAGATCTATAAGGCTAAGGTGAGGTAAAACTCACCTTATCATCTACTTCAAGATAATCAAATAATGTTCCGTCAAGCGGAATATCAAGTTTTTTATTTTTTCCACGTAACCATTTTTTTCCTTCCACATCATCAGAATAATTATTATTCATCTGTTCTTGAGTCCATTTAGAAATTTCTTTATTGGTCTTTAATATTCCAGTATTTTTTACCCATTCTACAATCTCTTTATCTGAATGTCCTTCATTCACATAATTCTTAAAATCATTTCCACTTATTCCTTTAAAACTGAAAAGATAATTATCGAGTTCGCAATCAAATTCATATTCACCAAGCTTACCCCATAATAAAGCGCGACATTTATCTATAGTTCGTGCAAGAATAACGAAACTACCCAAAACTATTTTAGGGCTTCTAGGTGCTTCTTTAGTTAAATCTTTTCCAAACTTATAATTCATACTATCAATATATCAAATATCACCATTAAATGCTATTTTGTCTTCTAATCTTATCTCTTCTCCATTTTCTTCCATTACCTTTATTTAGGTTTCGAAAATATGGTGTTAGGGCATGACAATTCGGACACAATAGTCTTAGGTTCGATTCCATATTATTATCAGCATTACCGTCTATATGATCCACTTCCAAAGGCACTCTACCTGTTATTTTATGTCTTTTATTCCATCCACACATTGAACATCTCTCTTTATATTTCGCAATTAGGTAACGTTTTATTCTTCCAGAAATCATTTTTGATGAAATGCCAATAGAACCATCGATTTCACCAGTTTGCCATCTATTAATAAAAAGCTTGTATTGATGTTCATGTTGACATCTATTAGAACAAAATTTTATTTTGAATCTCTGTTTTAAAACAATCTGACAATTTTTACATTTCTTTATTATTATCATAGGTATAATACAATGCATTCCTAAATATCAGGAACGTAACGTTATTAATTATTAATTTACCTTTGGAGCCACCTCCCAGATTTGAACTGGGGACATCCACTTTACAAAAGTGGCGCTCTACCAACTGAGCTAAGGTGGCAAATATTCTATTATCAATACAGTACTATCTTTTATTATTCCTTCTCTTTTGAAATTTTCTTCAAATATACTGATGCCCCACCATTTCTATCTGTTGTACCCTTGCCACGTACCATATCTAGCACTTTCTTCGAATGTGGATAAGAATGCGCCGTGGACCTCATCCATATATAACAGGATCTTATCCATGAAAGAATATGATAAGCTATCCACTGAATAAGAGCAATAGCGCTCTGCCTATTTATATAAGATATAGCTTTTCTAATAAATAAATACATAGCAGACATTCTACCATCTGTTCTATCTGTAAATGTAGATAACCATGAGCGTTTATTAGTTTTTATTTCGCGAGACTTGAGACTGATCATGCCTAGTATAGCTAGACCAGATACGAAAAATGAAATCATTGGAAGATTCATATATCTTTATTGAATTATGATGATTGATACCTGCTGAATTTAGTTAGAGCAATTTTCTCTCCGTATTTCTGTACAGCTTTATCTATTAGACCTTGTATTGTCACAGATGGATCCTTTATAAAGGGTTGATCCAGAAGCACCATTTCACTGAAATATGTTGCTATCTTACCTTCTAATATCTTATCTTGCATATCTTTTGGCTTATCCTTTACTTCATTCTGGAATACTTCCTTTGCGGTATTACGTGCTTCTTCTGTTATATCGTCCTTACATATGAATTTTGGATTCGTAGCGGTAATATGCATAGCTATATCACGAGCTAGAACCTTGAATGCATCATTACCGGATACGAAATCAGTCTCACAAGAAAGTACAACTATAGTACCTACATTGCCAGTAGAATGTATGTATGCTTGTACAGTACCAGCATTGAAATTCTTGTCTTTTCTCTTTGCAGATAGTTCACCGCTTTTCTTCTGCAATATAACTGTGGCCTTGGCCATATCACCACCCGCTTCTTCTAAAGCCTTTTTGCACTGCATGATGGATACGCCAGTTTGATCTCGCAAATCTTTGATTTGTTCTGTTGTAATCATATATGATTATTATACTATACTTTCTTAATTTCTGTCTTGCCTTCTAGCTTGCCTTCATTATATGTCTTTACTATTTCATCTATAAAAAACTTTACACTTGACTGTGAAGCATCATTTGCTGGTATAGGGTAGGAAATACCTCTAATATCACAATCAGAACCAGATAGGGCAACTATAGGAATCTTCATATCTTGGGCTTCTTTCACTGCACTCTTTTCTTTCTTTGGATCTACTACAAATAGAGCCTTTGGAAGTTCTTTCATAGATACTATACCAGTGAAGAATCTTTCTAATTTTGCTATTTCGCGGTCTATCAATAATCTTTCTTTCTTTGTGTACTTTGCTAATTCACCTTTTTCTCTTTCCATCATTAATTTTTCCATCTTCTCCACACGCTTTCTGATCTGGCCGAAATTGGTAAGTGTACCACCTATCCATCTTCCATCTACGAATGGCATAGCTAGTGCCTGTGCACCATGCTTTATAGAATTCCTAGCTTCACTCTTACCACCTACGAATAGAATAGTCTTTCCCTCTTTTGCTATTTCTTTTATGAAATTCTTTGCTTTATCTAGAGATAGAAGTGTCTTTTCTAGATCAAAAATCTCTACTTTGTTCTTTACACCGAATATGAACGGAGCGGCAGTAGGGTGTCTACGGCTACGGGAAAAGGCAAAGTGTGCACCGACAGCGAACATACCCTCTATACCATCTTTATTTATTGATTTTGTATCTTTTAACATTGTTTATCGAGTCTATCAAATTTATTCTTTATTTGCAATATCCTTCAGAGCATTGATTATAGGGTCTAGTTTACCAGCAAAGATAACTGGAATATTATGCCAATCCTGCTTTATCCTATGATCTGTGACACGATCTTGTAGAATATTGTATGTTCTTATTTTCTCAGATCTATCCCCTGTTCCTATCTGACCTTTTCTATCAGCGCTAAATTTCTTTGCTTCTTCTTCATCCTTTAGAGCTTCAAGCTTGGCCATTAGCACTTCCATTGCTTTCTCTCTATTGGCAGCCTGACTACGTTCTGCAGTAGCACGAACATCTATACCAGTAGGCCTATGTACTAGGCGCACTGCAGTTTCAACTTTATTGACATTCTGACCACCTTTTCCACCTGCACGGGAGAATTCCATCTCTATTTCTGTTGGATTAATTTCAAATTTATGTTTCTTTCTTATCGGTAGAATAGCAACAGATGCAGTAGAAGTATGTACTCTGCCTATTTTCTCTGTTTCTGGTACTCTCTGCACTCTATGAACTCCAGTTTCATATCGTAATGATTCATAAACATCTTTACCCTTTATTTCAAGAGTCAATTCTTCTGTAATCTTTGCAGACCAACCACGAGATTCTGAATATCTTTTATACATTTGTAGAAGATCATTGGCAAATATTACTGCTTCATCTCCTCCAGCTCCAGCACGTATTTCTAGTATTATTTCCTTTGGATATTCCTCTTCTTCTTTCTCTGCTTCTAGAATAGATTTTATTTGATCCTCTATACCCTTTTTCTGTTCTCTTATAGATACGAGTTCATTTGTAGCTAGATCTTTCATAGAAGGATCCTTTTCACTCATAGATAAAAGATCTTTTTCTTCTCTTTCGAGTTTTCCTAGCATTTCCTCTAGAAATGCTGTTTTATGATTAGTCATTTATTTTTTACTATTAGCTCCGTCTTTTGACTTGGCTTTGGACTGGCGAGTCTTGAATTTCTCTACTCTACCTGCACTGTCCATAGTCTTTTCTTGATTCGTATAGAAAGGGTGTGAAGCACTAGAGATTTCTACATGATATACAGGATATTCTTTGCCATCTGTCCATTTTGCCTTTTCATTTGTCTTTATTGTAGAGGAAATAAGAAAATGCACTCCAGAGGAATTGTCAATGAAGATTACAGGTCTATATTCTTTTGGATGTATATCTTTTTTCATAAAAGACACTCTATCATATACCTTGTAATGGGTCAATCATATTTCTCTGTATATTATCGGCCTTTGTCATAACAGAAGTACCATAAGATCTGATAAGAGCAGAAGAGCTACATGATTTCCCTGAATAATATTTACAAGCAGCATTCTGTTCTTTCGTATAACTTCCACCTACTGCACCGAGATCTCCTAGATATATAGCTGATGCCATAAAGGCATCTTGTGGATTCCATGGATTCGGAAGGGTTATACCTAGGGTACTAGATATTCTGTCTTTGAAAAGCATCCACGTAGATGGTATAAACTGTGCAGGCCCCATAGCACCACCCCAGCCGACTGACTGTGGACATGATACTAATGTTCTCATAGGATCTAGTCCTAGAGACTTTGTAATATCTAGAAAAGGTTGTACATCTCTTGTAGGTTTCATAACATTTGGGAATGTTCTACTACTTTTCGCACTTGCTCCGGCTCCAGTATCTAGATTAGTGAGATAACATGATCCTACATTTTTACCTAAAGCACTTTCTTGAGTGAGAATAGCTAGGAGAAAAGCAGGTCTAACTCCAGTTTTACTAGAGGCAAAACTAGCATACTTTAGAGCCTCTCCAAAAGGTATTGCTTCTGCATCACGTAGGGAGAAAAGTGCAGCTCTTATCTCTGCTGCTTTCTGTGCTTTCTGTGCTGCTATCTGTGTATATGTCTGTTCATTATTTTTACTAATATTCAAAAGTTTCTGTTTCTCACCCTGATTACTCTTTATATTTTTTTCTTCTTGTTGTATGGCATATTTTGCATCCATTTCTTTATCTCTTCTATCGTCTAGTTCTTCTCTTTCTGTTTCAGTCTGAGACTTTACATTTCTTATTTCTTCAAAGGTAGTTTTCAATGATTTCTGTACTGATTCGAATGTATCTAGATCAACAAAGATATTACTCAAATCATCCCCAGTCAATATTATTTCTGGTATAGTTATACTATCCATTTCATTGGTCTTTCTCATAATCTGTATCAGAGTCTCTCTTCCTCGATCTATTCTATCCTCTAGAGATTCTATTGTTTTCTCTTTTTTTACTATATCTTTACCAAGACTTTCTATTAATATATTTTTTGCTTTTATATTTAATTGAGCAGATTTTATCTTTGCATCAAGTATAGTAATATCACGCTTTAGAGAAGCGCTTTGTTGTCTAGTATCAAATAGTATTTTCTCAGTTTCCTTCTGTTCTTGCTCTATCTGTGCTAGTTCTGCCCGTAGTCTAACCTCTCTTTGATCTGCTGATTCAGTACTAGACTGAGAAAAAACGATATTTGGCAATAAACTGATAAATAAAAAAGCTACAATAACAATATTCCTGAATGCTAAATTCATGAATACTATTGTAACATAGTATTTTATTTCTTTTTTATCTCTTATTTATTTCTTTTTCTCTTCTTTCTTTGCTGGCTCCGCACTGGCATCTGCTACTGGCTCTTCACCTTCTTTTGCTTCTTTACCTTTCTTTTCTACTTCTATTGCAGACATATCTATTGGTTTTACTTCTTCCACTTCTTCTTTAGCTACTGATATAGAAGCTACTATTTCATCTGTATTTGATATTAGAGTAACAGCAGTTGGTATCTTTATTTCCTTTACTGTAATAACGCTTGTAAGCTCTATTAGGGTAGATATATCTACTTTTAGTTCATGTGGTAGATCCTTCGGCGCTGCTTCTATCTCTAGTTCACGTAGAACCTTCACCAAGATTCCACCTTTATCTTTCACTGCAGGAGAAATACCTTCGAATACTAGAGGTATATGAACCTTTACCTTTTTACCCTTTTCTATAACATAGAAATCTGCATGACGTGGTGTACCTGTAACTGGATGTACATCTATATCGTATATCAGAGCTTCATGTTCATTCGCACCATCTTTCAAGATAATAACAGAAGATTCACCAGCTTTTCTCCAAGCTTTTATGAAATCTTTCATGGATATTGTGATAGGAGTAGCCTTTTCCTTTGGGCCATAGAATACAGCAGGAAGCTTGCCGCTCTTACGTAGGCCTTCTAGGTCTAGTCTCATATCTCTCTTTTCTACATTTAAAGCAATCATGGAGTATATACTCTAATATATATGGAAATAAAAATCAAGTATTGGTTTAATTACTTCTTAGGACCAAGAATACACTTGTTCATAACAGCAAAAGATGAATCATATGTTGCCGGAGAACCATCTGCTCCCCAATATGGTCTATAACCATTAGTAGGTCTTGTCTCTAGAGATGTATATAGAATATATTCATAGTCTCTAATATCTGCAATAGAACTAGTCTGTATATTTATACAATTATGATATGTTGATGCACTATTTGTTGATGAATATCCATAACAATAATCAGGATTCTCTGATATAGCATCACCAACCCAAGTACTTGGTTTTGGATCATTAGGAAGACTTGGTAAAAATCCTGCAGTTACTAAAGCTGTAAGTGATGAACCCCATTTTGTTGCCATAACACTAAGTGCACCAGATGCACTAGAACCACAAGAATTTTCTCTAGGGTATGCAAAATCAGCTGAAGGATACGCTCCATTTTTATCTCTATATAGTTCCAAAGCCAATTGCACCTGTTTCATATCCGACAATCTTCTAGCATCCCTCGCCTTCCCTCTCGCGGTATTTAGACTCGCAAGTACAACAGTAGAAAGCAGGCCGATAATAGAGATAACCACTAGAAGTTCGATGAGGGTGAAGGCTTTATTGTTATTTTTGTACATGAAAAAATAAAATTAGAATACAAAATACATTAATAAAAAAACAGTAATAATAATATTGAGTATAAAGATACCAATCATTACCATCTTTGCACCATTTTCATTCTTTGCTAGACCCATCTTTATGAGAAGACCGGTAAGTCCCTTTGCTGGGGCTTGATTTGCACCTCCATATGCATATTGTATACCTTGTGAGTCTGTTTCAAATTCTACATTTGACATAATTTTATAGATTAAAAGAATTAATTATTTTCATTTTACCACATTATTCTTAGGTACACGACCCTCCATACAATCTATGATATTCCCAGTAGAAAGCATAGCCATATCATAGCGTGCATCATCACTAGCAGAAGCGATATGTGGAGTCATAACCACATTTGGAAGCTTGGTCAGACCTTTTGCGGTCTTTGGTTCAAATTCATAAACATCGAGACCCGCTCCTCTGATTATACCATTACTCAATGCATATACTAGAGCATTTTCATCTACTACAGGTCCTCTTGAAGTGTTTATAAGATACGCACTCTTCTTCATCATTTGTAGTCTTTCAGCATTTATAAGATGCTTTGTGGAATCTAATAATGGTACATGCAGAGATATTACATCTGCAATTTTCAATACTTCTTCCGGAGAAGAGTAGAAAGTAGCTCCTAATTCTCTTTCTATATTTTCATTTTTTGCAATATCATAATAAACAATATTCATTCCAAAGGCTTTTTTCCCTTTCTCTGCAACTTCAGAACCTATTTTACCTGTACCGATTATTCCTAGAGTCTTGCCATGGAGTTTAATACCATGAAGATTCATAGGATCCCAGCCTTTCCATTTACCTTTTCTCATCATAGTATCACCTTCTACGACACGACATGAGAGAGCCAGTATAAGTGCCCATGCAAGTTCAGAGACTCTATCTGCACCACCACCTGGAGTATTAGTAACATATATATTCCTCTTTTTTGCTTCTTCTATATTTATATTATTAAATCCTATTGCATAATTGGCATAGATCTTCACAGTCGGAGCAGAGTCCATAACTTCTGCATCTATTTGATCTGTAAGAAGTGTTAGAACTGCATCATATTCTTTCTGTTTTAAGAATTTTATTATTTCTTTTTTTGTAAGTGGTCTGTCCTTGGGGCTTATATCTACATTATAGCCTTTATCAGTGAGCATCTTTATACCTGAATCTAATATTTTTCTTGTTATAAATATATTTTTCATGGGAAATATTTATGTATATTATTTTATTTTATTAAATACTCTTAATTTATCTTCTACTACTTTCTGCATAGCGTTTCTAGCGCCCTTGAGATATTTATACGGTGCGACCTCGTCTGGATTCTCTTGTAGAGATTTCATAAGGCCTATTCTATATGCTACACGAAGTTCAGTATTGACATGTACTATAGCTACTCCAGAATCTATAGCATCTACTATATCTTCATTAGAATTGCCAGAAGCACCATGTAGAACTAGTGGTATACCAGTGAATTCGTGTATCTCTTTAATCCTTTTTATATTCAAAGCAGGATCCTTACCACCCTTTAACATTCCATGTATATTGCCTACTGCAGGAGCCAGAAGATCTACGCCAGTTTTATCTATAAAGTCTTTTGCTTGTTCTCTGGTGGTTAGATATTCATCTGTAATATTTACACCTTTTGGAATTTCGCTTAGGACTTTTGAACTTTTACCTATAAATCCTATTTCTGCCTCTATTAGAATATTAGGATTTTTAGATTTTGCATATTCTATGCATTTTCTTGTTGTTTCTGTATTCTCATCGAATGGAAGTTCAGTACCATCGAATATTACAGCATCAAACCCTGCATCTACTGCCTCTTTTACCTTTTCATATGAATATGTATGATCAGCATTCAGAAACACGGCTTGTCCGGTGTATTCTCTATATGTCTTTACTATACTAGCTACTTCTCTAACTCCTATGAAATCTCTTTCTCCTTCTGATGCACCTATAATAACTGGTACTTGCAATTCCTTCGCAGCCATTACGACTGCCCAGAAGCCCTCTGTATTGGAAATATTGAAATGTCCTATTGCTTTTTTCTCACTTATTGCTTGTTGTATATATTCTTGTAGAGTTTTCATTTTATTTATATGTTATAATTCTATCATATATGTTCGAAAAAGATATAGATTTTTTAGGAATTGGGGATATTACCACTGATGCTTTCATCAGGATAAAAGATGCTCATATAAACTGCAATATAAATAAAGAGAATTGCGAGCTATGTATGCGCTTTGGAGATAAAGTGCCTTTTGAATATGTAAAGGTATTGAAAGCTGTAGGTAATTCTGCAAATGCTTCTGTTTCTGCAGCACGACTAGAACTAAGATCTGCTCTTATGGCAAATGTAGGAGATGATAGCAATGGTGTAGATTGTATAAATGAACTCAAGAAAAATAAAGTAGATACTAGGTATATGAAAAAAAATAATGGTAAGCCTACTAATTATCATTTCGTATTATGGTATACGGATGATCGTACGATATTAGTTAATCATATAGAATACGACTATCACCTTCCGAAAATTGCAAAAGCTCCAAAGTGGATATATTTGAGTTCACTCGCTTCTAATAGTTATGAATATCATTTGGAAATATTGAAATATCTAAATGATAATCCAAAAGTAAAACTAGCTTTCCAGCCTGGAACATTCCAAATGAAATTAGGTATAAATAAATTAAAGGATATATATAAAAGAAGTGAAGTCTTCGTCTGTAATGTAGAAGAATCACAGAGAATACTAGGCAATGAAACAAAAGATATAAAAAAGTTATTAGCAGAGATGCATGCATTGGGACCAAAGATAGTACTTATCACAGATGGACCAAAGGGAGCATATATGCTAGATGGCGAGCATTTCTATTATATGCCTATATATCCAGATCCGAAACCTCCAGTAGAACGTACTGGTTGTGGGGATGCTTTTGCCTCTACCTTCGTCTCTGCTCTGCATATGGGTAAGTCTCCATTAGAAGCTCTAGTCTGGGCACCGGTGAATCCTATGTCAGTAGTGCAGTATGTTGGAGCACAAGAAGGATTATTGAATCTTGATCAATTTGATTGGTGGCTAAAGAGAGCACCGGAGGATTATAAACCGAGGGAGATTTGACAAGAGAGGGGGGTTTGATAGGATGTAGATACTGTCCGGCATTGATAAGCCAAATAGGTTACGACCTATGTCATTGGAAAAAAGCGATCTCAGCTTAATATAAAAGCAATGGTCGCTTTTTTCATTTTATTATGTAAATAATCTAACGTAATACCAGTCTTTTCAAATAATCTTTTGCTATCAAAAGTCTTTATTTGAGAAATAATAGCTGTATTGAAATTATAATTAAAATAAAATGATACATGAGCATAATCCTCTCTTAATTTCGTTGTCATAGGAATACCAATGAATGTTTTTGAGTTTATTTTTTTAATATATACACTGGTCTCATAAATCTATTTCCTTTACCATCATGTTCTGAACCAACATTTATACCTACACTACACCACCAAATTTCCTTTTCATAAAAAGATTGATTTTGATCACTTTTATCAAGTTTTTTCTTTATATTATTCCAATTATCGAAATCTTTTATATAATCCATCTCTACAAAATA
>CAYOER010000010.1:0-26736 GCA_964403205.1 uncultured Candidatus Saccharibacteria bacterium | reverse complement strand
TCGCATTAGGCAATCTGCTCTATCGATGGAGAGTGGCATCCAAAAGTGAAAGGAAATCGCTAATTGATAATCTTACTTACTGCTATGCCGATTAGCAGAAAGAATGATAGCAAAATCCGCATGGTCTCGCCCAGCGGTTTTTTTATATCACAACTCTATCAATACCTTCCCAATAAATAACCTCCATCAATTACAAAATCTTGACCTGTAATAAAAGATGCTTTATCACTTAATAGAAAATACACCAGCTCTGCTATTTCTTGTGAAGATGCAATCCTCTTAAGAGGTACACTTTTATGAAGAGTTTCCACTTCTTTTGTCCATTGATTTGATTTATCTGTATAAGTAGCTCCTGGAGAAACTGAATTAACTCTTATATATGGTGCATAAGCTTTTGCTAGATTAGCACTTAGGTTTACTAGAGACGCTTTGGACACAGCATAGGGCATAGCCATTGGATGAGAACCAGCGGTATGGGCTCTGATTGAAGCAATATTGATAATTACACCATTTTTATTATTAATAAAATGTGGTATTAATGTCTGTGATGAATATACCGAACCCAAGACATTGATTTCAAATATTTTTATCCAATCTTCCGTATTTGTATCTAGAAATTCTTTTGATTGAAAGATACCAGCACAATTCACTAGTCCATCTATTTGCTTATAATCTAAGATGATTTTATTTATAGATTCTTCAACTCTTTGTTTATTAGAAATATCACAAGTAATATAAGTAGTATTTAGTTTATTGGCTAATTCTACAAGTTGTTTTGATTGGGTTTTACCATGAAGAATGACTTTATGTCCTTCTTCATGTAATTTCATCGCAATAGCGGCGCCAATACCTCTGGATGATCCTGTAACAACAATGGTTTTCATGGGGTAGATTATATCACTTTTTTATTATTTTTTTATCTAAATCATATTCAGATGAATAATAAATCTTTCCAGTTTTATAAGCATCGAAGGACAATTTACAAAATTCAAAAATAGGTCCCTTCGGCAATTTATTCAAATCAAACCATTTCCACTCTCCTGCTTTTTCAGGTTCCAAGGTCTTTGCCTCACCATTCGCCCAATCTGCGACTAAACCTATATGAACATAGTGTTTTGGAGCATATTTCTTAACATTAGTGACATAGAGAAATCTAATATTTTTTATTCTCAATCCACATTCTTCCTTCGTCTCTCTTATGGCACAATCTTCAAATGATTCCATGTATTCCAAATGTCCACCAGGAAAAGAATACTCTCCGGAACCATGAGAACCCTTACGTTTAGTCATGAGTACTTTACCTTCTTTAAGTATCATTACTCCTACACCAACTTTTGGTCTGTTTTCTATTTGATTCATAGTGGGATTATATCACTATTTGATAATATTTTTCTTTGCTTTCTTAATATTTTCTATAGCTCTAAGCGCCACTTCATCAAAATCCACATCTTGTGTAGATTCTATTTTCTTATATTCATCAAATTTCTTTTCTGCAATCTCTTTCATTAATTCATGAGAAATCCTACCTGCGTCTTTCAAAATATTCCTGTCATTGATAGTCAGAAATCCATGTAGTTTATCTATCCAATCCTTCATAGTCATCGGCACTCTACGACGAGCTTGTTCTGTAGCAAATATCAAATATTGTTCAACCAAAGCATTAAGTTGGATTAATTCTTCTTTATTATAATAATTTTTAGCAATTACGACTTCTTCTTTCGTTGGCTTTACTCCTCTGAAATTAATAAGCCCAAGATTCTTCTTATTACTATCTATCCTATCAACTATAATTTCTGCCGCAGTATTTCCTGTAATTGCATAGTGGACTTTATTCTGTACCGTTCTGAAAAATAAAAGACTCTGATCATTCGTCGGATCATAGTCTACGCTTGTAGCATAAATATCAGTTATCTTTCTATAAAATCGCTTTTCAGAAGTACGAATATCGCTAATGCGACGAGTCAATTCTTCAAAATAATCAAATGGTAAATCTGGATTTTTCAGTCGCTCATCGTCAAGTATAAAACCTTTGATAATATATTCACTAAGTCTAGCTGTGGCCCATTGGCGAAAAGCGGTAGCAATAGAGCTTTTGACGCGATATCCAACTGATATGATCATGTCTAGGTTGTAATATTCAACATCTCTAGAAACTATTCTATTACCTTCTTTTTGAACTGTAAAGAAATTCTTTACAGTTAAATTACCTAATAATTCCCCTTCTTCTATAACATTCTTGATATGTTGACCTATATTCTGTTTAGTTGTTTGAAGTAAATCTGCTAAAGCATTCTGAGTTAACCATACAGTATCACCGTCAAAACGAACATCTATTTTAATGTTTCCGTTTTTGTCTTTATATATAACAATTTGTGAATTTAGATTTCTTTTCTCTATTTTGGACATAGAGAGATTATATCACTTTTTGATAATTTTTTTGTTTTTCATATATTATTTAGATATTTTTTGGCTAGCCGTGTGGTACGAAGTTGGAACCTTTTTAACGCAAAATATTAATAATTGCGATTATGGCAATTAATGTCCAGATGATATTCAATATGCCCGGCTGATATGCTTTTTTGTATAAAGAAACTACAACTATCCCGATTGCACCTGTTCCATTTAGAAGTTGATACCAAATAGAATCAGCAGAAAGAAAAGAAAAACTGACAAGAATATATGCTAAAACAATTGCTATTGTTCCATACCACCCATAAATTTCTATAAGATTTTTTTTCATAATTTAATTATAGCACTAAAATTTGCTGGCCGGATGGGACGCTGTTGGAACCGCTATATATTCACGCCTTTAGGATTGGTAATCACTTTTGTGAGCTCCCGTAAATCATTGCTGTCAGATATAAAGATGCCTAATTCTGGTTGCAAGGTATAGATAGTTACATGTGTAGGTTGATATTCAACTTTCAAATTATACTTTTTGTTAATCAGGTCGAAAAACTCTTTTAGATTAGAAATATCGCACATTGCGACAATGGTTCGCCTTTCATTTTGTGAGACGAATCTAAATTCATTACGATATTTCAAAAAATTTATTTCCGTAGTACTAACAAAGCTACAAAAGTCTTCAATAACTTTATTTACAAAATCAGGAATAGATATCTTATACTTCTCAATCATTTTACCGATACAAACTAGACTGACATGGAACGATGATTTTAATTGTAATTCATAACCCTCTATATTTATCCTTAAGGGAATACTTGTAATGGAAACGGGTAAGCCTATCGTATCTGCCTTCGGTCCACCAATCTCATATTTTGTTCCATCACATATATATATTTTGCTCATAAATTTTGTTTCTCGTAACAATAACTAAAACAATTTTCCTCCTATAATCGGACTTTGTTTATCCGGAACAATTAATATAACCCTCCCCTCATCATCTGATACGCCCAGAGTAAGCACTTCTGATTCAAATGGGCCAATTTTCCTAGGAGGAAAATTAACGACACCCAATACTAACTTTCCAATTAGCTCCTCTTTTTTATATAAAGCCACAATCTGAACCGATGAATTTTTAATGCCTACATCTTTGCCAAAATCAATCTTAAGTTTGTATGCAGGTTTTTTTGCTTCAGGAAAATCATTTACTTCAACTATTTTACCAACTCTAATATCAAGTTTCTGAAAATCTTCTATTGTTGCCATGGTATTTAATTTATAGATTCTAAGGGATAAATATCTAACGCTATTTCTTCATAAGGATGTACCTTTTTGATCGCTTCAATCACTTCTTTTAATCTTTCTCTCGGACAGATGTTTTCAATTCTTTCTTCCATTACTTCCTCTGGCTTTCCAACTTTACCAATATGTGGATTAGCACCCATTTCGGGTTTGAACCTTCCTATTCCTTTCGAACTAAATGAGCAAAAACTGTAATTCCCAATTTTTCCAGCACCAGTTTTACCCATAGCCTCGCGGACAATATCAGTGTGAGTTTCTGGGACAAATACTACAATTTTAACACTATCTGTTTTCATATTTAGAAATCTTTTAATGAAATCACTTGAATACCCTTATCTTCAATATCTTTTTTAGGCCAAAACTGGGTTAAATCATAAATTTTCCATTTGCCAACATAACCAACCTTCTTTTCTAATTCTCGTCCAGTATAATCTTTGGTGGCAGGGTTCCATTCTTTAAGAACCAAAACATCGCCTTCATTTATCTCGAAATCATTAAGACGTAATTCAAACGTCTTTTTACCATCAATAATCTCTTGAAAGTATTCCGGCCACACTTTTTTATCTATTTTGGACATAGAGAGATTATATCACTTAACTATTTAATTAAATAACAACGATCTTCCATTTAATAAAAGAAATCCTTTCTTAATAATCCTTATTTCAGGATCATCTTTTCTCTTATTATTATCTATAATCTTATCTAATTCATTCTCTGCAAACCAACCAAATTCAGAATGATCTTCTTGATGAATTAATATGTTATCAATTTGTTCTATAAACTTAGCAAAATATGCAACTTCAATTGAATGTGATTTCTTAATATCATTAATATAAGTAAAAACTGCAAATGGATCACCGACTTTTATACTCATATTAAATTCTTCATCGATTTCACGTTTAAGACCACTTATTATATCCTCTCCAAAATTAATATGACCACCAGATAATTCATAGACTCCAGGCAGGAATTTCTTTGTTAATGCTCTTTTCGGTAAAAATACTTTTTCGATTCCATTAAAATTCTCATGTATAAAGGCACAAGCAGTTATAACTTGTTTATTCTCTGAAATAATTTCACTGTCGTGGATTGTTTTATTCATAAATTATGATTGCTGCGGGAGTTGGAATCGAACCAACATTCACGGCTTCAAAGGCCGCTGTCCTGCCGTTAGACGATCCCGCAATGCTTATAACACTACTATAAAATACCTTAAAAACAGAGAATATTCAAGCGATTGACAGTAAGGCCATATTTGATACTATTAAATTAACAATATGTATTTGCGGTCATTGGGGTAGCGCCCAAGATGATATTATCGGCTAAAGCTGGTGGCAAACATATCAAAGACTCCTTCGGGGGTCTTTGCGCTTTTTATATACTAACAAATTAGAAAATACTAAAGAAATGTTTATTACCAGAGTTTATTTGTCTAACAATTACTGTAATTTTTTCACCTTTTAATTTACCTATAAATGACCAGAATCTGGCTTTTGAATTCATACTTATATCTTTATCTGAAATCTTATATGTAGAAAACTGTTTACTTGAAATAAGTATAATTTTAGCCTGTGGTAAAAGAGCTAATCTCCTTATTTGTTCATCTTTATCTCTATATTTTCTCTTTTTTCTAATTAAATGATTAAATCCATGTTTATTAAAAAATATCTTTTCACCAGAAAAAGCTGAGCATTCTACATACCCTATCTTTTTATATTCTTTTCTTGCTATTTTAATAAAATCTTCTAATTTCTTATCTAACATCCCACCACCGTATCATAGTGGTGATAAAGAAATAATAAAAAAATAATAAAATTTTGATAAAGTTTCTAGTTAGGACATAAAACTATATACTGTGTAAATAGAAAACTACAGTTTCGACTGTGGTTTTTCAATTATTCGTTATATTAGATATTATTGCCTTGGCTTCATATGATATCCACCGCCAGTATGTAAACTATAAATATTACTTTTATCTTGTGCTTTATTATCACCAAGATATTCAAAAGTATTATAGTCAGCTTCTATAATAATTTTCCCACAATGAGCATAAATATGGTTCTTATCTTTCCAGATAGTCATCATATAAGGTATTTCACTATTTTCATCGCTTTCTATTGTAGCGATCTGTATTAATGTCTCTGGATCCATCTCTGGCATTACAGTGTGATCTACATACACATGATTGGCATCAATCATATATGATGCACTAGACATTTCTACCGAATAACAAGTTCCTAAAACTCTGAATGTTTCTACATCAACACCATCTAATTTAGTGAGATTATCGTCTTCAATTAAGTAAATCCCATTATTAGTCTTTAAGTATTGACCAATAAATTCAACATTGTTTGAATCAAAGGGAACTGGTTTAATAATTAAGCTCTTATTATCATTTGCCAAATAATATACACCATTTTTATCCGTAAAAAAACTTACACCGATACGCATATTTGACGCCTTTTTAAGAGTATAATATGTAAAACTTTCTGGATCTAATCCTATTTGAATACGATCTTCAACATATATATGATTCTTATCTTTTGCAACAGAGTATCTGAGAATTGTAAATGTATCTATATCGACATCTCCAAGTATCTGGTTTCCAGAAAAATTATATGAGATATTATTTCCATCTGTATAATATCGTGAATTATTTATACTTTTATATTTATTTTCTTTTGTTTCTATGATTTTGATTTGTTCTGAAGTTTCAAAATCAGTATATTCGACAATATCTGTGGGATATATAGATGAATTTACAAACCAAATATACAATCCTATAAGTATTATTAGCCAACAAAGAAGGATTATCCGTTTTTTTATCATAATAATTTAACCACCACAGAATAGCCTAGAAACGAAGAATATTCAAGCGATTGACAGTAAAAGTCAGAGAGATAAAAGAAAACCCCCGTTGGGGGGTTCTCTTTTCTACACCTAGCTGTTGGCAAGACTTAGTATGTCATACATACTAACAAATTCATTTTAAAAGTCAATGACAAAATCAAGGAAGCCAAGGAAGGGAATCGAACCCTCTAGGTATAGACTACTAAGTCTCACCTAACGCCAGTCCTCGGCATATATTGAGGACTTTAGCATAGTAGTGATAAAGAAATAATAAAAAAATAATAAAATTTTGATAAAGTTTCTAGTTAGGACATAAAACTATATATTGTGTAAATAGAAAAAGCGAGACAGATGACTCTGTCCGCTTGATGCACTTGCATTAATAATATGAATCAATCAAAGAATTTTCCTGATAGAATCTCTCACTTTAATTAATTCAATCTCTGAAGTCGGTTCCCTGTCACCCGTTCTGTAGAGCATACTCCTAGGATCATAACCGAGAAGACCTGTATCACCATCTTTACGTGGGATGATATGTAAATGGAAATGTGGAACAGACTGTCCTGCAAGCTTGCCTTCATTCCAAACGCAGTTGAATCCTTCTGCACCGTAAAGTTTTCGCAAGGCTTCCATAATACTATCTGCTAGATCGAGGATTGCTAGTCTTTCTTTTTTAGTCATATCCTTTAATGTTCTCACACATCTATGAGGAGATATGAGAGTGTGACCTGTGGTTATGGGAATATTCGTAGGAAAAGCCCAGGCAAGTCTATTACCGATAATCTCCCGAGCTTTAATTTCTGGCGTATTGCAATATAGACATTGTGTGTTCATAGATACATGATATTAGAATTTCATTTGAATTGCACAATATTTATCATGATAGATTCTATCATCATAATATGTGGCGTACCTACGATTTACTATCAATTGAAATATTCTTGAATGAAACCTTATATCTAATAAAGTTGTTGGAGTGCCCATACCCGAGATAAAAACTCCACCTACTCTTTCACCAAAAGAGAAAACTCCTTGAAAAATACTTTTAATATATTCAGGAATCTCGTCATTATGTTTCTTCAAAAAAAGAGCTAATCTTACTATCGCCTGTGGAATTGATCTTTGTCCACCACATCTTTTGATAAGATCTTCTGAAAAACTACCTGATAATCCTTCTTTGAAACCCAAATCTCTAGGTTGTACAAAGTTGAAATTAATAGCTTTATTTCCATCAACATCAGAAAATAAATTCAAAAGCGCTCTGACTGAATAAATTTCATCATCTGATAGATTAAATTCTTTTACAGCTAAATCACATAGATGATTACGATCACCCACAGGTGGAATAGAGATAGCAATATGCTTTACTTCTACGATGGTGATTATTGATTTCATATTCTTTATTTTGTTTTGTGTTGAACTGATTCTTATTTAAGAATACTTAATATACGAGTAATAAAAAGAGAGGATGCCCTCGGTAAATAAAATCTTATATTTTATTACTTCTTATGACTTCTTCAAAGAAAAAAGGTAACTTTTCTATTGATTTTTTCTTAATTGATTCTAAAACAGTAGTGATACTTTTAATTGAATCAAATTCATCTGATTCGTTTTTAATTGCATCATCTATTGGTACCCACATATTATGTCCAAAATCACTATCCTCTATTAAATCTCCAAAATATTCATTTGCGTAAGCAATTGGGAACATCAAATCTGAAAAAATTTCCCCTCCTTTATACATTATTCTTCTTTCGCAACCAATTAATTTAAAATTAGCTTCTAGTCCAGTCTCTTGTTTCAATTTTCTTGTTGCTGCAGGTTCAATTAATTCACCTTTCAAAACTACTCCACCCATTACACCAACTTTACCATATGATGGATTAGATTTTCTTATTTGATTGAGGATTTCTATTTTTTTATTATTAACTCTAGAAACAATAGTTATAACATTTATTTTAAATAGACTAGTGATCGCATCATTTGTCGAATATGGATCAGCTACATGTTTAATACCAATTTCCGAAAGAAAATAACCATCGTCCGATTTAACTACAAGACCCTTCTTAACCAAAAATTGCAAGTGATAATTATAAAGATCATTTGGAATCTTTTCTGGTTGTATATCACTGTAGCAAAGAGATTTCGCATTCTTTAATCTTGATAAAATATGATTCTGTATAGAAGAAAACTGATGTATCATAATACTGAACTTATATCATATTCACTATCCTATCGCAACCACCATCACCTCGAGTGGCAAACTTTCTATATATGCCTTTCCTGTTGCCTCATAAGCTTTGAGTAGATCTAGAAGTAAAGCTGAATTGATTTTACTTTTTTCATTTTTTGCTAGAGCTTCTATAATTTTCCAATCATCCTCACTGACTTGCTCTTTCAATTTCTCTATATTTCTTTTATCAGAAATATTTTTCAATAATAAAATTATTCTAACTTTTTCTAAAACTAAAGCTATGAAAGTCTTTATGGAAATATTATCTTCTTTTACTTGGGAAATAGTAGACAGGGCTTTTTCTTTATCCCCATTTGCCAGAGCAGAGATAAAATCATTTACCAATATTCCCTTTGGAGCACCAGTTATCATCTCTACTTCTTTTATTGAAACCTTTTTATCTTCTGAAGTGCTAAAAACTTTTTGTAATATTCCTAAAGTATCACGGAATGAACCATCACCTAGAAGTGCTATAAGATCAGCAACACCGTTGTCTATAACATAACCCTCTTTCTTTGTTACTTTATTTATAAGAGTTTTCAATATTTCTCTTGTCGGTCTTTTGAAAGAGAAAGTCTGACAACGAGATATTACTGTTTCAGGAATTTTCTCTGTCTCTGTAGTAGCAAGAATGAAAATAGCATGAGCTGGTGGTTCTTCTAGAGTTTTGAGTATTGCATTGAATGCTTCCTTCGTAAGCATATGAACTTCGTCTATTATATAGACTTTATATTCTGATTCGAAAGGTAAGACATTGACTCCATCTCTTATTTCTCTTATATCATCTATACCGCGATTAGAAGCTGCATCTATTTCATAAATATCATTATCACTTACTCCGAGTGATTTTGCGAAAATACGTGCAATAGAAGTCTTCCCCGTTCCACGACTTCCAGAAAAAAGATAAGCATGAGAAATACGCTTTAGTTTTATTCCACTTTCTAGAACACTTACAATATGATCTTGACCTATTACAGCATTCCAATCATCTGGTCGATATTTCCTATATAGAACTGATGAAATATTTTTTGCCATACGCCTATTCTAACACCTTAATATAGTCTTTCACAATTTTCTCAACTTCCTTGATTTCATTGCTCTCCATAAGCTTTACTCGTAGATCCTTCGCACCTTCCCAACCAGAAACATAAGCTTTGAAATGCTTTTTCATTATTGCAAAACTTTTCATATCCCCTAGGGTTTTATCAAATTTCTTTGCATGCTCTAGCATTACTTTCAATCTTTCTTTTATAGGAAAATCAGAGGGAACTTTGCCAGAGAAAAACCATGGATTGCCGAATATTCCCCTACCTATCATCACTCCATCACATCCAGTTTCCTCTATTTTCTTTTTTGCTTCTTCCATACTATTTATATCTCCATTGCCGAGTATTATAGTTTCTGGAGAAATTTCATTTCGCATCTTTATAATCTCTGGCATTAGCTCCCAATGCGCAGGCACATCTGACATCTCTTTTCTAGTACGGAGATGTACTGTGATAGCAGGAAGTCTCTGTTCGAGCAATGCTTTTATCCAAGTATCTATTTCTACTTTATTGTAACCAATTCTAGTTTTTACTGATATTGGAATATGTGATGCACCTTTCCTAGCACTTTCTATTATTTCTATTGCAAGTTTTATATCTTTCATATGTCCTGCTCCCGCACCTTGTTTCTCTACCTTACGATCTGGACAACCCATATTGATATCTAGCCCATCGAAGCCTAGCTCCTCTATAAGTTTCCCTGCTTCAAACATTTTTTCTTTATTTCCAGAGAAAAGCTGTGCTACTATCGGTCTCTCTTTCGGAGAATATTCTAGATCTCTCAATAGATTCTTTTTACCCTTGGAACATAGTCCATCAGCAGAGACGAATTCTGTCCACATTACAGACGGCTTGCCGTATTTAGCAAACATAGAACGAAAAGCTATATCAGTAACATTGGCCATAGGGGCAATGGCAAAGATGGGTTTCTCTAGTTTTTGCCAGAAATTAACATTATTAGCTTTATTATCTATATTTTTACTTGTTTTTTTATTGTCTTTATTATTCACATTCACATACTACCCTATTTCACTACCTTATTCAAAATAGACAATGTATCCCTACTTCTATCTTTACTTCCTAGCAGAACCACAGCATAGAGCTTGCTCGGTGAACCGATATTGAATAGTGATACACTAGTGAGCCCAGCTTCTGCAATATATCCATTCTTACCGCCTTTATAGGCAGAGAGATTTAGAAGATGATTGGGATTCGTCCATGTATGAGTACGCACCATCTTTGTCTGTGTAAGTGTTATATCAAGAATCTCTTTTTCATTATTCTTTATCCATTCAATCATAATAGCAATATCACGCGCTGTAGAAACATTCTTTGGAGAGAGTCCAGATGGATCATAGAAATATGTTCTATATGCACCTATAGCACTAGCCCAATCATTCATCTTTTTTATAAATTCTACCCTACCATAGGCAAGAGCGAGTGCTTCTCCAGCATCATTGCTCGATACCATAAGAAGTGGATATAGGAGTTCATCTTTATTGAATTTCTCACCAAGACGGAATTTAGCAGTATTGCCTTCTATAGCTAGAACTTTTTTTGTAATTTCAATTCTTTTATTCTCTTCTATAAGTCTTTTAGCGATAACTGCCGTTGCAAGTTTCGTAAGAGAGGCAATAGGTAGAAGTTTATTAGCATTCTTTTCTATTTTTGTCTTTTCATTATCTATATCATAGACAATATATGCAGTAGATAGTATCTCTGAAGGAATATCTGGAATAAAGTCATCATTATAATTTGAATCAATAAGATTATCTTTTGAATTATAGATAAAGACTCTGGAGAATTTTGAAATAAAAGTTGGATCTATTTTCTCTTCTCCATTATTCTCAACTACTTCATTATTCATCCCTATTGATAAACCATATTCATTCCTAACGATAATAATCACAGCAAATAAAATGCCTATAAGAATAGCGGAGAAAATGGATATGAAAAATTTATTCATTATTCTGTTTAGAATAGTACACAGTATTACCAAAATGCAAGTTTATAGAATCAAAGACAGGAGCATTGGCATTCCTATTCTTTATTACTGCATCTTTCCAGAAAGTTACTAGATTGGAAAGAGTATTTTCGAAAGGGATTTTATCGTCAAAATATACAGTAATATCTCTTGTGGTCGTTGCTTCTTTCATAAAATCATTTTTTAAATACATTTCATATTCACCATTTTCTCCTATTAAAACTCCTAGGGGAGAGAGTCCATTCTGGATTATGCCAGAGAGAAAACTTTCTATTTTATTGAAACGTATTTCATCTATAAATGATATTCCAGCAGATATGGCTTTATTAGTACTTGGTACATAATATTTATTATATTGATTATTTTCTATATCCTCTTTCAGGGCTCTGTCATATATATAACCTTTATAATCAGAGAAGAAACAATTATCTGGAGTATCATCCCCACGGAATCCATCACAGACAATAGCTCTCGGTGTTCTCTCATCTATTTTTATAGTAATACTAGACAGTCCATTTCTTTTTATAGAGAGATTATTAATTATTTTATATTTATCTAGAAGTATTTGTTTAATAATATTCTTTGAAAGAAAAATAATACTAGATTTCGGTATTATGTTAAAATATTTCTGATCAAAATATGTAAATATATCTTTTTCTATTTCTTCTTTAGAAATATGATTGGAAGATTCTATATTTATAGTAGAAATCTGTATAAAAGGTAATCTAGAAAATAGTAATATATTCAGGATAAAGAGTAATAGACAGAAAAAAATTAGAGTAATGGAAATTATAAATACTCTTTTTTTTCTCTGTATATATTTTACACTTTGTAAAGCGCTATTATGTCTAAAGAGAGACATGGACTTGTATTATAGAGATATCTTATCTTTACCTATATATTTCCTCAATACTTCTGGAATAGTGATACTACCGTCTGCATTCTGATAATTTTCTATAAGTGATACCAATATACGTGGAGTAGGTATAGCAGTGGAATTCAAGGAATGAGCATAGCGTAGCTTGCCTTCACTGTCTTTATAACGGATATTGAGTCTTCTAGTCTGGAAATCATGAAAATATGATGCAGAGGAAATCTCACGGTATTTATATTCCTTTGGTACCCACAGTTCTATATCATATTTTTTTACTTGACCGAGCCCTAGATCTGCACCACAGTTTATAACTGTTCTATAAGGTATCATAAGTGATTCTATGAATTGTTCTGTATTCTTATTCAATTCTTCATGTAGATTAACAGAAATCTCATGGCTTGCCTCGCATAATACTAATTGCTCAAATTTATAAAATTCATGAACACGTATAAGACCCTTTACATCTTTACTATGTGAACCAGCTTCCCTACGATAACATGGAGAGAATCCTAAATAGCGTTTTGGTAAATCTGTTAATTCTAGAGTTTCATCCGCATGGAATGACATTAGCGGAACTTCTGCAGTACCAGATAATACATCGCCATCCTGTGTAGTATAGAAATCCTCTACATCACCAGGTAGATGTGCTGTACCATATAGTGCTACTTTTCTCACTATTGTTGGAGCGATTATTGGTATAAAGTTTCTATTACTGAAAAATTCTAAAGCATATTGCCAAATAGCAAATGCAAGTCTAGCGCCATCACCAGTTAAGAAATATCCTCTGAATCCATGGACCTTGGCTCCACGTTCGAAGTCAACCATTTTCAATTTCGTCATAAGCTCTACATGATCTTTCGGTTCAAAATCAAAAACAGTTTTCTCTCCCCAAGCCTTTATCTCTTTATTGAAATCTTCATTTTCACCTTCTGGTACAGATATATCTGGCATATTGGGAACCTGTAACATGAGGTCTTGCCATTTCTTCATTGTTTTCTTCAAGCTTTCTTCTTCATCTTCTAGTCCCGCTTTCAAATGCTTCATGGATTCTATAAATTTCGCTCTGTCTATATCATTTGCATGGACTATTCTCTGTCCTACAATATTCTGTTCTGCACGCTTTTTCTCTATAGTAGATAGTAGATGCCGACGTTTATCGTCTAGCTCTATAAGCTCACCGATATCTATCTTTACATGCTTTTTCTTTGCACCGAGTTCAATTATTTCTTTATTTTCTCTTATAAATTTTATGTCTAACATAATATAAATAATACCATATTTTACATAAATATTACTAGAGAATAATATTAAACAATAAAAAAAGGCGGGTACACACTGCTGTGCACACCGCCCATGTGGAGGTCTAACCTCCAGAAAAACTACCGCCGGAGCGATTGTAAGGTATGAGTACCTTCCAAATGGACTTCGTAATCCATGAGATCGACCCCGTTGGGATCGAGAAGTAAAGCTTGTTTGAGAAGTGTCTTTACCTTCCTGCGCTTATGCACAGACAACCGTTCCCTGTAGAACTTAGCCATAGTTTTATGTGCTATCGGTTTCCCAACATGGTATACATTTACATCTATCCAGATGCAGTACCCGAATAAGTATAGTATAAGAACAATATAATCTTGTCAATCTGTGCATAAATCAAATAGATATATAATAGTGCCAATATGATAGAGACAATATATTTCAAAGATGAAAACTTCCCATCACTACTCCGAGAGATCAATGATCCTCCGGAGAAACTTTTTATACATGGCAATATTTCCCCACTTCTAGATAAACAGATTAAGATATTATGTATAGTGGGATCTAGAAAATATTCTAATTATGGAAAAGCAATAACAGAAAGACTTATAAAAGAAATATCTGAATACAAAATATGTATAGTATCTGGACTGGCCCTAGGTATAGATAGTATTGCACACAGAGCTGCTATAGAAGCTGGTCTATATACTATTGCCTTTCCAGGTTCTGGACTAGATCCGAAGGCCATATATCCACCATCACATAGAAGACTAGCAGAAGAGATAGTGGGGAGTGGCGGAGCATTATTATCTGAATTTGAAAATGATCAAATAGCCCAAGATTGGACTTTCCCACAGAGGAATCGCCTGATGGCTGGAATCTCCCATGGAACTCTACTCGTAGAAGCAAGATCGAAAAGCGGAAGTATGATAACAGCCAGAAGAGCTATGGAATACAATCGTGATGTAGCTATAGTACCCGGGGAAATATATGATCCATTGCGAGAAGGTCCACATAGTCTTATGCGTGATGGTGCAGTACCTATAACATCTAGTGATGATCTATTAGAATTCCTCGGATTTGCTAGAAGAGAAGGTCAGAGTAGATTACTTTTAAAAGGAAATAATGTATATGAAAGTTTAGGAGAAAATGAAAAGAAAATAATTTCACTTCTACAAATAGAATCAAGAAATAGAGATTCTCTAGCTAGAGAACTGTCTATAGATACTAGGAAAATCAATATGGCAATATCATCATTAGAATTAGAAGGATATATAAAAGAAGAGGGCGGAAATCTGAAAATGATTTGATAAAAGTTTTATATAGATTTGCTAAAAAATTCATTTCCGTGTAATACTTAATCTATAATAAAAAGTAAATGAAATTATTAATAGTAGAATCTCCTGCAAAAGCAAAAACAATTTCGAAATATCTCGGAGGGAAATATACAGTGAAAGCTTCTGTAGGACATATAAGAGATTTACCAAAGAGCAATAAAAAGGCCATAGATATTCCATCTGGCTTTATTCCCCATTATGAGATTTCCCCTGGGAAGGAAAAGGTGGTAGAGGAGATCCGCCAATTAGCAGATAAAGCAGATGAAATAATACTAGCAACAGACCCCGATCGTGAAGGAGAAGCCATAGCATGGCATATAGCCGAGGCAGTAGGACTCAGGAATCCTAAAAGGGTGGTTTTCCATGAAATTACAAAAGAGGCAATAGAAGAAGCAATAGAAAATCCTAGGAAAATAGATGAGAATCTCCGTATTGCCCAGGAGGCACGTAGAGTATTAGATCGTCTAGTCGGTTATGATCTATCTGGACTTATCTGGAAGAAAGTACGTTATGGACTATCTGCAGGAAGAGTACAATCCCCCGCTCTACGCATAGTGATGGAGCGTGAACGCGAAATACGCGCCTTCAAAAGTGAGAAATACTGGACAATAACTGCCGATATTCTGACAAAGTCAAAAATACCACTTCAATTATTATGTGTAAAAGAGCCAAGGGATGAAAAAGAAGTAAAAGATATATTGAGGAAAGGAAAAGAAGCAGGAGAAAAAGGTGAATGGGAAATAATGAGTGTAGAGGAAAGTACGGTAAACCGTTCCCCACGTGCACCATTTATTACTTCTACCCTACAACAAGGTGCTAGTTCTAGATTAGGCTTTGCACCTTCACGTACTATGTCTATTGCTCAGAAACTCTATGAAGCAGGACATATAACATATATGAGAACAGATAGTACGAATCTTTCCAAGGTAGCACTAGGTCAGATAGCAGGGTTAGTAGAAAAGAAATACGGTAAAAAATATTTACAATTCCGCACATATACTGCAAAGACCAAGAACGCCCAAGAAGCTCATGAGGCAATACGTCCGACACATATAGATATAGAGAAAGCAGGAATAAATGATGAACAGAAAAGATTATATAAACTAATATGGCAGAGAACTATAGCATCGCAGATGGCAGATGCAGAAACATTGCGAACGAAGATACTAGCCAATATAAAAGAGAAAGATAATATCCCAGATTTCCAAGCCAATGGATCTAGAATACTCTTTGATGGCTGGCTCATAGCAGATATAGAAGCGAGAGGAGAGGATAATGATCTTCCAAAATTAGAAAAGGGAGATGCTCTAGATCTGAGAGAAATAAAAAGTGAAGAGAAAGCTACAGAACCACCAGGGAGATATAGTGAGGCTGGACTAGTAAAGGAATTAGAAAAAAGGGGTATCGGCCGTCCCTCAACCTATGCTTCTATAATAAAGACAATAGAAGAACGCGGTTATGTAGAAAAAGAAAATAAAAGTCTAAAGCCAACAGATACAGGTGAGGTAGTCTCTACTTTTCTAGAAGATAATTTCATGCATTATATAAATGACTCTTTCACTGCAGAGATGGAAGATAGTCTAGATGATATAGCGCTCGGTAAAAAGGAATATGAAAGCACATTGAGGAAATTCTATATTCCATTTCATAAAGAAATAAAAGAAAAAGAAAAAACAGCCAAGATAACAACACTCGGTGATGCAGATGCAAAGTATAAATGTCCAAAATGTGAAGGCAGTATGGTGGTGAAGCTCGGTCGTGGAGGGAAATTCCTTTCTTGTGCGAAATATCCAGATTGTGAGGGTGCACTTATGATAGATGGTACAGAGATAAAGAAAGATGAACCAATAGGTATAGATCCGACAACCAATCTCCCTATCTATGTTCTAGTGGGACGTTTCGGACCATATGTACAGCTAGGAGAGAAACCAAAGAAGAAAAGTAAAGGTGAGAAACCAAGAATGGCTTCAATTCCTAAAGGTATGGATTTAAGCAAAGTAACAGTGGAAAACGCTTTGAAATATTTGAGTCTACCTAGAATATTGGGTTCAGATCCAAAATCTGGAAAAGAAATAAAAGCAAATATTGGGAGATTTGGTCCATATATTATGCTTGATGGAGATTTCCGATCAATAAAAGAAAAAGATGGAGATAATCCATATGATATTACCCTAGAGAGGGCACTGGAGATATTAAGTAAGCCAAAAGCCATAAGAAAAGGTAGATTTGCAAAAAAAGAAATAGCTACAGAAAATACAAATAAATAAAATTATATTCCAAAATTCTTTATAGAATATATTTCCTCGTTTTCTTCTTTATTTATTTCTTCTTTTGATCTATCATCTATAGGCTTATCGTCTTGTGTATTAGAAATATTGAGTGGGGTGGCATTGGAAATAGATTCTGCCATCTTTTCTTTTACATATTGATCCATTTCCTTTGCATGACTTGCATCTATTTCCTTTGCACTGACTGTATTCATCTCTGCATCTGCAGGAGTGTTTGTTATCACTCTTTCAGAGATTTTATCTATTATCTTATGTACATCACTAGCGGTATAGAAGTCTATAGTTATACGTCCACCTCGGCCGACTTTGTTTATCGTGACTTTCGTACCTAGCATTTCTTTGAATTTAGTCTCTAGTGCTAGCATATCTGGTTCTGCAGACCAATCTTTCTTCCTCACTCTATCTTGTGCAGTTCTTCTCGCTATAGATTCTGCTTCACGTACACTTATTTTTCTGAATACTATTTCTTTGAAAAGAGTCATTTGTTCTTCTTTATAATCCACAAGCATAAGGAGCGGTCTGGTATGACCTTCGGCAACCTTTCCCTCACTTACGGCATTCAATATTTCTTCAGGTAAAGCTAGGATTCTCATAGTATTGGAAACATATTCTCTACTCTTCCCTACTTTCTCTGCTACTTGTATATGTTTCAAATTGAATTCCTTCACCAGTCTTTCGAAGGCACGAGCACGATCCACAACATTTATATCTTCTCTTTGTAGATTTTCTATAATAGCGAGTTCGAGCTTTATCCTCGGATCATTTTCTCCACTACGTATTAGAGCTGGAACTTGGGAAAGCCCTGCGACTTTAGAAGCACGCAGACGACGTTCACCAGATATGAGCTCATACTCTACTGCTATACCGCCATCGGGCTTTTCGAATTCATGTCTAGTAACAATAAGTGGCTGGAGAATACCATACATGCGTATAGACTCTGCGAGATCGCGGAGTTTATCATCGTCAAATTCTCTTCTTGGTTGATATGGATTCGGCTTTATCTTTTCTATTTCAATCCAAAAAACAGAATCACCAAAATATTGTGTTGGGTTTGCCATGGATATATTTTAGCATAAAATTGATTTTTCCATAGATATTAGATATTCTTGTAGTAGTACTTGCCGAAGTGGCGAAATTGGTATACGCATACGACTCAAAATCGTACGGGGAAACCCATGAGAGTTCAAGTCTCTCCTTCGGCACAATGAAAAAGATAGTAGTCATCCTCGGCCCTACAGCAGTTGGCAAAAGCGATTTTGCTGTGAACTATGCTATAGAAAATAATGGTGAGATAATATCTGCTGATTCTAGACAGGTATATAAGGGTCTAGATATAGGTACAGGGAAAATTACAAAAGAAGAAATGAAGAGTATTCCCCATTATCTATTGGATATTGCAGATCCTATGGAAAGATTCAGTGTGGAGAAATTTAGAGATTTAGGACAAAAAACAATAGAAGATATTCTAGAGAAAAAGAAATTACCGATAATCTGTGGTGGTACAGGATTCTATATAGATGCTTTAGTAAATAATATTTCTTATCCAGATGTAGAACATGATAAAGATCTAGAAAATAAAAATTTAGAAGAAATACAAAATATTCTTATAAAATTAGATATTAAATATTTCGAGCGATTAAATAATTCTGAAAAAAATAATAAGAAAAGATTAATAAGAGCAATAGAGATAATAAAAGTAAAAGGAATAATGCCGAAGATAAAAAATAATCCAAAATATGAGGTGAAATGGATAGGATTAAAATGTCCTAATGAGAAATTAAAGGAAAGAATTCATAATCGTTTATTAAGAAGAGTAGAGAATGGAATGATAAAGGAAGTTGAAAAACTATATGAAAATGGACTTTCTTGGGAGAGAATGGAAGAACTCGGATTGGAATATAGATATATTTCTAGATATTTGAGAAATCTGATTACAAAAGAAAAAATGTTAAAACAATTGGAAATGGAAATATGGCATTATGCTAAAAGGCAGATGGTGTGGTGGAAGAGGAATAATAAAATAGCGTGGAGGGAGGTAAAATAAAAAGACTCGTAGCAAAAGGCCTACGAGCCGTGACACACAATCTACACATAAATCAATACTCCAAATCAATTCACTGGCTTGACGGGAGTTTGGCGGAAAAAGTCCTTCGCAAAACTCTCAAGTGGAGTAATATCGAAAGCGTCAATGAGCCACAACAGACCATGAGCAATACCAACCACCAATGGATCCCGCTGTGGAATCATCCGAACTTGCCAGAATTCGTCCGGAGCTTCCGCAATGATCAGGATCTCCTCAAATCGAGGTTGTCCAACCGGAACACTTCTCCATCGGTTGATCTTCTCTCTGACACTTTCCGGCATAACCCCACGATATCGAGCAGTAAGTTCAAGTCCTTCCAGACCTTGCATCCTGCAGAATGCCTGCAAAGTTGTGCAAAGACTATGACCAAGATAAACTTCTTTCACGAGTCTGGGGATCTCGGGCATGATGGAAATCTCGAACCCACGAGCGCTGAATTTGATTACGCTCGTATCATTTCCCAAGGTGAAGATAGAAAAAGCTGGAAATCCCGACTTGGTCCTCCAAGAGAGAAAAGTTGGATCGAGTGTAGGAAGATCGAAAACCGGCGTATGCTCAAGCTCAGCAATCTGCAAAATAACTTGCTGACGCCCCCTGAGCAACCCCACTCTCAATTCCGTTTCTACTGGTAATGTTAAACGGAGTGTATTTTCAATCTTGCGATTGATCTCGTACAAATGATGAAGTCTTGCAGGATCTTCGAGTACTTCATTTGAAAGTTTTCGGGCAGTCCCAGCCGCAGCTGGTACAAACTCTCCAACACGAAGTGATCGACCATTCCTCATCGTCCCTATTAGTGGTTGTTGTATAACACTGTTTGTCATAGAACTGTTGGGTTAACGTTCACTTGTATGTTGGTCCAACCTTATTCTCTTAAGACCAGACACATACTCTATGTATAATTATAACTCCATATAAAATAAATACAACCCAACTATAATGCGGGCGATCGAGGAATCGAACCCCGGACAGCGGTTTTGGAGACCGCAGTTATGCCACTTAACTAATCGCCCTGATATACTAAAAGACAGTATATCCTATTTCTTCGCTTCTTTGAAGACTATATGCTTACGTAGAGATTTACTATATTTCTTTAATTCTATTTTCTTCTCAACAGTTTTCTTATTCTTACGAGTAATATAGATTTCCCCTGTGTCTTTATTGCGAAGTGTTATGAGTTTATCCTGTGACATATATGTATATATAATTAAATATTGTTTACATAGGTTAACCCATATTGCATAAAAATGCAAATTTAATCATATTATTCAATAGATAAAAAGTTATCCACAAAAGATAAAATTTTGATAAAATTTTCGTGGTTTTGACTATTGCTTATTATATAAGATAAGTTTTATAATTTCAGTATTAATAATTTAATAAAAAAAATAATAAATATGACAAAAGAATTTTGTGATTATTGTAAAAAAGGGATTATAAATAGAGAACGTATTATAATTAATTTTACAGGTTCAACAAAAGAAACGGGCTTGATATATGATAATACTCTTTTATGTGAAAAGTGTTATTCAAAAATACATCAACAAATAAATAAAATTTTATTCAATGGATCTATTATGAAAGGTAGACAATTATCTAAAGAAAAAAGATAAAAGTAAACCGCCCAGTGCCGAAGCATTGAGCGGTCTGTTGAAACCAATGTTGTCAGTGTATCCTATGGATCACTGACGAGCTAGTGTGTGCTAGCCTCAATAACCGTACCCGCCCACTGGCGCAGTGACGGTAGTCATATACCCACCTTTTCCTCCTCCACCGCCTCCTTTGAGGTCGATGTCGGGAATGATGTGGAACTCTCCGAGCCCGAGATTCACCTGAATACTCGTCGCCCCTTCCAGAACCGAGACATACGGAGTCACGCCGGTGGCGATATTCCTGAACCAGTACCCACGAGGAATCTGTCCTTCCGTAGTACTGACGTCCAAAGATTGCGATTGAACAACCGTGTTCTTCACGATGAGCAAAGGGTTGATCCCGTACCCATTCCAACTCGCAATGCGCACGCGGATTTCCTGCGGATTCACGAAGGAGTAAACCTCCTGCGAATCTTGAAGAAGGACGCGGATCCACACATCCTTGATCGAAACCTGCTGTCCCGAAACCAAGGAAATGGCAACAGTCTGGTACTGGCCATCGAACTTTCCGTAGAGCACTAGGGCTCCCGTGCCGACAGCCTCGACCGGCAGAGTAAACTCGCCAGTAGAAGAATCGACATTGAGATTCCTTGTGTACGGATAATCCGATTCACTGTCCATGATGGCTTTGCCGTCAATCAGACCAGGAAGGGACACCCGGATGCTGTAATTAAGTCCGTAGGTCACCCTTGCTGATTCCTGATCGAGCACATAGGCCCCAAACTGATTCATGACCAGCTTGCCATTCTGATTATTACCAGCCAACAAGGCCTGGTAAGTTCCATTGTCACCATAATACCCATTACTGGGAGGTGTACCTTGATAGAACATAACAGAAACCCAAGCTGGCTTCGTCGGATCAACGGTATTGAGGACGAAGGTGCTACCTTGCACCATGTCCAGCATGCTCTGAAATGACTTTACCGAATCCGTGACGGGCATCACAAATGTCTGATTGTTGTCGTAATCATTTCCGAGCTGGGTGTCGCCAGCATGGCGGATACGCACAACGATATTTTCGATGTGCAGCACCGCGAGCGAGAACAACGCCGCCCGGTTAGTGTAGGCCATGGGATCCCACGGCAGAACCGCGCGCGGGACAACAGGCGTAGAACCCCCACCACCGCCCGACTGAGCAAAGGTGGAAGTGAGACCGAGAGCCATCAACATGATGGACACGAGTGAACTGATGTATTTCTTCATTTTGTTTTTGGTTGACTAACATTGACTGACATCTATCGCACCGACGAGTTTTGGTTGTTTGTGTTTTCTGTACTGTTCGTTGGAACTTTCACTAATTTATTTAGGTCCAGCTCCATCGAAAACTGTATGTGCGCCTCCTTGACACCTGTTTCATTCGTAGGGTAATCTTGTCCCACAACGAGCGGGATTTCCCGAAATCGGAGGGGCTCCGTGCCCCGTTCATCGGACATTGCCGGCTCCATCTCGCTAGGAAACAGCCACATGGCCATCCCAACAAAAATGACAACACCGATACAAAACCAGATTACAAAGGCTCGAGTATTTTTCATAGTCTTATCCTCCACGAATCCACCCTCCAAACAAACACATGCCTCCTCACATGAGGAAGCTTAACATTGGTTTGTCAAAGAGCAGATCTGGCCTTTCTTTATTAATATTAGGCCATGATTAAAGTTACTGTCAAATAGCGTATCATAATGTGGGTAGAAAGTCAAGGGGTAATAATACATCAAAAGAGCTACAATATAAACCATGAAATCATGGCTAAAATCATCATTTAAAAGGATAATAAGAAAAAAAGACACAATTCCCTCTCTTATAAATGTTTATCTATCAAAAAGCGCTCTATTATATAATCTCAATCAATTCCGAACTCTTGTACCAGATAAAGCAATAGCTCCAGTACTAAAAGGTAATGCATATGGTCATGGTATCAAGCAAATTTCATATTTATTAAAGGATGAGAAAGTCCCCTTCTTTATTATAGATTCATATTTTGAAGCAAAAGCAATACGAAATGAAGGGATGAGAACTCCATTACTTATTGTCGGCTATTCTAATACTAATTCTATATCAGGGAATACATTGAAAAATATTAGTTTTACTATAACCAGTATAGAGGCTCTTGAAGAATTATCTATAAAGATTAATAAGAAAATAAAAATTCATCTTAAAATAGATACTGGAATGCATAGGCAAGGAATACTTTTTCATGAAATAGATAATGCTATAAAAATAATTAATAGAAATAAAAATATAATATTAGAAGGAATATGTTCTCATCTAGCTGATGCAGAGAATACAGATACTAATTTTACAAAGAATCAAATAATAAAATGGAATGATATTGTAAAAATTTTTAAAGATCAATTCCCAACTTTGAAATATTGGCATATAAGTAATACTGCTGGGACTGTACATAGAGAAGCAGAAGCAAATATGGTGAGACTCGGTATCGGACTCTATGGGTTCACAGAAGTAAAAGGAGTAAATATGAAACCAATTTTAGAAGTTAGAACAATTATTTCTAGTATAAAGAAGATAAATAAAGGAGATGCTATAGGATATGGAAGAACTTTCATTGCCACAGATGATATGACTATAGCTACAATACCCATGGGATATTATGAAGGGATAGATAGGAGATTATCCAATAGAGGTTATGTAAAAATTAAAGATACCTTCTGTCCGATAGTAGGCAGAGTCAGTATGAATATTACTGTAATTGATATTTCAAAAATAATAAATCCTAAAATAGGTGATGAGGTAATAGTAATAAGTAATAGAAAAGAAGATAAAAATTCTATAGAAAATATAGCAAAAATCTGTGAGACTATCCCATACGAAATGGCAGTACCTATTGCTCTACATTTGAAGAGATGCGTGGTGGAATAATAAAAAAAACCCACGATCGTATTTCAGATCATGGGGTTATGCTAAATTATACCTAACCAAGAAGACTCCAAGTCATTTCAAGAATCCTTGTCAAATCAGAATCCTTATAAGGAAAAAGTCTTCTCGGACGTGGAGCAACCTCTGGCACAATAATACCTTTCCACTGAGTAGATCTGATATGATTACAGACCTGTCTTAGTGGTATTATCCCTTTGCCAATCATGACATTCAGCCCATCCCTACCTAGACTGGGATCTGAATCTGTAAGATGGATCTCTCTAATATGAGGACTAAAGAGTTCAAAACCCTCAATCAACATTCTTGCGAGTTGATCAGTCCTATAATTCCTGAAATCACCGGATGCCATCGTCGTTCCAGTAGACCATTCGAGGTAATGCTGGAAGTCAAAACAGATTGATGGCTTGTACTCAGATGCTAGCCACTCTCTCTTGAAATCTCTAAAGCTAGGATACATCTTGCCATTCCTCATAATAGGACAAGTTTGTATCCAAAGATCAGTATCATCTTGTGTTGCTCTGAGTTCACTTGCATAGACAATTTTCGGAATCCTTTGGTCTGGTAACATATCTAATGCTGTTCCAGATCCTGGTAAGAAGCCCAGCTTCTCAAGAATCCCGAAAATTAAAGATGGTGAATTTGACTCCTCTGCACTCCATGCCTCATGTGCATGTAAATGCATATATACACTGTGATTATCGGAATCAAGGTAATCCTTATACTTACGCCATCTTGAATGATTCCAACCACTCGCTAGAATCTCAACACCATCAAAACCAAGCTCTACTGCCTTTGCACAAACTGCGAGTGAGGGCATGGGCAATAGAGATAATCCAGACAAAAGAACCGGATTTGGAATTTTCATTATCAATCCTTTTGTTTTGTTTTTAAATCCAGAAATATACTAACACTTAATATCTAGTATGTCAAATAAGTATAATATCTAAAGAGAATAGTTTTTTTATTTCAAATATAACTGATCTATCCCTGTGGAACCTTAAACCCTCCAATACCTTCAACCATATCTCTAATTTTATAGGAAAAATAATCAAAAACATCTGTCCTAGCTTCGAAACGAAGATCTAAAGTTTTTCCATTTCCATCCATAAAATATAGATCGGAAATGTGTTTAAAGTCTCTAGTATAAGCAGTGATATGATAAATTCTAGTATTATTTTCCATCTGAATATTGATGATGCCATCAGAATTACCTTTACTAAGTAGTATCTCATTTATTATGATTTCATCTTTTGGAATACTATTAAAGATAGTTAAATATACATTCTCAGCATTATTTGATTCAGTACTTGTACTAACACTAAAAATAATATCTGAAAATTCATCGTAATTTTCTCTTATCTTTGGGGAAAATATCATACCTTCCGAACGAAAAGGTTTCATATCCCAATTACTTACGAGCCAATTCGGAACGTACCATATGAAAGCGCCATAGGCAAAATATCCGACAATATTACTTGTATTAGCATCTTTCTTTTCTTCAAACAGATATGAGTAGGGATTCGTATTTATGTTTTGATTTGGAGAATTGACTGTAGTTGTAGGTGGGATTGAATCAGTAGAAGAAGAAACTGGGACCCTTCTAACTCTAACATATTTTGTTGGAGCATCGACAGATTCAATTAAATTTATAGAATTATCTGTACTTGTAGCAATATCATTTGGCTTAGTATTGATTTCAGATACAACTGGTCTATACACATACTTCATATAAATAAATACTGCGGATATTAATATGATGGCAAAAAGGACTGCAATTATAATCTTATTCTTCATGGTGCGCCGGGCTGGACTCGAACCAGCGATGCCCAAAGGGCCGGAGATTTACAGTCTCCTGGAATAGCCACTATCCGACCGACGCATTTGTATTAACTACTTATAATGTACTCCTATAAGAGTCTAACATTTTATCCATTTCTAGCAAGAGTATCTGGATCTACTTATACGCCTCCATATCTTTCATTATTATTGGACTCTCACTCTTTTTCTTATTCTTTACTTCGAAAGTGAATTCATCCATGCTTCCCTTTTTCATCCCTACAGAGATAGTTCCGCCTTTTGAAATCTCTTGGGAGATCATAAGCCCCGCTACTGGTGTCAATATTTTATTCTGTATTAGACGCTTCAAAGGTCTAGCTCCGTAGTGTGGATTATATCCTTCTTTTGCTAGATAATTCATAACTTCAGCAGAAACAATGAGATTTATTTCTTTATCTTTCAATCTCTCTATTACTGTATCTACCTGGATCTTCACAATCTTCTCTATAGATATCATATCTAGAATATCAAATAGGATAATATCATCCAGACGATTGAGGAATTCTGGTCTAAAATAATCCTTTAGAGAATTCATAACTTTTATCTTTGCTTCATCATAATTAGCTTTCTCCACTGTATTCTTATTGAATCCTTTATCTATCATTTTTTCTGGTTTATCTATTACTTTCTCTACTGTTTTTTCAATAGCAAAACCGATTTTCTCCATTTTCTCTATAAACTGTGCACCGATATTGGATG
>CAYOER010000009.1:0-27529 GCA_964403205.1 uncultured Candidatus Saccharibacteria bacterium | reverse complement strand
AAATCATGGACATTATACTTTGGATGATATGGTAACAGAGGAATTTCCGGAATTGTTAGAAAGAGTTTTGAATTAAATTGTTGAAATTTATAAATGAGTCCTGTAGGGTCCACAATTCTGAATTTGAGGAAAGATTGACCTCGCCTGCGCGGAGGAGGGATCTAATGAGGAATCCGCGCAGGCTTCGGCTTTTTGTTTTGGCGGGGTGGGCAACTGGAAAAATACCCCATAAAATGATAAAATCATTTTATGAACGATAAAGAACTTATAGTGGAAAAAGAAAAAGATAGAGAAACCACCAAGTAAATAATTTTATGGAACAATATTTAGAATTTGCAAAATCTATAGCTAGAGAATCTGCTGAAATAGCATTGAAATATTTTAGTTTTGAAGTTGAAAATACTTGGAAGGAAGATAATACTCCATTAACTGTGGCTGATACAGAAATTAACGATTTGGTTATAAAGAGGATAAATGAAACTTATCCTGAACATAGTATTTATGGAGAAGAAAAAAGTGAGATAAAAGAAAATTCAAAATATATTTGGGTTTGTGATCCAATAGATGGGACTATGGCTTTTTCTTGTGGTTTACCAACATTTGTTTTTTCTCTAGCATTAGTGGATCAATCAAATGGTTTGCCAGTATTAGGAATAGTAAATGATCCTGTTATGAAAAACATGTATTGGGCTTATAAAGGCAACGGTGCTTATAGAAATGGTACAAAAATCTCTGTACAAGATAACACTATATTAAAAAATACATATTTTAATATTGCTGCATCTGGAAAATCTATTGGTTTTTCAAATTTACCACTTATTAAAACACTAAGTGAAATGAAATGCGCAGTAATGAAATTTCCTTCTTTTATTTATGGTGGTATTCAGGTTGCTAATGGTAAATATATAGGAGCTGTATTTTTTAAAGAGCATGGTCATGATGTTGCTGCTTTAAAAATTATTACCGAAGAAGCTGGTGGAAAAGTTACCGATTTAAATGGAAATGAAAGGAGATATGATGAAGATGGGATTGGGTGTTTAGTTTCCAACGGAATACTACATAATGAAATATTGAAAATTATTCAGACTGGGAAATTATAATTATGTATAAAGCAGTAATTTTTGATTTAGATGGAACTGCGATACCAAATAGACAAGATGGTATGCCGTCTCAGCGTGTCATTGATGTTGTAAAAAAAGTTAAAGAAAAAATTCATGTTAGTGCCGCAACTGGCCGAGGAATTTCTCTAGCCGGAGATATTATAAGAAGTCTGGGGTTAACTGCACCTTGTATTGTTGGTGGTGGGACTCAAGTCATTGATCTAGTTTCTAGTAAAGTTTTATGGGAAAAGAATATGGATAAAAATCAAATTGAGAAAATTATGGAAATTGCAAAAGAATATCAATACCTAGTCTATTTTGGGGATGATACAGAGGGATTGTCACCAAAATACAAAATTACCCAGCGTGAAGAAAGAATAATATATATTGGACCTGTGACAAAAGAGGACACAAAAGTAATTTTAGAAAAGTTAAGTAAGATACCAAACATTACTTCACACCAAGTTATTTCTTGGACACCTGATCATTTTGATATTCACATAACGCATATTGAAGCTACAAAACGTCATTCTATGGAAGTATTGCTAAAAATTTTAAAAGTGTATAAAGACGAAGTCGTAGCGGTTGGAGATAGTAATAATGATTTACCCCTTTTTGAATCAGCGGGTTACAGAATTGCTATGGAAAATGGCTCAGACGAATTGAAGGAGAATGCGAATATGATAGCACCATCTGTTTCAGATGATGGACTAGCGGTAGCGTTAGAAAAATTATTTTTGACTAATTAAAGAAAAGAGGTGCGGTCAGGGCTTCTTTTCAAAAAAGTTCGAGCAAGTGATATAATGACATCCTATAAATCTATCTCGGCAACAGTCTCCTATGTCTCTTAGTAATATACTTTGATAATTCTTTCCAGTATTTATTATTTATATAGATAGTATGATCCTATCTTTTGAAGGAGATATTGACGACATCATAATTATAATGCAATATGTAGAAAGACCTACCCTGTTGGTAGTGCTCATTTAAAGTTCAAAACCAAGGCGCCTTGCCTTACAAAACCCTGTAATGGGGAAGTGCACGCAGTGCACGCGGTGAGACAAGGCAATGCCTTTTAGCATTTCGTCTCCCGTGGATTATGTATATGAAAAAACTGCCTATTGATGACAGTGAAGCAGAAATAGTCTCTACAATTCGCGGAAACCAAGTGACAGTAATACTCGGTGCAACTGGATCTGGAAAGACAACGCAAATTCCAATAATGCTCTACAAAGCAGGGTTTGCTGCGAAGGGAATGATTGGAGTAACACAGCCTCGGAGAATAGCTGCGATAGCAATTGCAGAGTATGTTTCTGATCAGCTTGGGGGTGTTCTCGGAAAAGTTGTTGGATACAAAGTCAGGTTCGATAATCTGACCGAAAGAAAGACGGCGATCAAGTTTGTTACGAATGGAGTATTGCTACGGGAAATTCAAAATGACCCACAGCTTAGAAAATATTCCATCATCGTAATTGACGAAGCGCATGAACGTACACTCGAAATCGATCTTCTGATGGGACTGATTAAAAAACTTCTCAAAATAAGAAAAGATTTTAAGCTCGTCATCACTTCGGCGACGATTAATCCAGAAAAGTTCCTGAACTATTTCAAGAATGGCTCTGACGTACCCGTAGTACTAATTGGTGGGCGCATGTATCCTGTTGAGGTGAAATATCTCGATTGGAATCCATATGATCATGAAATAGTATCTACTGCGGTAGAGATGATTGTCTCAATCCACAACTCCAACGAGCCCGGAGACGTATTAGTTTTTATGACAGGCAGGGATGACATCTTTGCAGTGATTAAAAACCTAACAACTCGCCTAGATGATCGTGCGGTCTTATTGCCGCTTCATGGAGGAATGGATGCAGCTGCTTATAAAGCAGTCTTTGATCCTCGTAAGAGTAAACGAAAGATTATTGTGGCAACAAATATTGCCGAGACCTCGCTTACAATCGACGGAGTAAGATTCGTTGTAGACAGTGGTTTCATCAAGCAACAACACTTTGACTCACAGACTGGATTACAAAGTTTGGACGTGGTCGCTCATTCTATTTCCGGATGTGAACAAAGGAAGGGAAGAGCAGGTAGGACGCAACCAGGAATCTGTTATCGTCTTTACTCTGAAAAGTCTCTGCAAAATCGACCGACATTTACACTACCGGAAATTCAACGGATGAGCCTATCGAGAGCCGTGCTTATTATGGAAAGTATGGGCATTGATGATGTTGAACATTTCGACCTCATTGATTCCCCAGCTTTTCAGGCATTCAGAGAGGCTTATCAGGTTCTTATTATTCTCGGCGCGAATGACTTTCGTACTAAGAGAATAACTGAACTGGGGCGAAAAATGGCAGAGCTTCCGCTCGAGCCATGTATCGCCAGAATGCTCATCGAATCGGAGAAATACCGTTGCGTAAAAAGTATTGCCGCCTTTGCTGCCTTCCAATCTGTCCCGCATGTATTTATGCGTCCGAGAGGAAAAGAAGAGTTGGCTGATCGTGCTCACGAACAGTTCATGCATCCGAAGTCGGATGCAATTACGCTCATTACTGTTTGGAATAAGTATGTGGCAAACGGCCGAAAACCAGACTGGTGTTACAGAAACTTCTTGAACTTACATGCCCTTGAAGAGGTGGAGCTCATATATTCCCAATTACTTGATATTCTGGAGCAAAACAATGTTTCGCTTCCGAGTACGATGAATGAGGAGGTTATTATGAAGTGTATTGTATCAGGGCTTGCGTTTAATCTTATCGAGCACGATTCAAGGTGGAATTATCGTGGAATCTTTCACGACATGAGCAATATTCACCTGCATCCATCCTCTTCGATATATCGGCTAGTGCCTCGGTTTGCTGTTGCTACAAGTCTGGTCCGTACGACCAAACTCTATGCGAGATGCTGTACTGTAGCACCTGTTGAATGGCTTATGGAGTTTCTTCCACAACTCTTCAGTTGTAACTTACCAATGCTTGTTTCGTATACCAAAGGTGAAACTTATGCGATTGGAGAACAACCTATTCTTTTCAAAGGACGGGATGTTATTAATCGCAAGGTAAAAGTTCCCTTGGAATTGGCGAAGCGAATCAATGCGTTTAAAGACTCACAATTACGAGCCAAGAAATTGGTCCGCTTGGTGTTTCAGAAACGAAATGAGCGATACATCGCTGACTGTAATGGTGTGGAGGTAGAAGTGAGCAAGAGAGGTAAGTTACTCTCTGTTCAAACTGATACCCCTTATTACTGCGAAGTGGTTCGGGTTGGTCCAGCCGCATTCGCTCACGTTCAGGAAGAGGCATTCGATCTAGGCGAAAAGGCAAATGAGTTGATTCCGTTTCAAAAGGTTGAGAAAAGGCCTGTTGTAACTGCTGATACTCATACTCAGTCACTTGCCCAGGAATTGGCAAAGGGTTGGGGATTGGTATTAGAAACGATCAAATAAAAAACAAACGCGGAAGGAGTAAAATCCTTCCGCGTATTTTATTTTTCCATAAGAGTAAGGGCATTCTTAGCCGCCACTTTTTCAGCTTTGGCTTTTGTAGATCCTTCTCCTTTGGCTATGAACGATCCACCGAAGTACACACCCATCACGTACTTCTTGTCGTGATCAGGGCCAAATTCCTGAATAACTTGATACGATGGCGTAATTCCAAGTTTGTCTTGAATCTGTTCCTGAAGCAATGATTTCGGATCGGTCATCTCTTCTCGAGAGTAATCAAGGTTGCGCTTGGTGAGAAGTAGTCTCCCGATGACTTCTCGAGCTTTCTCCAAGCCTTGATCGAGATGGATCGCCCCGAGTACTGCTTCGAAGGTGTCCGCCAGAATCACTTTGCGAGATTTTATATCTTTCTGTTCTCCTCGCGAGAGAAACAGAAAGTCGTTAACTCCAAGAAGTTCACTGACCTCGCAGGCTCTTTCAGAGCTGACTATGTGTGACCGAAGTGCCGTAAGTTCCCCTTCTGTCTTTGTCGGAAAAAGATGGAAAAGATGTTCGGTCACAACAATCTGTAGAACAGCATCGCCTAGAAATTCTAGGCGCTCGTTGTGTGGAACATCGTTTGCTCGGTTCTCATTGATATAAGAACGATGGGTCAATGCTTCTTTTAGAAGTCGCTTGTTTTTAAAAATACAGCCGATTTTCTGTTCAAGGGTTGTGTAATTCATTGGCCCTCCTTTCTGATTGCAAACTACATCATTAATCAGTTTTTGTCAAAGAAAAAAACCGTCCCTGTCTAGGTGCACGGTTTATATTTTGTCCAAAACCTCTTGAAAAGTAGTGGTGATTTAGGCTGGGGTATAAGCTGCCCGCGCAGTCTTGAGCTTCTTCTTGAGCTCGCTTCCATCTTCTTTCAGGTCAACAGATATTCTGCCGACTGCTCGGTAGAGTCCGTTCTGATCGAGGTGAAAGGCGCTTAAGATTTCGGCCTGAGTGATTTTCGGAAAATCATCCCAGACAAGAAACACAACTGCGTCTTTTGCGAGCGTGACCTCAGCAGCAGGATCGCGACTTTGCAGAAGATCAGCGCCTAGGAAAATCCCAGTGACTGCTTTCTGTACATTCCCGATGATTTGCTCTGTACTCTTGTTGGTAGCCGTTGATACTATTTCAAGTTGACTTGCACTGGGTAGTGGTTTCCCGCTAGCCGACATGGTCTGCCGCATAGGATTGCTTTGTACTGGCGCTGGAGCATGTCCACCAGGCACTGCTGAAAGCATAAGTACCTCTGTCTTGATCGTTTCAATCATAGTAGCCAAAGCAGTATCTGTCTTGAGCAAATCCTTAACTGCTTTGATAGCCGCATAGACAGTAGGACTACTTTTGACATTGATAACTCTACTTGAAGTGTTAATTGATGCTCCAAGTTCTGCTTTCAAGATGTACATGACGACTTGTCGTGCTTTTCGATCACCATCCTTGTCTTTGAGTGCCTCTGGAGTGGTTTTGTAATGAGCTGCGACCATCTCGAGCACTTTTGGAGCGATTCGAGGATCTTCAGTCTTTTTTCTCATAAGGTTTCTTTGCTTTCTCTTTTGTTAAGGTTTCTAAATACGATATTACATCTTTTATGGATTTTGTAAAGGGGTAATAAAAAAGCCACCCACTTTCGCGGATGGCTGTGTTTTCTAACGCTTGCGCGTCAAAGATTCTGTAATTCAACTGGTTTTTCATCCTGAAATCCACACAATACGATGATTTTCTCGATTTTTTCCTTGACACTGGGATCTTCCTCGATTGCTTTTTTAATCAATCGATATCCATACATGACTGATGTATGATCAGTATAATGGAGAATTTGCCCAATTTCCACGAAAGTGGATCTGAGTTCATTTCTCATGATATATGTACAGACCCATCTTACCCAAACGACTTCCTTTGGCTTTGAATCGCCCAAGATGATCTCAGGTGTTACTCCGTAGGCCTCTCCAACTACCCGAATGATGTTCTCGATTGTGAGTGTTCCCAGTTCAACTTTTTCCAAATTGACTTTGGGATGTCTGGATATTGTAATAGAATCTGCAGGTACGATTTCATCGTCATCTCCATTTGGATTCTGGAATGTAGTTGAGATCTCCTGCAGAATCATTGCCTCTGTCGGAGTTGATAGATCGGCTTCGTTGCCCACAATGTTTTCAAGATCATGAACTCGTTTAAGTGCGGCAACGAGTTTCTTATCGTTCATTGATATGCCGTATTCTGCAAGTGTTTTCCACACCTTAGTATGCATTTGCCGAATTCGTTCTCTGGTGACTCCAAAGCCAGAAGTCTGACCAATTGAATCAAGAGTGGCTCCTTCGGGATGCCCTTCAAGTCCATAGTACATCTTGAAGGCTGTTTTCATTCTTTCTTTTATTGGCAATGCTTTGATCGATGCTAAGAGTGTACGAATTGTTAATGCTGCTTTCTCCAATTCCTCTTTTGCTTCGAGGGCTGTAACTGGAGAAAAGAAGCAGTTATCAACAATCATATCACCGATGGTGGCATCACTATTTTTCGATGAAGAGCTATAAGCTAACTCCTCTAGAGACATAATTGGGATTTTGAGTTGGTGAAGAATCTTTCTCACCTTGTCGACATCCTTTCCAGTCTTGGCTGCTACTTCTTCAAGTGTGGGTTCACGTCGCAACTCTGCCGCAAGCTCGCAGGTAACCTTGAGCATTTTACTCAGAGCTTCTTGAGCGTGGACTGACATGCGCACGGTGTCTTTGAAGTTTTGAATTGCGCGGGTCATGTGCTGTCGAACCCACCATGTCGCATACGTAGTGAAGTGAAAACCCTTTTCAGGATCAAATCTCTCCACGGCAACCATGAGCCCGATGTTTCCTTCCTGTACAAGATCATCGTAGTCGAGACCTCGGCCCATATAATGCCCAGCGATTTTCATCGACAAACGTTGGTTATGGTAAACGATGGTGTTGCGGGCTTCGTAATCGCCGTGCATATGCCATCGTCGTGCCAATTCCAACAGATCCTGATGTTTTAGAAACTTATGGTCTTTGACAGCACGGTAGTAGGGATTGGTGACACCAGATTCCCGATCGAAGATAAACTTCGGCACAAACTCGCCATTGGGATCAGCGAATTCGTTTTCATCAGTATCTGTTTCCACATTTTCTTCCATCTCCAGCAAATCTTCTTCTGAAGGCTCCTCTGAGGTTTTTTCACTGAGCCCGGTTGAGTTAAACAAAATCGTATTCAGTTTGCCTCTATTGGACGAAGGGGATTCGGGACGACGAGAGTAGGACGTTTCGGGACTGTGTGATTCTGGTTTCTTGTAATGAATTTCTCCGATCACAATCTTAACGTTGATAACTCCCAATAACTGGGTGATCCATCGCATTGTTGGTCGGAGCTTTTCACTATCCTGCGAAATTTCCGCACAAATGATGGAGCCGATCTGTTGAGGCGAGATATGACCTTTTTCTCTAGCTACCAAAAGAATTCCGAGAGCTTCAGGTTTAAGCCCATGCTCTTGTAAAATCTTAGCGTTCAAAAAAGGAGATTCGTGACCTTCTCCTGCTTGTTGGGGTGCAGGTTTCGACTCTGTAGCGTTAGCTACGTAAAAAACTGCTAGTCCCTCCGGTTTTGTTTTCGGGTTCTGCCTTGGGAGCTGGATTGGTAGCTGGAGGAGGGGATTGGATGATGTGGGTATATGGACGACATTGAACGTAACAGTAATATTGAGATTTTGCAGTATTTTTTTGATTTCCTGCATAACCCCCGTCATTTTCTGTCGATCTTTGGCTAATGCCGTAGATATCATCTCACTAATTTCCTTAGGGGTTATTGCTCCTCTTTCCTTGGCTCGATTGAGTGTGTCCTTGGCAGTGGGCTTTAAACCCCATCTTTCAAGCACAGATTCATCAAAACCAGCTAATGTTTGGTCGATCCTGTTGCTCATACTATTTTCCTTTGGTTGAATTGTGATGTGCAAAAGCTGAAAATATATTACATTAATTACATAAATATGTCTAGTTCTTTACATAAGTCAATTTTAATGATATGAAGATAGTTAGATACTTTCAGTTTTTTGTAAATTAACCCTCAACCAAAGGATAGATAATGTTACAACCATCATGGGACAGCATAAATTTTGTCCTTATTAATACAGGCAAGATCAGTAAAGATCGGAAATATCTCTCTGATATCAAAGAGGGAATGACTCACATTCATATTCAAGGGCACCTATTTTTGTGGCTGTTAAAAGAGATATTGAAACGAGCGCCAAATCTCAAGGTTATCAGAGTTATTCCAACAGAATTTCGTAATCTTAGAGGTCGTCACTGCAGGCTCTTGATTGACAATGGTATAACGGTAATTAAAGGTCATCAAAGGCTCTGTAAGATCTGGCAAGCTGATAGGAAATTGCCAGAGAAATATAGATTGAAACGAGAGTATCTCAAGAATCTTCCGGCGCCTCAAAAGAAACTATTTGATGAACTTTTAGGATTCGAGTTGAAATCTGCCTTGATAACGGCTCGATACTTCTGTCTTAATGACGAGCCATATGCTCCATTTTCCGATATCATGACAGAATTTGGCTATACATCAAGTCGGTCATGCGTACACGACATCGTATATTCCGTCCTATATTATCTTGACCCAAGTTTTAATTCAAGTAGGAATAAGAGTGTAAAAAGAAGAGCTACAACATTGAGAGTTACCGTGAATCGCATGAGACGCCAGAAAGCGAAGAAAGAAGCATTTGATAATAAAGTGCATGAGCTTGTTAAGAGTTCCGGGATCAGAGGATTACCGGAGAATCTGAAACCATCTCAGTGGGATTTGTTTGAGAAGGTTTTACATGCTCATCAATCTGGCAGATTGGAAGGCGTTCTCAAAGATAAACATGATAAAGCTTTGTGCATAATCAGGCAACGTTGGGGTTTGGAGGATGGTGTATTTCGAACTCTGAGTTCGTTAGCAAAAATGTACGGAGTGAGCAAGACTAGGATTGGACAGATTGAGACACATGCTTTTATTCTTCTAGGAATTAGATAGCGATTGTCTTTTACAGACCAAGCAGAGATGCTTGGTTTTTTTATAAAAAATTTTTTGACATAATCTCTAAAAAATGATAAAAGTATTGCAGATGTTTTTTGTAAATTAACTCTCAACCAAAGGATAATATGTTCACGTCTTATAGCTATCAAGAAGAGTGTCTTGTTGTCCTGAAGACAACACGCATCCAGGGTAAAGCTGTCGCGCTCATCGTGATGGCAAGTGGTCTTGGAAAGACCGTGACAGTTGCCTTCGATGCCAAGGAATGGCTCAAGGCAAATAAAGGTAGGATTTTGTATCTCTGTCACCAGAATGACATTCTGGGCCAAGCTCAGTTGACGTTCGCATCCATTCTTGGAAGTGATTATACCTATGGTTTTTTTACTGGGAGGGAAAAGAGTGCACATAAGGCAGATTGCCTGTTTGCTTCTTTTCAAACCATGTCGAAAAATGCCGAAAGAAAATTTTCACCTGATGAGTTCGGATACATAATCGTTGACGAAAGCCATCATTCACAGGCGCCATCGCATCTGAAGATTGTAGAGTATTTCAAGCCGAAGTTTCTGCTTGGAGCTACTGCTACACCAAATCGCGCCGATGGTCTCAATATCCGTTCGGTCTTCGGCGAGGAAGTTTACAACCTTCCTCTCGAGAAAGCACTCGCGCAAGGTCTTCTTACTCGAGTTGATTATCGCTTGGTTACTGATGAAATATCATTTGACCAAATCAATAAGATAAACCCGGACGAACTTTCGCTGGAAGACATTGACCACAATGTATTTATTCCTAAACGGGATGAAGAAATTGCTGCGTCACTTGATCGGCATGCATCAGAACTTTTCGAACAGCGTATAGTCGTCTTTGCGAGCAGTATTGCTCGAGCTGAACAGTTAGTCCAAAGTATCTCAGGAAGTGTGGCTATCCATTCCCAAGTACCCATAAAGGAAAGACTGGTCAGACTAGAGATGTTTCGGCTCGGCATGATCCGTGCGGTCATTACTGTCGACAGCTTTAACGAAGGAATTGATATTCCGGAAGCCAATGTGATCGTATTCTTGCGATCCACATCGTCAATGAGGATATTTTATCAGCAACTCGGCAGAGGTTTGCGCCTCTGCAAAGGAAAAGATAAAGTCATCGTCCTCGACTTCGTGGGAAATGCGGAACGGCTCATCATGCTCAAGGAGTTGGCCGATGCAATCGGTGTTCACTATTCGGAGGAAATGGCTGCACGTGCAAACAAACAGCCTAACCCCTTCAATATCAAGTTTGATGAAAAAGCTCAGGGAGTCATGGACCTCGTCAAACGTATTCGTGTAAAACGAGTTGCTGACGTACCAGGAATTGCCTGTGAATATTCATCACGCAACCCATTACCTGCTTCTAAAGTCTCAGCCAAAAGCTGGAAGGACGTGTGGTGGAAATGCAGCAGATGTGAATACGAGTGGCAGACAAGTCCGGCAGCCAAGGCTTACGGAAGACAATGTCCGAAGTGCGAAGGACAAGTGACCGAGAATAATAATCTTGCATTCCTTTATCCAAATCTCGCAAAGCAGTATGATAAACAGAATTCATTGCCACCGGATAAGATAAAGGCGACTACTAAAGAGATTGTGTGGTGGAAGTGTCCGCTTTGCAGATACTTTTACCGCACCGCTCCGTATAGTCGTATCTATCGAAATGACGGTTGTCCATCTTGTGCCGCGCAAATGCCTGCGTATGCCGATAATCTGGCATTCCATTCACCTCATCTTCTGTCTGAATATTCTCATACAAATATTCTCTCACCAGAACATGTTGGTTTCAGGACTACATTCGGACGGTGGTGGATCTGTTCAAACTGCGGTCATAGTTATCAGGCGAGTGCATGTGCTAGAGATGATGGAAAAGGTTGTCCCCGATGCACTGTAAAGTCTCCGACTAAGACGGTCAACCTCATAACTACACATCCTTTTCTTGCAGAAGAATATTCTTCGAGGAATAGGAAACCAGCAGATACGATTCTCGCTGATACTGATGAACAGTTGTGGTGGGTATGCTCTATTTGCGGCCGTTATTGGCAGGCAAGCGGAAGGGAACGGCTGAATGGAAAACGCTGTCCCATTTGCCCGACTCCAGTCTTCGTTTCGGTTGAGTAAATCACTTCAAAAAATCACAGGCCTCGTTGCTCACGCGCGAGGTCTTTTTTGTTGACCGAAAGGCTATTTTGTGATAGAAATGTGATGGAATTGCGACAGTAAACAATCAAATAGAAAGTCAGAAAATGAACGATAAAAGTTTGGCACGATATGTCATCCGCTCTGGTTGCAGTTGTGATGTGGAAACACTCAAGAAGGGTTTGCGTTTAAGCAAGTATACATCTTTTTTGAGTGTATTAAGTGTCTCGATGGTGATTCTTTGTCTGTTCCTCATGCTTATTGATCTAAAGATTTTTACTATCAACGACAGGATCACTGGATTGCATCTGAGTATATACATATTTATTGTTTCCACATGCTTTATTTTGTTTACCAAAACCATGCTTCCTAAAGATTATTTTGAAAACCATGAAGTTATTGATGGGGATGTTTATGATCTAGAGGAAACTTTGGAGGACTTTAAAGAAGCCTTTGGATCAAAAGTTTTCCATATCTTGGAACACGGTACATCAGATGAAGTACAGAAAGCTGTAGAAATAATTCTTGTTTCAAAAGCTAGATCTGTTGCTGTTTGTCTGGTGAATTCTCCTGATGGAGAATCGACATTAATGGATGATTTTCTAGAACATTGGCGTCTGGCTAATTTGTTCGTATCTAGTCCTAGTTACAGGGAGATTGAAAGAGAAGCTTGTCCAGATGGTGATTGTTGTGGAAAGAGATTACCAGACAATTGGTTGGGTTGATTTCGGGGATTTTTCAAAAAGCGCTCGGACTATTCAGTTTGGCGCTTTTTTTGTGGACATTTTAATAAAATTATGATATTTATGTAATCAGAAACTTTGAAAAACAGGAGCTTAAAAACCTCCGTAAAAAGAAAGAGAAACCTATGAACAAGCACACTGTTGCTATCTGTTATCCATTTCAAGCAAGTAAAATCTTTTAGGAGAATTATAAATGAAAGTTTCAAAATTTGGTGGTACTTCTCTTGCTGATGCAAATCAGATAAGGAAGGTTATTACAATAATTCAGTCAGATAGAGAACGTCAGTTTGTTGTAGTTTCTGCTCCGGGAAAGAGAGATCAATATGATCGAAAGATCACTGATCTTCTGTACGAGTGGTATAGACAGTGCGAACTCCAAATGTCATCGGAAGAAATTCGACAGATTATAATGGATCGATATACAAAAATTGTTCTTGATCTCGGGGTAAACATTAATATGGAAATTGAATTTACGGAGATCAGTCAACAGATCAATAAAGGTACCTCTGCAGATTACGTAGCCAGTCGAGGTGAGTATCTTATTGGAAAGATTGTCGCCGTTGCTCTTGGTTATGAGTTTATTGATCCTGCGCTTTGTATCCACTTTGATAATCACGGAAGTCACGATAAAGATTATGAAGGTATTCGGTCTATGCTTCAAGGACGAAGAGTGGTTATCCCTGGCTTTTATGGTTCTCTATTGGATGGCTCGATTAAGACTTTCTCACGGGGTGGTTCTGATATAACTGGTGCTATTATTGCTCGGTCAATTGGGGCTAGTCTTTATGAGAATTGGACCGATGTTTCTGGTCTTTTGATGGCTGATCCACGAATAGTTCAGAGTCCACGTAAAATGGACATTGTAACTTATCGTGAATTGCGTGAACTTACCTACATGGGAGCAAATGTATTTCATGAAGAGGCTATGTTTCCGGTTCAAGAAGCAGGAATTAGCACAAATATTAGGAATACCAATGACCCATGTAATAATGGCACATACATTATTGCTGAAGGGAATTTACGAAAGGACACAGGTGTCATTATTGGAATTGCTGGCCGTAGAGACTTCAGCGTAATTAAGGTGGAGAAGGTGATGATGAATCAGCAGATAGGATATGTACGTAAGATTCTTAGCATACTAGAAGCTAATAGGATCAGCTTCGAACATATGCCGAGTGGCATAGATACCCTGAGTATTATCATTGACAACAGACAATTCAATGGAAATTCTGAAAAGATTATACGTGAAATCAAAGAAGAATGTTCACCAGATACAATAGATATGTATCCTAACATGGCGATGATTGCTATTGTCGGTCGAGCGATGATTCGATCTATTGGAGTTGCTGCGAAAATCTTTACCGCCATTGCAAATGCAGGGATTAATATCAGAATGATAAATCAGGGATCGAGCGAAATCAGCATTATGATTGGTATAGAAAATGATGATTATGAAAGTGCTGTTCGTGCTATTTATGGAGCTTTTGTGAGCTAAATAAAATGTTTTCTCAAAGGAATAATTTTACCGCTTTGTATAACAATGCATCAGCGGTTTTTTTATACTCCATTTTTTTATGTACATTTTTGTTGACTGTTTAATAAAATTATGTTATGCATAATGTAGACTTTGAAAAAAGAGGGAGTTAAAATCTCCACAAAAAGAAAGAGAAACATATGAACAAGCACACTGTTGCTATCTGTTATTCACCTCAAGCAAGTAATACTCTTTTGGAACTTGTCCGATCAAGAACTCGATCTTTCGGATTAAGATGTGAATTGTTTGCTGATTCTGTTACACAAGCTACTGATCCTGTATTCAGAAGATTTAAGACATCCATATTTATACCACAAGGTTTTGATTTGGTAATCATCCTTTGTGACAACAGTTTTAAACATACAGAATACAATATACTGGGTCATTTTAACCATATCCTAACTGATCCATGGGCTACATGTGTTCTGACTGTGTCATCTCTTGAATACAAAGGATATCAACCAACTGTGGCCATAGAAGACTTGCGTTATATGGGACATTTTTTCCCAAGTGAACTACCTCTAGATTTATGGGAATCACTCTGCATATATCGACAAGGCTTTCGAGGCCGTGGATTAAGTGACAAAGAGTGGAAGTCAATTCTTTCATATGCCAGTGCATATGTTAGTCAGGTAGAATTGGATGAGTTGCTTATTTTGCGGAAACAGAATTAATTATCATGAGGGATCAAAAAACATAGGATTCAGATTTCTCACAAATTAAAAGGATTAATGCATGAGCGTAAAACTTCCCAAGATAACTTTGATTCGAGGATCCACTCAGTGTATTCTTCATGGTACTGTTCATGTTGGCACAACAGAGATGTATTCCTATTTTAAAAAGGAGACTGATGTTGCAATACATTCTGGAACGATTTTCTTTTATGAAGGTATCGATAACGGAGATGACCTTGATCCGAAACCGTCTTATGAAGAATATCAAATTGCAGATGCAGTTGCATTTTTGCTCGATCAGATTGTAGTGATTGCCGACAGATATGAATCATTAGAGGAAACATCTGAAATGGCCAGATTCCAAGACTGTGGAATTGTAGCTGATGCTACATTTCAACAGCTTGTCAGAAAACTGTATGAAGTCGGCTGGCACTGTACTCAACATTTCAGGTCTGTTCAACAAGAGATGGAAGATGAAAAAAGTAGACTCGAAAAGGAACCGTCTTATCTAGGTGCCACATCTCCAGATGATGCATGGGAAAAACTTCCTTTTATGTCTAAACTCTTTATGACATTATATGGAACTGTGCTTCATTGCATTGAGTATCGGTTTAATCGCATTTTTGTGGATTGGCGTAATGAAGTAGCAGTTAAAATCATAGAGGAAACGATAAGTACGAGTTCTGCATCAAAAGTTCTTATTCATTATGGAGTCGATCACATCAAAGGAATTCAAAAGCTGTTAGTGAGACATGGTTGGTCTGTTACAAAAACAGAAACTATTTTTTTCTAACATGAACTCTTTTTTAATACAAACCCTATTCGTCTCGGCGGAAAGGGTTTTCTTATTTCTCTGTTTTTGGTTTAACTTTGTTGACTGTTTAATAAAATTATGTTATGCATAATGTAGACTTTGAAAAATAAGAGCCTAAAAATCTCCACAAAAAGAAAGAGAAACCTATGTTTGAACCTCGATTCTATCAGGACGATTGCCTCCGAATCTTTAAAAGGGTTCGACAAAAAGGCCTAAAGAAGGCACTTGCTGTAATGGCAAGCGGTCTTGGAAAGACGGTCACGATGGCATTTGACGCTCTGGCTTTCAGGAAGGAATTCCCAAAAGCCCGAGTGCTCTATCTTTGCCATCAGAATCAAATATCCTATCAAACGAGAGGTACATTTGAGGCCGTTAACGGTAGCGAATGTACCTATGGATTCTATAACGGAGTTGAAAAGACAGCCCATTCAGTAAACTTTCTTTTTGCTTCGTTTCGGACTATGAGGAAACACATCAAGGACTTCCGCCCCGATGAGTTTGACTATATCGTTGTGGACGAAAGTCATCATATCTATGGTGACACGTTCATCGATGTCGTGACGTATTGGAAGCCACAATTTCTCCTTGGAATGACAGCTACTCCAGATCGTAGCGATGGACAGGATATCCGCAAGGTGTTCGGCACTGAAGTGTTCTGTCTCCCACTTGAAGAAGCGCTTGCACAGAACCTGCTTACGCCAGTGGACTATCGTATGATCACGGATGAGATTCAGCTTGAAGGCAAAATCAAATCCGGAAATCGGCATTTGAGCATTAACAAGCTTAATCACAGTGTCTTTATTCCCAAAAGGGATGAAGAGATTGTTCGCATTATCCAAAAACACGCTAGAGATATTGAACAGCCACAAATCATTCTGTTCTGCCAATCAGTTTCGTATTGCGACCGTTTGACGAAAATCATTCCGGGAGCGATGGCGATTCATTCAGATATTCCTCTTCATGAACGAATTGTCCGAACGGAGTTGTTCCGCCAGGGGCTCATCAACATTCTGTTAACAGTTGATTGCTTTAACGAAGGCATTGACCTACCCGAAGCAAATCTCATCGTGTTTCTGCGGGTAACTGCATCACTACGCATATTCTTCCAACAGCTCGGGCGTGGCTTACGCTTGAGCAAAGGAAAAGACAAAGTGATAGTGCTCGACTTCGTCTCGAACTGCAGGCGCGTCAAGACGATCTATGAATTGTGGTTGAGAATCAAGGAGTTACGCGAACATCCGAAAACGAGGCGAGTTTTGGCACGCCAAGTTCGTATTGGCGGTTCCCGTAGTCAAATAGAACCGTTTATTATAGATACACAAAGAGTAGCATTCGAGGAAAAGGTCCTTGTCCTTCTCGATCTGATCAAACGGATCAATGCTGAGTTCTACTCAACCTGGCAAGAAGCAGGTGCCGCCGCTATCGCTCTTGGAATAAAATCCAAGGAAGATTATGCGGATAAATATGTGAAAGACGCATGTCTTCCATCCAGCCCCATTTATACCTACTCAGATTTTCCTGGTTGGAGAGTGTTTCTGGGGGGTAAGGATCGTAACTTCTACACGTACAAAAGGGCATCGCGAGTTGTGCAGAAGATGCGTTTGAAAACCGTATCGGAGTATGATGAACGAAAGAAGGAAGACGAAAGACTGCCCGGATATCCTCAGGATGTTTATAAGAATGTGTGGCAAGGTTGGCCCGTTTTCTTTGGCGAAGAGCCGAGGGAATTATGTAGGACTTGGAGAATCGCTGCACGAATCGCTCGTGAGGCGGGTATCGAAACCAAGGAAGACTATCTCGTTTTATGCGACAAGGACAACAGGCTTCCGAGAGATCCATGGACTGCGTTCAAGGATTTCCCGGGATGGCCCAAGTTTTTCAGACGCAAGTCGCGTAGTTTCAAACAGAATCCTTACAAAACATGGCAACAAGCAGCTCGAGTAGCGAAAAAACTTGGTGCCACAACCTGTGTTTTGTATCAAAAACTTCGTCACAAAGATCCTCGGCTTTATTCCGATCCGACTCGTGTCTATAAAGACTGTCCGGATTGGAATACGTTCCTTGGAAAATGATAATGCACAATAACCGTACCAGGTTCGTCTGGGCGGTTTTTTTATGATAGTCTATTTAGATATGTCAGAAAAACAACTTTTCAATCTTTCTAAACAAATGTCCCCAGCTGGAGATCAGCCAAAAGCCATAGAAGCTCTAGTAGATGGACTAGATAAGGGTCTAGATAAACAGACTCTCTTTGGTATTACTGGTTCTGGTAAGACATTTACTATGGCCAATGTTATTGCAAAATATAATAAACCCACTTTAGTCATTGCTCACAATAAAACTCTAGCAGCTCAGCTCGCACAGGAATACAGAGAATTTTTCCCTGACAATGCTGTGCATTATTTCGTATCATATTATGACTATTATCAGCCAGAAGCATATATGCCTGTAACAGATACATATATAGAGAAGGAGGCAATGATAAATGAAGAAATAGATAGACTACGTCATGCATCGACACAGGCATTACTTACAAGAAAAGATGTAATAATAGTTGCTTCAGTATCATGTATATACGGCCTCGGTAGTCCAATAGAATATGAGAAAGTAAATCTAAAGATCTCTAAAGGCATGAAGTCCACTCGTGCTGAGCTTATACGGAAACTTATCAATATACATTTCGAAAGAACTACAGCAGATCTAAAGGCGGGAATGTTCCGCGCTCTAGGGAATATGATAGAAATAATGCCTGTAAATGATAAGACAATATTCCGTATAAATTATAATGGAGATTCTATAGAAAGTATTATAGAACTTGATCCAGTAACTAGATCTATAAGACTAGAACATGAAACTATTTTTCTTTTTCCTGCAAAACATTTCATAAGTAATGATGAACAGTCAAAAAGAGCTTTTGAAACTATAAAGAAAGAATTAGAACAAAGATTAAAAGAATTGGAGAAAGCAGGGAAGAATCTAGAAGCAGAAAGACTCAAAAGAAGAGTGAAATATGATCTAGCCCTAATAAAAGAAATAGGATATTGCAATGGTATAGAAAACTACTCTAGACACTTTTCAGACAAGGAAGCTGGAAGTCCACCAGATACTCTGCTTTCATACTTTCCTCATAAGAGCGATGGAGGTCCAGATTTCCTAACTATTATAGATGAAAGTCATGTCACTGTACCACAGCTAAATGGTATGTATGCTGGTGATGCCTCTAGGAAGGAGACACTTATTGATTATGGTTTCCGTTTGCCTTCTGCAAAGGATAATAGACCACTCAAATTCAATGAATTCGAAGAAAATATAGGTCAAGTCATATATACATCTGCTACACCGAGCAAATATGAAATAGAAAAAAGCAAAAAAATTGTAGAACAGGTCATACGTCCTACTGGTCTTGTAGATCCTATAATAGAAATAAAGCCCGTAGCAGAAAAAGGTAAATACAAAGGACAGATAGTAGACTTTATAGAACAAGCCGAAAATATAATAAAGAAAGGTGATAGGGTAATAGCTACAACACTTACAAAGAAGATGGCAGAAGATCTCAGTATTTATCTAAAAGAGAAAGGCATAAAAGCAGAGTATCTACATAGTGATATAAAGACTATAGATCGTATTACTATTCTTACAGATTTTAGAAAGGGTAAATTCGACTGTATAGTAGGGGTCAATCTCCTCCGTGAAGGACTGGATCTACCAGAAGTGTCACTTATCGGAATACTCGATGCAGATAAAGAGGGATTTCTACGTTCAGAGACATCTCTTATACAGATCATCGGTCGTGCCGCTAGGAATGTTCTCGGCAGAGTAATATTATATGCTGATATTATAACTGGTTCTATAGATAGAGCGGTAAAGGAAACAGATAGACGTAGAAATATACAAATAGCATATAATAAAAAGCATGGAATCACTCCAAAGACAATATTAAAGAAAATACATGATATTACAGATGAATTACGCACAGAACATCAGAAGACAGTGGATGAGCTAGTAAAGATAGATGAAGAAATGGCTCGTACAGATCCGAAAAGACTTATAAAAGAAAAAGAGAAATCTCTAGAAGAAGCAGTGAAGATATTAGACTTTGAAACTGCAGCTATTATAAGGGATGAATTGCTTGCACTGAAGAAATATATGATATAATGATAGATGTATGGATACAGTGAACGTTCCTAAAAATAGTCAGACAAGACACGAGAAATTACTTCTCGCTATAAATAATAAAAATCTTTCTACAGAGCTCACTTTGAGATTGAATAAAAGAGGGTATTCTACTCTAGTTATAGATAATGGTGAAGAAGCTTTGAAATATATGAGAGAACAGAATCCAGATCTAGCTCTTGTAGATCTCAGTCTATCTGGAAAGGATGGTTATGAGGTATTGGGAGAGAAAAGCTTTGATAGATTGATCACAAAGATTCCTGTAATAGTGCTTTCTAATTCTGGTTCACCGATAGAGGTTAGAAGGATACCATCTACATCTAGTGTAAAAGATTATATTGTAAAGACACATGTAGAACCAGATGAAGTGATAGAAAAGATAGAGAAAAGTCTTGGATATGAATATGTAAAAGATAATGATGAAAAGAAAGACAAAATGCAAACCCCACAGAGGAAAGTATTGTGGATAGAGGATGATAAATTGCTAGGAATGATTCTAGTGAAGAAATTCGAAGCTTATGGACATATAATATTCAAAGCAGAAAATGGTAATGAAGCTTTCAATTTTCTAGAGAAAGATATACCTGATGTTATTCTCCTAGATATATTACTTCCTGATATAGATGGTTTCAATTTACTTCAAAAAATAAAGATGAATGAGAAATATCGCCATATTCCAGTTTTGATATTGTCTAATGTTAGTAAACAGAGTGATAGAGAGAAGGCCAAGGCTCTCGGTGCTAGCAATTATCTAGTAAAAGCCGTAGTGTCTCTAGATGAGATAATAAGAGAAGTTGACAGACTGACCAAATAAATGTTATTGTTCTCCTCTAAGATATGAAAAAAGAAGGAGACAATATCGACAAAATAATAGTAAAAGGGGCAAGAACGCATAATCTAAAGAATATTACAGTAGAAATGCCTCGTAATAAAATAATAGCCATAACCGGGCTCTCTGGTTCTGGTAAGAGTTCTCTCGCCTTCGACACAATCTTTGCAGAAGGTCAGAGAAGATATGTAGAGTCACTCTCTTCTTATGCTCGACAGTTCCTACGTCAGATGCAGAAGCCAGATGTAGATGAAATAATAGGACTTTCTCCAGCTATATCTATTGATCAGAAAAGTAGATCCAATAATCCACGTTCTACAGTAGCGACTATTACAGAAATTTATGATTATCTACGTATTTTATTTGCACGTGTTGGTAAACCTCATTGTCTAATCTGTAATAGAGAAATACATAGAATATCAAAAGAAGAAATATTGGAGACAATAATAAAACAAGTTTCTAATCATAATAAAGCAGAGAAAAAAGTAATGGGTGTGGGTATCGATGCACAGAAAGTGAAAATCTTTGCTCCAGTTATAGTCGGTAGAAAGGGTGAATATTATCAGCTTCTATATGATCTTCTCGGTAAGGGCTATGATAGGGTAAAGGTAGATGGCAAGGTGATGCGTCTACGTGAACAAATAATATTGGATAAAAATAAAAAGCATGATATAGATGTGTTAGTTGATGAAATTTTCCTTTCAGAATTCAAAAATAAAAAGCAAATAGATAATGCAAGAGAAAGACTTTCCGAATCTCTAGAGAAAGCAATAGAAGAAGCCCAAGGACTCATAAAGATAGAATTCCCAGACGAAGAAAAATTGATGTCAGTAAAGTTCATGTGTCCCTACGATGGATTTTCTTATCCAGAGATAGAGCCACGTCTTTTCTCTTTCAATTCTCCTTATGGAGCATGTCCTGATTGTAATGGTCTAGGTACTAGGGAATTCTTCAGCAATGAAACTTGTCCTACTTGTAAAGGCGCGAGACTCCGTCCTGAAGCTCTATTTGTAAAGATAGATAATAAAAATATTGTAGATATAACATCTATGTCTATAGAAGAATCAGAGAAATTCTTTATTGATATAAAGCTCACTATAACAGAAAAAGAAATTGCAAAAGTTATATTGAAAGAAATAGAGTCGAGACTCCGCTTCATGATCAATGTCGGTATAGAATATCTGACTCTAGATCGTCGTGCGCATACACTCTCTGGTGGAGAAGCACAACGTATAAGACTGGCATCACAGCTAGGCTCTGGACTCGTAGGGGCACTCTATGTTCTGGATGAGCCGACTATAGGTCTACATCAGAGGGATAATGATAGACTTATAAAGACTCTAGTAGATCTTCGTGATCTAGGTAATACAATAGTAGTAGTAGAGCATGATGAAGACACTATGTTTGCTTCAGATTATATTATAGATATTGGTCCTGGAGCTGGGGTACATGGTGGAGAAGTAGTAGTTTCTGGATATCTGGATAAACTTCTAACAGCAAAGAAAAATGATAGTAATTCTCTCACACTTTCATATCTCCGTGGAGAAACAAAGATAGATATACCAGGTAGACGCAGGGAGCCGAAGGGTAAGATAATGATACGTGGTGGGAATATCTGGAATATTAAAGATATGAATATAGATATTCCACTCGGTTGTTTCAATAGTATTACTGGAGTTTCTGGTTCTGGAAAATCATCTCTAATGTATGAAATTTTATACAAGAATCTCCAAGGGAAATTAGAGAAGAGACATCGTACAGCAGAAATATATAATTGTAAAAGCTTTACAGGTAGTGAATATCTAGGTAGGACTATACTCATAGATCAGAGTCCTATCGGGCGTACACCGCGGTCTAACCCTGTCACATATACCGGAGCGTGGCAACATATACGAGATCTACTCGCCTCGTCAGAGGAAGCTCGTGCACGTGGATGGGGTGCGGGAAGATTCTCTTTCAATGTAAAGGGCGGACGTTGTGAAGCTTGCGAAGGTAATGGTGAAATAGCAGTTGAAATGCATTTCTTGCCAACTGTCTATGTACCATGTGAGGTATGTGCTGGTAAGAGATTTATGAAAGAGACTCTTGAAATAAAGTATAAAGGTAAAAATGTCCATGATATTTTGCATATGACAGTAGAGGAAGCAATGAAATTCTTCGAAGATATACCTGCAGTTAGTGATAGATTAGAAACTCTGAATGAAGTAGGTCTCGGCTATCTACGTCTCGGCCAGAGTGCTACAACTCTATCTGGTGGTGAAGCACAGAGGGTAAAGATTTCTTCAGAACTTTATCGCGCGCATTTGCAGAAGACAATTTATCTTCTAGATGAACCGACGGTAGGACTGCATTATGAAGATGTGAAGAAACTAATAGAAATATTGCAAAATCTTGTAGATAAAGGTAATACTGTAGTAGTTATAGAACATAATCTAGATCTGATAAAATGTTCTGATTATATAATAGATATTGGTCCAGACGGTGGACTACGTGGTGGCAAGATAGTAGCAAAGGGTAGTCCAGAAGATATAGCAGATAATAGCAAATCTTATACTGGAAAATATTTGAAAAGAGTTCTTAATAGAAAATAAATGAATATAAAAGAATTTAAAAAAAAGAAACTGCCAGATTCTCCTGGAGTTTATTTCTTCAAGGATAAAGATGGTAAAGTATTGTATATTGGTAGAGCAACATCTCTATATGATCGTACTCATAGCTATTTTTCTAAAGATCTTATAGAAACTCGTGGTCCATTATTAGTAGATATGCTTGTAAAATCAGAGAGTATAAAATATATAGAAACTGATTCTGTTCTAGAAGCTATTATCCTAGAAAGTAATGAAATAAAGAAGTATCAGCCGTATTATAATACAAAAGAAAAAGATAATAAGAGTTTTAATTTTATTATAATTACAGATGAAGAATTCCCTAGAATCCTTATTGTCAGGGAAAGAGTAATAGATGATTTGAAATATAAAATAAAATACAAATTCGGTCCATATCCACAAGGCAATCTACTAAGAGATGCTTTGAAGATTATTAGAAAAATATTTCCATTTAGAGACGAAAAATCAAATATCTTGTATCAAGAATCTTTCTATAGATCTATCGGTCTTTCACCAGATATTACAAATGAAAATGCAAAGAAAGAGTATCAGAAAAGTATTAAAAATATTGTTCTATTTTTCCAAGGTAAAAAGGGTGATCTAGTGAAGTCTCTAGAGAAAGAAATGAATGAATATGCAAAGAAAAATGAATTTGAAAGAGCTCAAAAAATAAAAAATACAATATATGCACTCATGCATATTAAAGATGTATCTTTAATAAAAAAAGATGAAGAGATTTCTATAAATAATTTTAGAATTGAAGCATATGATATTGCCCATATGTCTGGTAGAGATACAGTAGGGGTGATGGTAGTGCTAAATGATGATGAAGCAGATAAGAGCCAGTATAGGAAATTCAAAATAAAAATTGATAAAAATGATGATACTCTAGGACTGCGTGAAATATTGAATAGAAGACTAGCTCATACAGAATGGAGATCTGCTGATCTTATAGTCATAGACGGTGGGATAAATCAGCTAAATACAGCCAAGGATATAATAAAAAATATACCGATAGTTTCTGTTGTGAAGGATTATTCTCATAAAGCTGATCATTTCCTCGGTGAAGAAAAAATAATAAATAAATATAAAGACAGAATATTATTGGCAAATTCTCTAGCACATAGATTTGCTATTGCATATCACAAGAATCTACGCAAGAAATCATTCTTTGGCATAAAGTAAATAGTGATATAATATCTATATGCATAAAATACGAGTAGCAGTGCTACGCGGTGGACCGAGCAATGAATACGATGTATCACTAAATACTGGTTCTACAGTCTTGAGAAATCTCAAAGAAGATATATATGATGGTCAAGATATTCTCATATCAAAGGACGGTGTATGGCATAAGAATGGTTCACCATCTGATATAAATACTGTACTTTCACATACTGATGTGGTCTGGAATGCTCTACATGGACATTATGGTGAAGACGGTAAACTCGCACATATTCTAGAAGTTCACAGAATACCCTTTACTGGATCAAAGTCTTTTGCTTCTGCTATTGGTATGAATAAGCTCATGACAAAAGATGTATTGAAAAAGAATAAGATAAAAACTCCACAACATAAAGTCATAGAAAATAAAGAAGTGTTATCAGAGTCTTTATTGAAAGAGCTTTTCCGATCATTCACTCTACCTTTTATTGTGAAAGCTGTTTCTAGTGGTTCTTCTGTCGGTGTACATATTGTAAAAGATTATAATTCTTTTGAAAAAGCAATAAATGAAGCTTTTCTACATAGCAATACTGTAATGATAGAAGAATATATTAGCGGTAGGGAGGCCACCGTGGGAGTTATAGATAAATATAGAGATCATGAAATATATGCTCTACCACCTATAGAGATCCGTCCATTAGGCTCAACATTTTTTGATTATAATGCAAAATATACCGCAGGAATGTCAGAGGAAATAGTACCTTCCAATTTTCCAAATGAAATAAAAAGTGAATTGGAAAGATTGGCAAAAGAGATTCATGGTCTATTGGGTTTGAGACATTATTCCAGAATAGATTTTATTGTACATCCGAGACGGGGGATATTCGCTCTTGAGGCTAATACCTTACCAGGTCTTACAGAGAATTCACTGCTTCCGAAAGCCCTATATGCAGTAGGTGCCAATATGCCAGATTTTCTGGATCATGTATTGCAACTTGCATTAGAAGAAAAATAATGTAAAATCTTTACATGGGTGATCAAGATATAAAATAGTTGTTATTATAGTTATAAATTTGGGCCCTTAGCTCATCTGGCTAGAGCGCCTCATTTGCAATGAGGAGGTGGCAGGTTCGAGTCCTGTAGGGTCCACCGGTAAAACAAAAGGCATCACGAAGTGATGCTTTTTGTTTTATCCGGAGGGAGGCGGCGGGACTCGAAAGCCGGAGCTCGCGAAGGCGAGCGAGGCCGGGTCGCAGGCGCCGTCAGTAGACGGCGACCTGTGACCGAGTCCTGATTTGATTACTTCAGTAGAAGCGGACTCCTGACTGAGTCCTGTAGTGTCCCTAAATTTGACAAAATAACCCACTCATATATACTTAAAGAGTCCTTAGAAAAAGTCGCGCTTCGCGGCTTTTTCCTTTGCTATTTTTCTACTATTGTATGCAGGACTTCCTTTTTGATTTGAAATTTCAGGTTATCTATCTCGATAAATTTAACTGGTGAGCCACTCGCCTGAGTAAGTTTGCGGAGTTTTGTAGAAAGTCTTGAGGTGGAGTATCTTGGACCTTTCGGTACCATTTTGGCACTTGAAACAATAGTAACCTTGCAACCCCTTACAACGACTTTCTCGATAAGGAATTCAAAATCGCCATCACCAGAGAATAGGAAGATTTCTGTATCCGCGTCAGCGTGATCAAGCACGTCTGCTGTAAGTTCAACATCGCAATTGCATTTCCATGAATGACCCATTTCTATTCTCTGCGTGATTTCAGTATTACACGTAGGACAATTTGTAATAGCGATTTTATCCTCATTTTTGTAGGTAAAGAAATATTTTGGTCTAACGACAGCACCCAGCTCTGTCAATTTTGTAAATATGGATCCACGGGCATCATCACCATGCTGTACGCCTGGGTAGAAAAATATTTTTTCACATTCCCATTTGTCCTTCAGGTAAGCAAATAGTCTTTTGTGGTCAATGGCAAATTTCAACACCTTGAGAGTTGTTGTTTCGGTATTCTGCACATCGATAAAGGCAAATCTTTTCATAAAACTGATTCTATCATTCTCACACCCCTTTTCCCAGCCTATTTCAAAAAATAACTAAAACCGGACCTCGCGACGGCGCCGAGCCGGGGATGAAAAGCAAACTGCTTTGCTTTTCATCTGATCCGTAGGAATCGTCATATGAGCGTAGCGAATAGACGATAAGTGGACCGCGGAATTCGCCAGTAGGCGAATATACGTGACCGAGTCCTGTAAACTTATATAAAAAAACCGCCCCTTATTCAGGGGAGGGTTTGCGGAAAAGTTGCCACTTAGCAAGTGGTATGACGATTATGGCAAAAGCCAGAACCATATAAATGGTATAAATACTATTTGCCCAAGTCCATTCTTTAACAGCGAAGATATTCGAGATACTCGCCGTCAATCCGATAATCCAAGAAAAGAGATTCTCAGTATATGGATTTTTCTTAATCTTGATTAGGATCGGACAAATTGCAATACCATCAGCAGTCAGACCTGCTATGATAGCCAGAACTGGATTACCAGTTGTCTTCCAAAGAATAATTGCAAATATGGCAATGACTATGCACACCGTGTCACTTCTATACCATATCTGTACACCATATTTGAGTGAAAGAATGAAGAGAATTACTGGATTCAAAGCCCCAGCAAATACAAACCATATAGTTTCTCGTTCTCCAGCCTTGAAATAGGCTAGAAGATTCATTATCCCTATAATTGCCCAAATAACCCAAGAAGAACGATTAAGTTTCGTTTCTTTGACAATGACTATACTTCGAATATATGGAATCATGCCGAAAATCATGAGAAAACCAGCAATGTAACCGAACAAATCTTGATATGTGATGTGCAATGTAACCTACTAAGGTTGATTGTTTACCAAAAAAACAATAACACAATATAGGTTTAATATCAATTATTTTGAAATGTTTTAGTATGTAAACTTTACAGGATTTCTGACCGAGTCCTGTAGGATCCACACACTTGATTTATAATTTCATTGATGTATTATATTAGAGTATCAATACGAAAAGGGATCCGAACGGTTAATTGCCTAAGGAGCCCTTTTTAATTTATGCTACCTATTGATTTATAGATAATGAAAAGATAATATTACTATCAATAAAGTAAATTTAATTAAATGTCAAAAAATAAATACAATTGCATAATTATTCATGGTTGTCCATCGAGTATTGAAAAGG
>CAYOER010000008.1:0-29125 GCA_964403205.1 uncultured Candidatus Saccharibacteria bacterium | reverse complement strand
GTTGTAACATAATCATCTCTATTATTACCAACATAATCAGAAATATAAGCTTTATTAGTCACGATTATTGGTAAACCAGATGCCATGCCTTCCAATAACACTGTCTGGCCAGAACAATCTGATCCAGAAAGATAATTATCTTTATGTAAAGCCAATAATAGTATACCAGCTTCTTTAAATTTATCTCTTAATTCTATTTTATCAAGATTAAAAAATATTTTAACGTTTGATGGTATAGAATCTATTCCTAATAAATTTCTCTTATTTGTAATAATATGAAACTCTCTTTCTGGCATTAATTTTGCAACATCTATGACGGTTTTATAATCTCTACCACCATCATTCCCTACTGACAGTATATATTCTTTCCTATTGTCATATTCTGGTTTGTGAAATATTGTATCTACTCCAAGCGGAATAAATACTAATTTATTATTTGCAATATTATATTTATCTCTCAGCTCATTCAATTGAATATTTGAAAGAGATACAAATATATCAATTTCTTTTAAGAGATTATTAACAATTCTAAAATAGATTCGATTTCTGGATAAGCTATTAAGAAATCTATTCAAAGATGTATTCATTAAAATCAATTTACCCCTCATTCCAAATATTTTTTTAAGAGGAAGCATATATATTAGAGATGATCCAAAGATAATATCTGATGATAAACTATAAAAATATAATAAAAAATGTTTCAACCTAAAACTTATATATTTTCCAAAGATCCTGCCTAGTAAAGTTGAAGAGAAGTTTTTTACAGATACTTCAAAATCTCCTTTAATATGATTCATACCGTAAAGTTGAGTATCTGGAGCCTTATCATCTTCTATAAGTTTTAATAATTTACCTCTTTCTCCTGAATATAAAAATAATATTTTCTTCATATAATAATTATTTCTTAATATAAAAGACAATCATAGAAAAATCTTTTCTCTTGAATGGTGTATAAACAATATCTATAAGATAGAAAGATGAATAAATACAGAAAGAGATTATCATAAAGACGATATTGTATATAGATTTATTATTCTTATATCTTTTCAATAAATGTAACGAACCTAATTCATAAGCAAGTCTCGGTGGTTTCAAGAAAATCTCTCTAATATTATTAAATCCTTTAATTTCCATAAAAGTATTGAGATTTTTTATAGAGAATTGAAAAAGATGATATGGAGGAGTTACAGATGACCAAGGAATTCTAAATAATTTGTGTAATTTAAAAGTAGATTTTGACCAGAAACAATCAAGATTTGGAGTTGAAATAACTATCATACCTCCCTTCCTTAAAATTCTTTTACATTCATTTATGAAATCGTCAGGAGAATTCACATGCTCTATAATATCACCGAGAAAAATAATATCGAAAAATCCATCTTGAAAATCAGTATCTTTTAAAAAACCATTGTAGACATTCGGATTATTGGCCTTTGCAATCTCTGCTGTTCTACGATTAAGTTCTACACCATAAGTATCAAATCCATTCTTTCTAGCAAAATGCATAAATTCTCCACTAGAACAACCGACATCCAATAATTTACCTGAATTGAATTTACTTTTTAATATTCTCATTATCTCATTAGTCTTCTTGTCTGGAGAATCTCCATAATTACCTTTCTTATTACTTTGATATCCAGATTCATAAGAATATATTTTATCTTTCAGAAACTCGGGCTTAAGTTGTGGAAATACAAAGACTAATGAACAATTATCACATTTATATAGATCAAAACCATCTTTATTAAGAAGATATTCAGATTGACTATTACATATAATACAATTTGGTTTCATAAATTTATTCTATTATACTCATTACTCTAGATCTAGTACTATGATCTCTCAATACTTTTTCATATTCAATAATCATAGATTCTTGATTATAGTAATTCTTTATATAATTTCCTAGTTCTATTAATTTATTTTCAAATTCTTCTATATTAATAAATTCATAAATTCTATTATAATTAAAATCCTTCCCTTCTGGAGTTTCTATATCTATTTTTTCTGTTAGAAGAATACAATTATTACCGAGTATTTCCCAGAATCTAGCAGTGTCGAATCCCCCACCACCTATAGAAATACCAACTTTTGTTCTTGCAAGAATCTTATAGAATTCTTCCCTACCTGCAATCTTTGTAGAATCATCAAAATCAAAACCTTTCGTCCTACCTGTAGCATATATGAATCCATTTTTCTTACAGAATTTCTCTAATACTATCCTAGCTTGCTTTCTCATCTTAGGATAATCTTCCTGACCAAAGATACATGTAAAGTCTATATCTTTTTTTATATCTTTATTAAAATATTCTGTATATCGAGTCTCTATTCCAAAAGGTAATGGTCTAATACCATTTATATATGGCTTCTCTCTTCTATAATATGCTCTGCATTTATTCAACATTTCATTATTTATAGCTCCTATACCATCATAGCTTCCATTTATTATTTTTTCTTGTATTTCCTTATTATATCTATTATCTTTACCAGTTTCAGATCCATCTATAAAGATCGTTTTATCCCATTTATTTATTTTATCTGCTAATGCAAAATTGGTACTTTTTTTACCCCAAGCTAATATAATCAGATCTGAACTTTCTGCATATTTGATAAATTTATTTTCAGATAAAGTATATTCTTTGATCGGAAAGGGTGTAGGATAATCAACAGTCATTCTAAAATCCAATATAGATTCATTTTTCAAAGCAATAAGACCATCTAGTACAGTATTAGCTAGATAATCACTTTTAAGTATTGGTGTTATTACTGCAATTTTTTTCATCTTTTTAATATATCGATCAATCTCTTTATTGTATTATTTTTACCAAATCTCTCTTCAAGAAAATCTTTTGTTCTATTGCTCATACTACTATAAAGAGTAGTGTCATTCTTTAATCTCACAATAGCATCAGCTATAGATCTTGCATTCTTTTCTTCTACAATAAAACCTGTTCTACCTTCTTCTATAGCTTCTGGTATACCACCACTTCTAGTACCAATAACTGGTAATCCATATGATTGAGCTTCTAGAAGAACTAGACCTAAACCTTCGAAATCCCCTTCATCCTTTATATTATATGACACTAGTACAGCAACCTTAGCAAGGCTATAATAGAATTCTATATCTGGAACTCTACCAGTAAATATAACTCTATCAAATAAATTATATTTATCTTTCAAATTCCCTAGATTATTCCTTTCTGGACCATCACCTATCACTATTAATCTAATATTTTTATCTTCTATTAGAGATATAGCCTCTAGAAGATACTCTATTCCTTTTCTTTTTACCAATCTACACACTGCTACAACTATAAAGTCATCTCTATTAATATCCGATTTATTATCAATAATCTTATCCCCCTTTAGTAAAATAGGATAAATAACTTCTATATTATCAAAATTCTTTATTTTATATCTTTCTATTACTCTATTCTTTGTAAAATTGCTGATAGTAAGTGAAAAATGAGATCTAGTAATAGTAAATCTCTGTAGAAAAACTACTTTTTTACTAGTACGAGTATCGCAAGCATCAGCTCCGTAGAAAGTCACTATACTTTTTTTAAAGAAAACTTTTGACCAGAAAACAGTCCAGAATCCTACAGGAAAAAGATTGAAAGCATAATAATAATCATATTTAATATTTCTAATAAAATACAGAAATATCATAAAACCAGTATAGAAAAATCCAACAGAACGTAATGTTTCCAATTCTATATTGTTACCTATATTCCCCGTCCTAGGTATTTTATTACCAAATATAACAGCTTTACCCACAATATCCTCTTCTGCCATAACATTTAGCCATTCTCTAGTATATGTGGCTATACCACCATTTGTCGGGAAATAATCTGAACCAAAAAATAGTATTTTCATGAATTTGATGTATATTTATCTAAATTTTCTTTAGTAAATATATAACGAAAGAATACATCAATACGTAGATACTGGTCAAACATTGCCCTAGCAGTTTTCTGCATTTTTATCCATTCATCATCTGAAATATGACTATAAAAGTCAGAGATGATCTTATCTAGATTATCTATATCTTTATAAGAAACTCTGAGAATAAATCTATTATAATCAATATCTTTATCTAGTGGTAAAGGACAGTCTGTATCAATGAGTATCGGTATACGACCGAGACTTAGAGTCTCATAGAAGCGTACAGAGAAATTCCCATCTCCCTTTGGGGATAGTATAAAGTCACTTTCAACAATATTATTTATATACTCTTTCCTAGCAACTATTGGATCTAGTCCGATAGTATTTTTATTAGCACTGTACGATTTTCTAATAATAAAATTGGTTTTTATTAAATGTGATTTATTCAGAATCTTAATCGATTTTTTCCTAAAGAATAATCCTAATCTATAAGGGCCATTGAGTATGAATTTATTCTTATACCAAAATATAAACTTATTTAATATTCCATTAGTCTTAGCCCAGCCACAAAAACCTATAATAGGAATACCTGCCTTATCCCTATAGAAAATCTCTTTCCCATATGATAGATCAGTAGCGTATGCTGGTATTATAATCTCATTTGATCTTTTCTTTGAAAGATATTGTGATGTTCTTAGAATAATACTATTTGGTATATCTATATATCGAGTAGAATCACCAATAGCAAAAACTATAATCTTCTTTGAAAACTTATTTGAAAGATCAATAAAATCTCTTATATATTGTCTATTATCTTGTATAAAAAAATAATTATATGGAATTAATAGAAAATCAGCTAAATCTGGATCCTCTACAATCTCAAATATTGGATTGATAAAATCATCAAAAATATCTTTATCGTCAAAGATATTTTTTCTCTTTCTGAAACCGAAATTGGGGTTAAGTATTTCTAAATACCTTTTATTTGGAATTAATTTATCACAATATACTTTTATCATGTTTTATCATTATACCCTGCAGTTATAAACATATTATCTCTAAGATTAATTGGTATTGATATATGACCTAATTTTGGATTATTTTTCATAAAAAGCGCTATTTTCCAGAATACTTTCAATTTTAGCCATTTATTTAATGTAAGAAATACATATTCCATTGTGAATTTCTTGCCAATAGTAGTTGAATTTATAATATTAAAACCATTTTTTCTTAGAAGACTGATTAGTGATTTACGATTGAAATAATATAGATGTTCAGGTGGAACAATAAGATGCCATCTTTTACCCAATAATCTAGCATATGGACTCCCTGAATCTGGAGTATTGATAACTATTATTCCATCCTTATTCAAAAGGTCCTTACATTTTAATATAAGATTGTCTGGATCTGGAACATGTTCTATAACATCAAGTAATGTTATAACATCAAATTTCTTTCCCTTAGGATCAAAATTTTCCATAGTACCATTGAAGATATTCAATCCCTTTTCTTTACCTTTATTTACTGCATCAGAAGATATTTCTATTCCTGTCACATCGAAGCTATTACCACGTGCAATATCCATAAAATACCCTGTGGCAGCTCCAACATCAAGTAATTTTATTTTTTTCTTATCCTCTTTATTCCTGAATAAATCGTCTATACGCTTTATATATCCCACAAATACATCTTTCATTGCTTCTTTATCTTTATCATAATCAATATAGCCGAATCCATGAGAAGCACCTGAAAAATAATTATCATTGTAGATATCAATATTCAAATTAGATAATGGATATACTTTTATAGTTTTGCAATTATTACATTTGTATAGAGAAAAACCATTTTTATGAGTATATTGACTATGTAGAATATCACTCTCACATATTATACATTCTATTTTTTTATTATATTTACATAATACTAGACGCCAAGGTGCCTTTATACCCTCACTGATTATATGATTAGATATCTTTGATTCACCACCTATTCTATTTTTAAATACAATAGGTATTTCTATCATCTTCGCACCACTTTTATATAGAAAATATTTTAATTCAATAAGGAAAGCATAACCAGAACTATCAATATTATTCAAATCAATATTTCTCAATTTATCTGCAGATATAGCTCCGAAACCTGCAGTAATATCATAGAGTGGTATACGAGTTACAATACGAGTATATATATTACCGAAAAAGCTGAGTACTTTCCTCCATAATTCCCAACCTTCTGTTGCTCCTCCTTTTATATATCTAGATCCAATAATAAAATCATATTTCAATCTTTTTTCGAGCATAATAGGAATATATTTAGGATCATGAGAAAGATCTGCATCCATAGTAATAATAGTAGAGATATTAGAATCTTTTAGAACCAGACGGAAGGCTTCTGTATAAGCTTTACCTAAACCTTCTTTTCCTTTTCTTTTCAGAATATTGAGTAATGGAAATTCTTTCATAAGTTTATCTACCACCATCTGTGTACCATCTGGAGAATTGTCATCAACAATAAGAATATGAATATCTGATTGTATTTCAAAGATTTTACGAACGAGAGATTCTATAGTATTTTTTTCATTATATGTCGGTATTATAACGATATTCTTCATAAAGAGAGTATATCTTATTTATTGGAACTGGGCTATTCCTTATAGAAAAACTGGTATTTACCAATTAGATTATATTCAGTGTAAGTGTTTCCACCAAACTTTTTTACAATATCTATATATTGACTATTCGTAGCTATAATATCTGGTAATCTTTCTTTTAATCTATCTATAGATGTACTACCGACTCGTATTGTCTGAGTTATATCCATAAACTGTGAATAATTCTCATGTTTTATAAATGTGATTAATTCCGGAGCTTGATAAATAAATATTTCTTTATCTTTAGAAATCTGTCCAATGAATTCCTCGAGTAAATGACTTTGATTACTATCTCTGTACTGAGCTGTCCAACCAGTGTATATTAGTTGATATGATTGTATTCCTATAAAAATAATAATTATTATAGTACATATTATTTTATAAATATTTCTATATGCTAAATAATATAAATTCGGAACAAGCATCACAAGCGTTATAAATTCACCTAAGAAAAAGTAGCGATAATATCCAATTGTTCGTAAATATGCAAGGAATATTAGAATACTAAATAAATAAAGAATCAATTCAGATGCCTTTACCATCTCCCTTCTTTTCATACGTATAAATAATACAAAAGTCCAGACTATAGTCATTAGAAATGTATATATTGGTTGACCTTCTATGATAAAACGTTTCAGATTTATAAATATAGACTCTATTACATCTGTACTGTGGGGATTGGCGTATATTGATAATATTTCTTTTATAGTTTCTCCATGGAATTGAAATGATATCCAGAATATTATCGGTAATAAGAAAGATATAATACCCGAAATAAATATTATTATGCTATCTTTTCTATAATTATATATAAAAGATCTATATTTTATTATATGAAATAATAAAACTATAAAGATAGCTGGAATAAGAACTATAAAAGTAGGCTTTGTAACTATAGTCAGACCAAATAAAACACAGGTAATAATAGTAAATATTATTTTCTTTCTAGGAGAATAGAGTGAATTAAAATATGAATTATATGCATATTCTAGACTTATCATTGAAGTAAATAAGAAGAATAAACCTGGTACTTCACCTAGAACATTCTTACCATGACCATAAAGTGGTGGAAAGGTTATTATTAAAATAAAAGAAATAATAATTATCCAAACATTTGAAGTAATATTCTTCCTAAACCAAAATAGAGAGGAGAAAACTAAGAGTAAAATAAAAATGGCCATTACAATACGGGCATTGAATAGACTGATTCCAAAGATTGAAAAAATATTAGCAATAGGTAGAGTAACTGGATAACTAGTAGTAACATAACCAGCAGATACTACAGTATCTGGATCTATACGTATACCAGGAATATCTGATACAGAGAAGTTCCTAGCAGTTTGAATAATAATTCCTTCATCCATCCATATTGCTGGACTCTCTTCGAGATTTTCAAATGAAAAATAGAGCAATGCTAGTATAGCAAAAACAAATAAAAAATGTGGAATATATTTCTTAATTAGATTCATTTATATTATTCTCTATAGTATTATCAATACTACTATATTCTCTTCTGAAATCCTCTTTCCTAAAAATAAAAAATCTATAAATAATAAAAGATTCTATTGCAACTATTATTCCAGATATAATCTGGGCAATAATTATTGGTTTTAGAAATGATATTTCAGGAACTATATTAGAAATTAATAGAAAATGAATTATCGCAGTATTAATAAAGACGTTAATAACTGAAACTATAAAATACATTATCATCTGATACTGTGTTCTATTTTCCCTAGAATCATTGAAAGTCCAATATTTCTGTAAAGAAAAACTAACAATAAAGGCAAGGATAAAGGCAATATTTACACTTATTAGATAATACATACCGAGACTATCTAGGAAATATAAAATAGTTAGATCCACAATCGCTGCGGTACCACCTGAAATAATATATTTGATAATAATTTTCATATTATTAATTTTCTATATTTATGATTTAATTTTATCTGACATTGTCTTTATAAAGTTTATTACATTAAATTTAGTACTTACTCTATTAAATAGATAATTCTTGATTTTATTATTATCCAATACTATCTTTATATCCACTATTTTATTTGCTAAATCTACTGGATTCTGATATTCAAAAATTAGTTGCTCAGAATAATCACCAAATATCTCCTTGAAAGTTTTATTAGATGTCAATGGAATACTCTTTGCAATTATTCCTTCTAGAACCACCTTATCCATTCCACCTGTTGGAGTCAGATTTATATTTATATCACTATTCCAATAATACTCTTTGATATCATCATTAGATACAGGATCTAAAAATAGAATATTCTTTTCCAAATCCTTATCTAAAATGGATTTCCTTAATATTTCCTTATAGATTTGATCATCTTCTGTGATTATTGGACCCAATATCCTACAAATAAATTTTATATTCTTATCTTTTAAAATTTTTATAGCTTCTATAAGAGTCTCTATATTCTTTATTCTAGTGATTCTACCTACACTTAATATTGATAAATCATTATGTGGATATTCTTTATTTTTTACAAATTTATTTATATCTATTCCATGACCCATAACTGAAACTTTATTACTAGGCAAGGTGAAACTTTCTTTTGAAGCAGTGAAAATTTTATTACTAAAAAATGTAGCAATTTTCAGATCCATACTGATAGCTCTATGTGTATACCAAAGGCTGATTTCCTTGCCTAGAATTTTCCAGAGTATTCCACCAAGTACAATATATATCTGATTCATATGTACAAAAACTGCATCATAATTCTTCCTTTCGGTGATAATATACCAGTAGAAATGAATGAGGTATTGCAGTCTTGATTGTCTTTCCTCTTTTCCAAGTGAAAGAACTTTTACATTTTCTGGTAAATCATGTTTACCTTCATAAAGACAGACAACAGTTACAAATTCAAAATTCTTTGCAAATTCTACAATCCAAGCATGAAAAAATCCCAATATTGGATCATCTTTATCTACTTTTTGTGTACAGATTAATAATTTCATATAAGATAAATCTTATTTTAGTACTTCAACCACTCCCTCTGCCACATCCTCTTCGCTCCATACCACTACTCTCGCCCCCACCTCCCTCGCTATCCCCACATCCGTTGAAACTATCCTACATCCAGCTATCTCTGCCTCCTTTAGAGTCATTCCATATCCCTCATACCACGATGTATTGAGAAATATATCACATGTTTTGTAATATATAGTGAGAATATCTATATTTGCCTGCCAATTCTCGAAAATAATTGATTTTTTATTATCATTATTGATTTTTAATTCTTTTGAAAGCTCTATTAGATTCTCTTTTTCTTTACCATTTCCTACTATTATTAATCCAGCATCTGGAATCTTATTCAGAACTACTTTGAAAGCTCGGATAGCCCCATCAATATTCTTCTCTTTTTCCAATCTAGAAATCATAAGAATTATTTTCTTGAATTGTGGATATTTCTCATGTAAATCTGCTTCTGGAATAATTTGAGCATTTTTTATTTTATCTATATTCACTTCAATCGGTCTTATTTCTATTTTTGATTCATCAATATATTTCTTCACATAGTCTTTTATTCTCTGTGATACGACTCTCACAGTATTCGCTCTAGTAAGAGTATATTTTGATATAAGTGTCCTTATTCTATTTAGAAAATTAAAATGCTGAAAATATGAGCTACCAATATCAGTATGTATTTGAAGTTCCAATTCTGGCGCTATACCTGTAGATTTGACTCTATAACGATTCTTTATGAGTACACCTATAAGACCTGTTTCGAAGGGGTCCTGGCACGTTATATGGCTTATAGAGCGCTTTTCCGCTATAAAGCGACCCAAAGCTAAAGCATTGAAAATATAGCTAAATCTTGAGCTTGAATTAGTGGGATAAATAAACAGGTTTTCCACAGCTTTTTCACAGTATTGTCCACAATTCACAGCTTGTCCACAATCTTGTCCACAGGTTTTTCCACAGTTTGTACACAGTTTATTAGATTTTTTTGTAAAGATAATAATATGTACTTCTTCATATTTCTTTGCATATTCAATTTGCCTTTGCGCTACTGCGCTATCTTTATCAAATATTTTTCTATCAGTAGAAATCATTAAGAGTTTCATATAATTTTATATACATTCAATATTTCACTAGCAATCTCTCTATATGTATGAACAAAATTAAAATTCTTTATCTTTTCTACCTGCTTATCATAATTATCTTTTTGAGAAAGCCATATTATTTTTTCTCTTATATCGTCTATATTTTTGGGATCTACTGTAATAGCTATATCTTTTATTCTATTCATTAAACCGTTTTCTTCTGTAATTATAAATGGTTTATTATAGTGAATAGCATCTAGAATCATATTTGGACTAATATCACCTAGAGATATGAGAATAACAGCATAACATCTGGATATTTTCTCCATAAATGAATCATAAGGGCAGGTTTCTGTATAATATTTTGCTCCTAATTTTATTATATTTTCAAAATCAAAAGATTTTTTCAAAAATGCAATATTTTTCCATTTTATTGGTCTTGCTCCTCCAATAAAATCCTTTTTATCTGGCTCATATGACTGATTTTTCTCTCCATATTTGTTCTCAATTATTTTTATTTTAATCTTTTCCAGATTATATGGCTTCATCCATATATCTCTCTGCCATTCTGTACTGAAAATAAGAGTATCGACATGATGCAATGTCCACTTTGTTATTTTGAATATTATTTTCTCTTTTCTTGACCATTTTTCCCAAGACTGATTATAGAAATCTCGTAGAAGCACTAGATCACCAGTCCTTTCTACATAATTTTCCCAGAGGAAATCCCCTCCAGCACGCATAATTATCTTTTTACCAAATATTCTAGCAATACAGGTAGCTGGCCAGCCAACACTAAGTGTATCTAGAGCAAAGATAAAATCAGATCTTATAACAGCAGGAATAATCTTCAGAAAATAGTATAGATGTCTAATAAAAGAAGGTAAGCGATATTCGAAACCGAAAGTCCGAATATAGACCTTATGACCCATATTTTCCCATTCATATTTCACCTGTTCAGCGTATTTTGCAGGACCTCCTATAGCAGGTGGATAGATGCCAGTAGCAATGAGTATTCTCATGGCATTAGTCTATCATAAACTGAGAAAATCTCTAATAATCCATTCCTCCCATCCCTGGATTCCCTGCAGGTGCTTTCTCATCTTTTGGCTCTTCTGCTATTGCAACTTCTGTAGTGAGTAATATAGCTGCAGCTGAACAGGCATTCTGTACACCGAGCCTAGTAACCTTTACTGGATCTACAATACCAGCGAGTATCATATCTGCTATCATCTCATCCTTTAGAGCATCATAACCCATATTACCTTTGCCATTTTTTACTTTTTCTATTATTACAGATCCATCATCTTTACCAGCATTTATTGCTATTTGTTTCAATGGTGACTCTAATGCTTTCAAAACTATTTTATAACCCAATTCAAATTCTTTTGTAGAATCTTTTCTAGACGACATTGCTTTTTCTATTTCTGCTATAGTTTTTATAAATGCCACTCCTCCACCTGCTACTATTCCTTCTTCTATCGCAGCTTTTGTAGCATTTACGGCATCTTCTATCTTCAATTTCAAATATTTCATTTCGGTTTCTGTGGCTGCACCTACTTTTATCACAGCTACTCCACCAGAAAGCTTTGCTATTCTTTCATCTAGCTTTTCTTTATCGTATTTTGAATCACTATTTTCTCTTTGCTTCTTTATCTGTGCTATACGATCATCTATATCACTTTTCTTACCTTTTCCACCTACTACTACAGTATTATCTTTTGTAGAAATCACCTTTCTAGCCTTACCTAGCATAGATATATCTGTATTTTCAAGTTTTATACCAATATCTTCTGATATAACCTTTGCACCTACCGTTACCGCTATATCTTCTAGCATTTCTTTCTTTCTATCACCATATCCAGGCGCCTTTATAGCGAGAACGCTGAACCCTCCGCGGAGTTTATTCACTAGAAATGTAGCTAGAGCTTCTCCATCTACATCTTCAGCGATAATTACCAATTCTTTCTTGCCTTGATGTGCGAGTTTCTCTAATACTGGCAGAATTTCTTTTATTGAAGAAATCTTTTTATCTGTTATGAGTATTGCTGTATCTTCGTATTCTGCCTCCATTCTATCGGCATTGGTTATCATATATGGAGAGATGTAACCTTTATCGAACTGTATTCCTTCTACAACTTCAGAGTCAAGCCCTATAGTCTGTGATTCTTCTACTGTTACTACACCATCTTTACCAACTTTCTTTATTGTATTTGCAATTATAGTTCCGAGCTCTACTGATTCTGCAGATATAGTAGCGACTTGTCTGATCTCTTCATCTGTCTTTATTGGTTTTGCAAGCTTCTTCAATGCTTCTACAACATCTTTTGAAGCAGCATCAATACCGAACTTTACTCCCATAGGATTTACCCCCATAGTAGTATGCTTCATACCTTCAGAGATTATAGCCTGAGCGAGGATAACAGAAGTAGTAGTACCATCTCCGGCAATATCATTTGTCTTTGTTGCAACTTCTTTTATTATCTCTGCACCCATATTTTCAAATTTATCCAAAAGTGTAATTTCTTTAGCAATAGAAACTCCGTCATTTGTTATTGTTGGTGAACCATATCCCTTATCTAGGACGACATTTCTACCACGAGGACCTATTGTTATTTTCACAGCATCGGCCACAGCATCTACACCCCTTTTTAGAGATTTTCTAGCATCTTCATTATATAAGATTTTTTTTGACATATGATTTTAGGAAAATTAAATTAATAATATTATTTCAATACTGCTAATACTTCACTTTCTTTCACTATATAATATTCTTCACCTTCTATCTTGACCTTATCTCCCCATTGGAAAAGTACTTTATCACCGACTTTTATAGAAATAGGTATGAGCTTGCCATCCTCTATTCTGCCAGAGCCAATAGCTAGAACTTCACCTACCTTGCCACCCTTATCCTCATTTACTGTTATTGGGATAATGATTCCAGAGGCAGTTTTCCTTTCTTTACTTTCATCTTCTTCTTTTATTATTAGACGATCAGCAAGGGGCTTTATTTTCTTTGAAATATCTATGTTTTTTGTCATTTTTTTATAGTTTAGTGCTAATAATTGAGTATTAGCTATTATATAGAAAAGGGCTAGCTATACAACTTGACAGAACTGACTTTTATCGTCCAGCTAGAATCTTTATCAAAATTTTATTATTTTTTTATTATTTCTTTATCAGCACTTTGTTATGGTTGATGAATGGAAGATGAATATTATAAAGAATTCATAAGAAAATCAAAGGATTATTATAAAAATATAGGATATATTGAATGTCCTGCTTTTAATAATGAGAGGATATATCTTACTAATAGAGGTTTCAATCATTTAATCAAAAAAGATAGAAAATATCGTAGTAAAGTAGAACAAATTAGAAGATTGGTTTTAATTCCTTATATAGTTGATATATTAAAAAATAATAGTAATTATAATACATATAGAATTACGAATAGAGAAAATTCAATTGCCAGTTTTTGGTCATTTAAGAAAAAATCGACAATAGAATTATTATTGTTGTTGTTTGTCAGATCAATAAAGAACCTAAAATATTTATTAGTGTAATGGATAAAAATTAAGGATATAAACTACAAAAGTCCCCGAAGGGACTCTGTAGTTGACTTGCCACCAGCGACAATGCCGATTGAGTTTCTAAGAACTCGCAAGCTAATGTCGATATATTATCAAACTTCTATGATCTGTCAATTCAATACAACTTGACAGAATTAGATTTAGATGATTTACTTGTTTTAGAAACACGAGAAAACCTATAGCTAAAAACGTAAAATCTCCCCAACCTGAAGTTGGTAAGAGAGGGCCTGAAGCTCCGTTGTTATGGGTGGATTGTGTAAATGGATAGCACTATGAAAAAAAGTGAATTCTTAACACTCAATAAGTATGGAATGGTGAAGAGCGATCTTCTTGGCCCGGACAAGGTATGTCATGAGATCAAAAAGGAAGCCGAGCAGGTATTTCAATTCATCATTTTATTTTATATTTGTGTTTCATGGATTATGACCGATATATATTTCGGTCAAGGCAGCATCGCTGAATTGATAACAAAATGGATTGTCAGTCCATTAACCTTCTTTTTTGCTCTATTAGCGATAACCAAATATTTCAAGGAAAACCAACATTGTGAAGATGTCAATTATCTAAGAGATATCTTATTATGTTCTACAGTAGAGCTCCTGGGAATGAGTGGTGAGGAATTAGTCAGAGAAACCCAAAGAAAGTTAGTCAATCTCGCTTTAAATTTCATGAGAAATGAAAGGCTTCTCTTGCCAGATGATCCAAAAGTAATTCAATCAAAAAATGATTTCGCGAAGGCATTCGAGATTACAAAAAGATTGGGAATCCACAACAAGGATACTTGGAAGCCTTTTTTCAGAGAAGCATACGCCATACTCGATGCTGAAATACGAGAAGAGGGAGTGTTCAAAACTAAAACTCCTGCATAGCACCCCTTTCACACCCCCACCACACGGTGGGGTTTTCTTTTGTATAAAATTATGTTGTAACTGCAAACTTTATCAAAATTTTATTATTTTTTTATTATTTCTTTATCAGCACTATGCTAAATTATAAAAATACATTGACTTTATTCCAAACATATATATACTTATTATATTGTCGAGGGAGGAATTCTAATCGTATGGTAAATACAGACAAAACACCGTTTAGGCGGTGTTTTGCTTTATATAAACCACAATTCTTGCACTTTCTTCTAGATATGCTATAGTACTCCCAATGAAAGCTATTCAATCTATACTTCCGTATATACAGCTTGTTCTAGCGGTTATATTAGTCGGAACAATACTATTACAACGTACAGGAGCGCAGATTGGTGGCGCCTTTGGAGGAAGTGACAATTTCAGCTCTGCATACCACACTCGTCGTGGTTTCGAAAGAACACTTTTCATTGTTACGATTACAGTTGCTATTATATTTGCCATATCTGCACTTATTAATCTTATTTAATTATTTCTGTCAATATAATTCCAGCATAAATTCTAATTATTAAATTTTCTAATTAATTTTAGCCTAGATTCCCGTATACACTATCGTGAAAGACTCAAAAAAAGAATTCCATATAAAAGGAGGTGAGAAAATCCTAAATATTATAAAAAGCTTTTCTGCTACAGAGAAATTTATTTTTTCTATATTCACGATCATAGCCATAGTAAGCTCTTTCTCTCTTGCACTTTCAGTCAATAATCTATTCCTAGTACCAGTACCAGCACATGGTGGCAAGATAAGTGAAGGAATAGTAGGACTACCTAGATATATAAATCCAGTTCTAGCCATAACAGATATAGACAATGATCTATCGACTCTTATCTATGCTGGGCTTATGAAATATGAAAATGGAAAGATAATTTCAGATCTAGCAGAGAAATATACAGTATCAGCAGACGGACTAGTCTATACTTTCACCTTGAAGGATAATTTGCGATTCCATGATGGAATAGCAATAACAACAGATGATATTGAATTTACCATACAGAAAATAGAAGATATTATTATAAAGAGTCCATTGAGGGCTGATTGGGCAAATATCGGTATAAAGAAAATAAATGATAAAGAAATTCAATTCATACTGAAACAACCATATACACCTTTCCTTTCTAATACCACAGTAGGTATATTACCAAAGCATATATGGAGCAAGGTCTCTCCGGAGCAATTCATCTATAGTCAATACAATCTAGAACCAATAGGTGCTGGACCATATAGAATAGGTAGAATACAAAGAGATAATGGAGGAATACCAGAATTCTATACTCTGTATCCATTCAATCGTTATAATAATGGAGAAGCATATATAGAAGAATTGGAAATAAGATTCTATCCAAATGAAAAACTAGCAATAGAAGAATACAATGCAAATATTATTCAAACATTAGCTAGAATCTCTCCTCAAGAAGCAAATACTATAGGTACAAGTACAGCACATACAGAGATTCTACATTCTCCTCTACCTAGAATATTCGGAATATTTTTAAATCAAAATCAAGCACCAATTTTTACAAATGAAATAGTAAGAAAAGCATTGAATGAATCAGCACCAAAGAATAGAATAGTAAATGAAGTATTATATGGTTATGGAATAGAGAGTGATAGTCCATTACCAATAAAAAATATAGAAAAAGCTACAGAGGATTCATCAGGGAATATAGAAAAGGCAAAAAAAATGTTAATCGATGATGGATTTGCAACTACTAGTGATGGAGTATTGGAGAAGAAAGATAAAAAAGGCATACAGAGATTGGAATTCTCTATTGCCACAGTAGATTCTCCAGATTTGAAGCATATAGCAGAAATAGTAAAAGAAGAATGGGCGAAAATAGGTGTAAAAGTAAATATAAAAGTCTTTGAATACGGTGATCTATATCAGAATATAATAAGTACAAGAAGATACGATGCATTACTTTTCGGTGAATCAATAGGTAAAGATATAGATCTATACGCTTTTTGGCATTCATCACAGAGGAATGCGCCAGGACTCAATATCGCTATGTATGTGAATAGTAAAGTAGATAAAATACTAGAGGATATAAGAGTAAGTAGTGATGAAAAAGTAAAAGAGGAGAAGTATAGTCAATTCGAAAAGATAATAAAAGATGAAGTCCCTGCTATATTTCTCTATTCACCAGAATTCATATATATAGTTTCAGATAAGGTGAGAGGATTGGAACTTGGAAATGTTATAAATCCTTCTAGTAGATTCTATAATATAAATAAATGGTATACAGAAACGGATAATGTCTGGAAATTCTTCATAAAAGATAGTAATAACAAAAAAGAATAGTAGAAAATAATTAAAGTAATAAAAAAATTAAAATTAATAATAGAAAATAATGATAATATCAAAACCAATAAATAAAAGACCTCCTCATATGCAGGATAAGAATTATAAAACAAACGGTAGAAGATTCCCTACTAGGAGCACTTCGGCAAAACCGATGACCCAGATGCATAAGAAGGTAGAGGACAATATACCTCCCTTTGAGGCGAATAGTATACGTATAATCCCCCTAGGAGGAGTAGAAGAAATAGGAAAAAATATGACTGCCATAGAATATGGTAATGATATTATCGTTATAGATATTGGCTTTCAATTCAAAGATGAAAATACACCAGGTATAGACTATATATTACCTAATACAAAGTATCTAGAAGAAAGAAAAGAAAAAATAAAAGCAGTAATAATCACCCATGGACATCTAGACCATATAGGTGGCATACCCTACGTAATGCCGAGAATTGGTAATCCTCCTATCTATACTAGAATGCTCACTTCTGTAATGATAAAGAAGCGCCAGGAAGAATTCCCACATACACCACCATTAGATATAAAAGTAGTTGAAAAAAGTGAAACTATAACTATAGGAAATCTTAAAATAAATTTCTTTGCAGTTACACATACAATACCAGATGCTATGGGAGTGATAGTAGATACACCTCACGGAGCAATAGTGCATACAGGAGATCTGAAACTAGATCATATAGATGGAATACCTACAGAAGGAGAAGTGGAGGAATTCGACCGCGCTTTCAAAAACAGAAAGGTGCTATTGCTTATGGCAGATTCTACAAATGTAGAAAATCCAGGGTTCTCTATACCAGAGAAAACAGTGCATAAGAATATTGAAGAAATAATAAAGAATGCAAAAGGCAGACTTATTATTGCTACATTTGCTTCCCTATTAGAAAGAATGTTGAAAATAATAGAATTCGCAGAAAAATATGGAAAGAAAGTAGTAGTAGAAGGAAGAAGTATGAAAACAAATATAGAGATTTGTAGAAATCTAGGTATATTGAAGCCCAAGAAAGATACTCTGATTACAGTGGAATCCATGGGTCAATTCCCTCCAGAGAGGATTATTATACTGGCCACAGGAGCACAGGGAGATGAATTCGCAGCTATGATGCGTATGTCCAATAAAACTCATAAGTATGTAAAGATAACAAAAAGAGATACAGTACTCCTATCATCTTCTATAGTTCCAGGCAATGAGCGCGCAGTGCAGAAGTTGAAAGATAATCTATCTAGACAAGGCGCGCATATTATCCATTATCGTATAGCAGATGTACACTCTTCTGGACATGCCAATAGAGATGAGACAGCATGGATACATAAGAAAATCCGTCCAAAGTTCTTCATGCCTGTACATGGATATCACTATATGTTACGTGTTCATGGTGATATAGCAAAAGAAGCAAATAATCTAAAAGAAGAGGATATAGTAATTCCAGATAATGGATCTATAGTGGAGATACAAGATGCAGGAAATAGAATAGTGAAATTGAAAGAGAAAGCTCCCTCAGGAATAGTTATGGTAGATGGATTCTCTATCGGTGATATACAAGATGTGGTTATTCGTGATAGACAGATGTTAGCACAAGATGGAATATTTATTGTTTTTGCTATTATAAATGCACAAACAGGAAAATTGAAAAAAAGTCCAGATATTATCTCTCGTGGTTTCGTATATCTACGTGAATCTCAAGAACTATTGCATCAAGCGAGAATGATAATAAAAAATACTGTTGAATCAAGTACAAAAGGTATGAATCCTATAAATATAGAGTATGTGAAAGCAAATATTGGAGACGATGTCAGCAAATATCTTTTACAAAAAACTGCAAAACGCCCTATTGTGATACCTGTGCTATTGACGATATAATATACTAATGCGACATAGTATATCCTCTATAAGAAGCAATACAATATACACTATTGCTGTAGTAGGTTTCATAGCTACTATACACAACGTATTGCCGATGTATTCCAATTCCAGTTTCCTTTCTATTTTCTCATCAGAAGAAATGGTCGGAGTTATATATATGCTCGGTTCAATAGCTACGATATTCGGATTTTTAATTATTCCGAAAATTCTGAGAAATATTGGTAACTATACTACTGCCCTATGGCTGATTATTATTCAAATCGCATTATTCTATGGACTTACCTATACTCTCGATCCCAAACTCATAGCTTTATTCTTCATATTACAAAGCGCTATTATAGCTCTTATAGGATATTGTTTAGATATATTCCTAGAAGTATATTCTGATACAGCTAATGTCGGTGTAATAAGAGGCATGTATCTCACCACTATAAACAGTGCATGGATTATTGCGCCACTTATAGGCACTATGATAATAGGTACAGCGAATGATTATCGTAGTGTATACGTCGCTGCTCTTTTCATGCTTTTTCCTCTCTTCTATTTAGTCTATAGGAATTTCAAACATTTCAAAGATCCACATTATGGGCATTTATCATTATGGAAAAACTTAATACATCTAAATAAAAATAGAAATTATGCGAAGCTCTTTACTGCAAATACAATTCTTCAAGTATTCTATTCATGGATGGTTGTCTATAGTCCTATTTATTTAAATAAAGTGATTGGTTTCGACTGGGCAAGTATTGGTATTATACTCACTATTATGCTTATACCTTTTCCTATTATAGAATGGCCACTCGGTAAGCTTGCTGATAGGAAATATGGTGAAAAAGAAATAATGACTATTAGTTTCGCACTTATAGGTCTCTCTACCATCGCTCTTGCAACTATTACTTCTAGTAGTATTTTCATCTGGGCATTGGCGCTCTTTATCACTCGTATCGGTGCAGCCGGTGCAGAGGTTATGATAGAAACTTACTTTTTCAAAACTGCAAAAGCAGAGGATTCTAGTCTTCTAGGATTCTTCCGTATTACTCGTTCTATATCATATTTTATTGCCCCTCTTATTACTGGTTTTGGTCTTCTATTTTTCAAAGATCAATCAATACTATTTATTATTCTTGGTATTATTTGTCTTCTTGCTATGATTCCAGCTTGGAGTATTAGAGATACGAAATAAGGTGTCAGAGAAAATTGGACAACAATAAACCCCCAAGCCAAATTGCTTGGGGGTTGCGTATGCTCATCCTTATGAGGGGATGAGTCGCTCGACCATATCATCTAGAGTCGAGACTGACTGTTCTAACCTAATCGCATAGATTAGAACCTTGAGGTTATCTTTCGCCCGAATGGCAGTCTTTAGAATTTCCATGATACCAACAGGTAAATTGATTCTTTCCATTGTCTGAAAAACAATGGCGATATGAATGATCTCTTCTAGGCTATCAGACAATTCATACTCAAGATCCTGAGAAAACCACTGTCCAGAAGCAACATTAATGACTGCTAGATTCTCGAGTTTGTCAACCAAGTGTAACACCCTGACCTCAAAGGTCAGACCGTCCACCTGTTCATACTTTCCCCAACCACGAAGGAATTCCTTCAAGGTCTTCATCTTCGTGTAGTGCATGGCGAAACAATCCTGAGCCTTCTGCTCCGCACTTCTTGCAGGAGCAGGAGTGATGGTCGCTTCCCCAGAGAGAATGGATTTGATACCAGACTCCCCGAGAATGTTATGCAATGCGATTAATTGCCCCAACTCTGTCTTATACTTACTCATACTAACTGTCCTTCCTTCGGCTTTTTGCCGATATAAGGTTCCGTGCTACCCGCACGATGAGGGGTCGCTTTGCGACGTTATGTGTGAATAAAATCCACACAAGGCTACAGGCAGAAAGACATAGATTATACAGACAAAGTAATATTGTTTAGAGGAGAGAGATTTTCATCTTACTCGCAATATTTCCTGGTCCGATTACGTCTACTACCTATAGCCCCGTGGGGACTTGATATTATTATACTACTTTCTGTTTTCGCTCTTTCGAGCTCATCAGTCGGAATACACATTCCGAGAACAGAGGGGTGAGCGATTAGAACGTTCTACCCCAGCAACTCACCCCCCTAGACTTACGTCGTTGAGGGAGGAAGAAAACTCCTTGCACCCTTATAACGGAGACAAGAGGATTTCCATAACCTAAAAATATCCTCTGGGGAGGAATTCATTTCCACCCCTTTATGGAGGTAGAAACAATATTCTCCGTTTGGGCCTCCCTCCCACTCCTTACTTACTCGGTCTAGGGGGCCCAATTTTCTCTCTCCTGAGGAGATTTTTCTCATCTCCTCTTCTCCTTCCGGCCCAGAAGCGGCAAAGCCTCCGTCCTCCCTGGTAAGGCGCTGAGATATGTATGATACCCCACGTATCGTATCCATTACCGCAGCGAAATGCTGTGGTGGGTCTGTTTCCCCATATACCCCGGTGACGATCAAATCGTCACCTTCCACCGTAGACCTTCCTATGTGAAAAAATGGGTATGTGGAGTTTCTCTCCCTTTCTGACCAAGAGTCGCCAAATACGGCGACTAGACCACACTTCATCATCTCCACCTTTCTTACTGATGTTTTCATTTTTTTGATTCTCTGGTGTTCTCGGTACACCTATATAAAACCGTCCGTTATTTGGGTCACGGACTACCCATAAACACATCTACTCGTAATGAGAAAATGTGTCAAAGGAGAAAGCGAAACAATCGCCTCCCCATGCCTTTTGGGCAAAACTCTATGAACCAACAATCACTAGGATTGCGAGTTCAAAAAAGTGGTGAACTCCGCAAAGTTCACCAGTTTACCAAGATATTTAACATCTTATACGGAGATGCGAGTGTGGTTTAGATAAAACTACACGAAAATTCTACCGAAAGCATTAAAGGCCAAGCTTGGAGAAGGCGTCCTCAAAGGAACCGAGGTTCCCTTTTTTGAACGATTCCTCCTTCTTTTGACGCTCAATCTTTTGGTCTTCACGTCTTTGGGCTTCCGCCTTCACCTTAGAGATTTCCGCCAAGGCTTTACGACAAAGCTCGCTCACTTCAACTATCCAGCAACGAAGGTCCTCGAGCTTTTCTGGGAGATACCCGTATGCATGCGAGTAAAGCGCGTCTTGGAGTGTAGGGTTTCTATCGTCCAAAGAACGGTAGATTCCATATACATCCTTGATACGCTCCTTCGTCACCTGCGCCTCCAATCTAATTGTATCCAAGAGACTCCGTTCCGCGATCTTCTTACGAAGTGCGGAAAGTTTCTCAACCAACACAGTGCGGAGCGCCTCCGCTTCCTCATGCCTCTGTGTCCAGCGAACCTCGAAAATCAATTCACCAGAATAGCAGTAACGTTTGACCGTTACCACACCAAAGGCGAAAAGGGGTTCGTTCGTGACCGAGCAGGTACCATATCGACACTCGTATATCGGAGATACCTCGTCAACCGTGACTGGGTTGGGTAAGACAATCTCAGGCTTCTCGCCCGAGCTCATAAACCTCTCCCATTGTTCTCGGTTCAAATACTCGCGTACCTTCTCCTTGAGCTCTGGGATGTTTACGGAGTGGAAAGTACAATAATAGCCGAAGCTAATCTGCACCTCCACCTGTCGTCCACTCGGCAAATAAACTCCTTCATCATGAATCTGCATCCACAGATTCCCCTGACGAAATGAATCATCAAATGAAATCATAGGAGCAAACCCTTGACGGTAAGCGACCTTCCTCGGCTCGCCTAAAACCGTGATCTCGTCGGGATTATCCATAAGAACTTTCGCAACGAGAGTTTCATCAAGCGAAGGTAGGGTGATAACCGATGTATCGGCCACCTCCACCATCCGCCTCGCGCCAGCGAGCTTCTGACATGTGAACTCCGCAAGCTCGCTCCGAGAGTAGACCTTGAATAAGTCACTCCCAGCTCGAGTATTGAGCTCACGTGCCATTCTCTGGCGCTCTCTATTAGCAGCAATCACTGCCAAAAAACTTTCCATACCGTACCTCCTTTCTTTCCTAAAACCAATTCTCTGACGGCCTCCCATATCGCACACGCGTATGAGAAGCCATGTAGAAAGGTGGATTCTGCAAAATCCACCAGTTGAAACATAAAGAACTATCACACTTTGCAGAATGTGAATTGATTTAAAAAATCAACAAATTGTGAGTTACCTCACTCCATTCTTCCCGCAACCCATTCGGCAAAGAGCCGAGCAGATTCAGGATGTTCCGGTGTCGCCTCACGCACCTCGGCCACTTGTTGGCCATTGAAATGCGTTCGACACACCGAAGTGCAAACATCCGTGTCTGCACTATATTGGGGGTCCAACCCCTGCTCCAGCCTGACGAGCTGGGGCGCGATCTCAATGAGCCATGAAGGGTTAACCTTCGTGGCCATCTGAACGAGATGGAGGGTCATCTTGCCCCGCCTGGTTGTAATCTCCAGGTCAAAGGGCAGTCCGACAATCCAACTCGCGTCACGCACAACTGACTCGCGAGCGAGTTGACGGATCTGTCCGTCACCGTTCTTCCAATCTCCATACTCGCTCTTATAGAGATGGTCAACCATCCCGGAGCAAACGGCCTTCAGGATATTATCCCTATTACCGTTTGACCTGAAAGTACGAACCTTGTCGTACAGAGCTTCTGCAAGATGCCGACGCTTCTCTTTGGCTTGAAAAAATGCCTTAACGAAGACGCCTTTCTCCTGCATCTCGTCCTTTCTCATGTTCTCTGCGGCACGCCAGACGGCGAGCTGAACCATGAGGTCAGAGGATTGCTCCCCGACGACAAGCTTCTTCCATTCCGGCTCGTCATACCTATCTCTCGGACGAGTCGTGATACCACCTTGCTCAAGGATGGCGGTAATAGTGAGCACATCATCCACAACACCGAGCGTGTCGGCTTCTACGAGCATCCGTGCGAACTGCACAGACACAGGAAGCTTGGAAACTTTGTGTCCAATAGTGGTGACTTTCCCACCATCGTCCATGCAACCAAGCGCCTTGAGGGCACGCTTGGCTTCATGGATTTCAGCCTTGTCCGGCTGATGGAAGAACGAAAGCTCTTCCATGTCGAAACCAGCTTCGGCCAAACGGAGAACCGTCTGATCAAGCCGTGTGCGGAGAATCTCCGCCTTAGGAAACTCATCCCGAGTGACACATGGGTGCCAGTCGATATAGATTCCCGGCTTGCATCGTCCAGCGCGACCTTTGCGCTGACGGCTGTCGGCTTGCGAAATGGGTTTCAGGTAAAGACCTTCAACCCCATCCACTACCTCCGTTCGCCGTTCCATTCCGGAGTCAACCACTGCATCAATGTCGTCGATGGTGACGCTTGTCTGCGCCACATTTGTTGACACGACACACTTCGGTCGTCCGTAGTGACGAAATGCCCGGGCTTGCTCGCCCGGTTCCAAGTCGCCATGAAGAGGAATAATTTCGGCAGAGGCACCTGACTGACGAATCAGTTCGCAGGCCTCACCGATCTCCCGCTTGCCCGGTTGAAAGACCAGGACATTACGTCCTGCCTGCAGGAGGGTGATGACCTCACCCGCGATATCGCGGGCAGTTGCCATTTTTTCCTCCACCGGGAACAGACGTCCCGGTACAGAGATAACTGGTGCTCCATCAAAGAATGCCGACAATTTCTCTGCTTCAATAGTGGCACTCATCAGCATCACTTTGAACTCTGCGCCGAGGGCCAAGCTATGCTTGACCCAGCCCACGAGAACCTCCAAATTAAGGTTCCACTCGTGGACTTCGTCAAGGACCAGCACATCGTGCTGTCCCTGACGCATGAGCTCGCGTACCATGGCGAGCCCGTCGGTGCAGAAGAGACAGCGCGTCTCCGCACTGTCCTTCCGCTCGTACGCTGTGCGATATCCGACCTCTCGGCCGAATTCGCAGTCGTACTCTTCGGCGACTCGCTCGGACACTGTCCGCGCCGCGAGTCTCCGAGGCTCAGTCACCACCATGGTGTACCCATCCTCCAAGAGGAATTGAGGTACCTGGGTGGACTTTCCAGCCCCGGTTTCGGCGGTGATGATCACCACCGGATTTTCCCGAACAGCCGCAAGAATTTCTTCTTTAAACGCGGCGATCGGGAGACTTGTATTCATAATCATCTCCCCAAAACAGTTCATCAAGCACCTGCCTGATTGTCTCCTGCTTCGGCGCGGTTTCTTTTCCCGCACTTCTCCTGTACCTTTCGGCTAGGGAGCAAGAGGCTGACTGCCTCGGTTATTCTAATCTATCAACCAACAAAACTTTCTGCTGGCTGAATAAATAGGAGAAGCAGTGATTGAAACCGCTTCTCCTTTTCTGTGACAATTTTTTCTCGAGAAGTCACACCTTCTCACGAAGCTACGGGATAATGGAGATATTCTCCACCGCCTCAGGTTCATCGAAGAAACGGAAGTATAAACCTAGATACTCGGGCATATCCGGTGATGGAATATACCGAAGTACCCAATTCCCTGATGTGACCTTTAGTGCCTCAAGGGCACTCCCGGATGTCACTGATTCCCAATACAATTGAGAGACGTCTTCCTCATCGAAAGACATCCAGCCGTTATTTTTCTCCATCCCATCAGCTTGCACCCATCTTCCCTTACAACCTTCTTCAAGGGTGAAGTCTCGCTCAGGGCCAGATGAGAAGCAGGATAGGTGGGCTCGGTTGATATCAACTGAAGTACCACCAAGCTGAACCAACTGATTGGTTAGTCTATTCGCAATATTGCGAACTACTTCCCAGCTGACGATGTTAACATGAGAAATCATAAATTTCCTCCATCTGGTGATTACTTTAGGCCACCTGTATAAACCTGTTTCACTCTACAGACCCACGAATAAAATTCATGGACCTGATAAAGTCCAGCACCACCGATTAAAGCGGTGCTGGAAGAAATTGTAGGTGGTAGAAACTTCCTCCCTTGCATCACTATTTATGTCAGCCGAAGCGGATTCACAAATAGCAATATAGATCGATGGTAGCCTTTTTGAGGCGAACCGATCCGCTGGGCTGTCTGTTTCGAAGTGTAGTGGGTCTCAACTCGAGCGCGCCTGCTACACCTGAAATCACTTTCTACCACCTTTTGAGTCGACGATATCATCGCAAACTCAATAAGGTGGAGAAGCAGTGATTGAAACCGCTTCTCCTTTTCTGTGACAATTTTTTCTCGAGAAGTCACCATTCTCATAGCTCTGCAAGCTAACCACACCATTTAGAAACGGTGGCAACTTTCCAACTGTTATTGAACAGTCGGACTTCAACACTCTTCTGTTACGAGGGTTAGAGTGATCCTTCGGATGGTCCTAACGGAGGAGTTCTTTCTCCGTTTTCTCATCCACCAATCTGCCTTTGACCTTACTCACCAAGTTTGCCCCATACGGTACGAGAAACTCAGACCATACGAAGTAAAGCCAAACAAGGGGACCACATGCGAAAAAGTGGATACTGACACCCATCTCGGTGAGAAACGGCAGACGATCCTTCGACCGCCAAACCATGATCCCACCCATGGACCACAGACCAAGAAAGAAACCTAAAATAAACATGAGCATACTATTCCTTCCATCTTAAGTACTTCTCTCTATGAACCCACAATTCACATTCTACACATGTAGGTATGAATCACGGGCTCAATAAAAGGGAGAATACCAACACCAACATTAATACAAGTACTTCTCCCAAATACTTGTATTGCTCACCATTCTGTTGCCATCTCGTGAGCCGAGACCGCCTGACACCTTTCGGTTCAGACAGAAGCTACTCGGTTTAATGACCGAGGAGCTCGCGGACGATCTCACGCTTCTCAGCGTAAGTCATCCACGTACCCTGAAATAGGATCATAGAATAACCTTTCAACCACCCATTTCCGTAGGGTGTATCCGATTGACTAGATCAGATCGCTTCACGACATTGTTTATTTATTGGGCAATGCTCCCCGTACGATTCTATCCACTTTCACCTCAAGTCTTTACTCGAGATCGTAGATAGATTATTAATAAGCCTTCGTCAGGCTTTTGACTTCTTTGGCAAGGACTAACGGGAGAATTCCCGTTTGATCCCTGCTACGTGCCAACTCCACTTTCCGCCGCACATAAGCGCGAGGATATGGAGAACGACTCAACCCTTACTATAGGAAACAAGGGCCACCTGAATCTGTCGATTGATTGTCTTCATAGTATTCCAAGTACGAAATATTTTCATACACGAAATACTATGAAGACTTTTTAATATAATTATTTTCTAGATTAACTCTATGAATCCACGATCCTCTAAAATCATAGACTCAACAAAGTGGAGAATTTATCGTATTCTCCATTTGACTTTCGTCACGCCCGACACCATATCGGGAACCACACTAACACTAACCAAAGAACAATGATTTTTCTAAGAGAATCGATAACTCTTTGAAATTGAAGCAATGGATATGGTGGAATGGAGGAGAGTTGCTACGCCCTCCTCCACCCGACCTTCCCTCACACGAGGGCGTCTTTTTCTCCATTGCCTTTCGGCGTACCCGTTCGCTTACGCGAGAACAGGCAAAGCTTCGGTAGCCGTTTTGACACGGCCGATTGCCACTTGGAGAATCTGAACGTCGCGCCCAGTTCCCATTGAGGACATCTGGCACCTTCCCAACTTGGAGAAATTGCCACCGAAAGCGGATCTGTCTTGCGGAGTATTTGGCTCCACAAAGTGCCACGAACCGAAGTCACCATCAGGGGCGAGACGTTTCGCCTCTTCCTGCGCTTGGCGAACAGTCTCCTCACAGAAGAGGTTCCGTTCCCACGCCCAAGAGATGATTTCGGTGACAGCCTTAACCGCCGCCGCATGTTGTTGTGCACGGCGCGTGTTGTCGGAACTGATTGCTGCCGACTTTTCCGCGCTCCACTCTCCGACTAACTCGGGAGTCGGTGTGATGTCCCAACCCCAGTGGTACACATCCCACTGTTTCCAATGGGGGTGCCACGAGGAGCCGATTTTCTTGGAGACAAGGTGAATGAGCTCACCGTCTTCCAAGGGGAATGTCCCCGCTTCGTCATCATCTGCGAAGATGGTGACAGAGCAGTCGGCATTTAGTATCGCTGTGTAGAGCGTATCGCCCTGCCAAGTGCAGGAGCCGTAGCTTTGACCAGCAATAGCTAACCCGTGGTTAAAACCATTCTTTCCGATCATCCGTCCGGCAAGGCAAGGAAGTGATTTCTTCACCCATTCGGCGAACCCCGGCATTTCTGCCAGTTCTGCGTTGAGACGATGTTGCCTCTGTTGGCAATCCATCTCGCCACCGAGCCGAAACTCAACCGCAATATCTTTCAGTGTCTTCATAGCAATGGAGATGTACTGTTATCATGCCTTTTGGGCACGGTCGGTAGTACATACCGTCATCGGTTTTGTAAAAGACCAATGATTAACTTTAGAATCACACTTCGTACAATCGTACGTATGCAACCCCTCTTACCCCACCCAACATTAAGTTTATTACGCTATCAATTCAGTGGGGCGAAGAGGAATAACATTGCAAAACATATTTCATGTTTCGCGTTTTCCATATTCGCTATTCTGTTTTCAATGTCCATCTCTCTCTTTGAGAGAAGTGTGATGATGGTTATTTTAATGATCGCATTATTCATCATCACGCTTCTACCAAAGAAAAAAGCAACTTATTAATCCCTGGAATCCCAGAGGTGAATAAGTTGCCTTTCTATTATATATATATAAATAGATTGCTCTATTTATTGTATTTGGCGACTCTCTCCTCTAAAGATTGTCTTATATATAGTTGTGGATGTGCTTTACTAT
>CAYOER010000007.1:0-34181 GCA_964403205.1 uncultured Candidatus Saccharibacteria bacterium | reverse complement strand
TCAATGGATAGAACAGAGCTCTTCTAAGGCTTTGATGTAGGTTCGATTCCTACCGAGGGCACCAGATTTTGAAGTAAATATCATACAACTTTCTATTCAATATTAGTATTACAACATATATCTATATCCAGTGAAACTGTTATAAGTTTTTCTGTTAAGTATAATTTTGTTAATAAACTCATATGAATCAAACAGAAATCAAGAAATTCCTTGAATCTTTTTATAATAAATTATCACGTACTATTGTGATAATTGATTTTAGTAATGTTGAGAAATGGAAAGAAAGTTTAGGTTGGAAGGTGGGTATACAAGAATTAGCATCATTATCAAAATATTTCTCAAAAGGTGATAAAGATCTAAGAAGATTCTATTATGGTTCAGATTATGGCGATAATAATAAATCACGCACTTTAACTTTTTGGTCCGAGAATATTATTAGAAGAGCAAAAATGAATAGATTTGAAATAGTTACAAAAAGAGTCAAATATATTCATGATAATAAAAATCCTTCTGGTTTTAGTAAAAAGTGTGATTTAGATGTTGAAATGACTGTTGATCTTATAAAATTAAAAGATAAATATGATTATATTATATTATTCTCAGGGGATGGAGATCTGATATATACTCTACATTATTTAAAAACTAGTTTTCAGAAATCATCATATGTGTTTGGTGCCAGAAATCATATCTCAAGCGAGACTATCGATGCTACTAATAATCAAATAATTGATAAATTATTGTTTATTGAAGATTTTGAATATAGATTAAATATGGATAGATTCAAGTACAGATAAATTCAAAAGACCACCAATGAAGGTGGTCTTTGATTAAAATCCGGTAGGTGAAAACCTACTTTCTAATACTATCACAACACTTGTGAATATTGCAACCATTTACTTCTATTCTGGTGCGCGATGCAGGATTCGAACCTGCGACCTTCGCTGTGTAAAAGCGCTGCTCTACCAACTGAGCTAATCGCGCAGATAATAATCTATTAACTTTGCTTTTTTCAAATACTATCATAGACTGTTAGAATATGGAAATCAATATCCTATACGAAGACAGCGATATAGTAGCAGTAGATAAACCTGCTGGGCTTGTCGTGCATGCAGATGGAAGGACGAAGGAGAAAACTCTTACGGATTGGATATTGAAGAAATATCCAGAAGCAAAAGACGTAGGTGAGCTACTCGGGGATATAGAAAGACCGGGCATAGTGCATAGACTGGATAGGGATACATCTGGAGTGATACTAATAGCAAAAACAAAAGAAGGTCATATATGTCTGAAGGAGCAATTCCAGAATCGCACTATTTCAAAAAGATATCTTGCTTTCCTATATGGTGAAGTAAAAGATGATTATGGAATTATAGATAGACCGATAGGAAGAAGCTCTGGGGATTTCCGCAAATGGTCTGCAACTCGTGGTACGAGAGGGGAGATGAGAGAAGCAAAGACATACTGGACTCTAATATCAAAGAAAGATAATTATTCTTTCATAGAAGCAGAACCAAAGACCGGTAGAACACATCAGATCAGGGTACATTTCAAAGCGATAAATCATCCAATTGTTTCTGATGAATTATACGCAGAAAATAAAGAGAAAGCTCTAGGTTTCGAGCGTATCGCCCTGCATGCTTACTCTATTAATTTCAAGAATTGTAAAGGAAAAGATATAAAAGTTATAGCTTCTATACCAGCAGATTTCAAAAAGGCAATAAAGAAATTGGGTATAGAGAAATTTGCTAAAAATAAAGGTATATGTTAGATTTGTCTTTACTTATATAATATTATGTCAACTAATAAAAACGTTATATCAACAGTAAATACCGAGGAAAGAAAGTCTATGGATCTCCGTTCTGGGGATACTATTCGTGTTTGGCAAAAGGTTAAAGAAAAGGACAAGACACGTCTACAGGCATTCGAAGGTCTAGTACTATCTAGAAAGCATGGTAGTGAGGCTGGGGCTACATTTACTGTTCGTAAGGTAGTAGATGGAGTAGGTGTAGAAAGGATTTTTCCTCTATATTCTCCAATGATAGATAAGATTGAAGTTCTACGTCGTTCCAAGGTTCGTCGTGCAAAGCTATACTTCATACGTGAAAAAGCATCAAAAGAAATAAAAAGACAGATGAGGAGACTACTCGCAATAGAGCCAGGACAGAATACTGATACTAGAGTTGTAACAGAAAAAGGGGAGGAGAAGAAAGAAGAGGTGAAGGCATAGTTCTTCGTTTATTTATATGTTATATGCACGGGTGGTGTAATGGTAAACATGTACGCTTGAGGTGCGTATGCCGTAAGGCGTGGAGGTTCGAGTCCTCTCCCGTGCACTGAATATCAAATTAAGTCAATCTTGTTTTTTCATTTTAGGATGAGAGAATTGTGGTATGGAACAGAAAATGAAACATCTAGCAATTTTTGAAGGTAAACAGATCCGACGTCATTGGGATGATAAGTCGGAGAAGTGGTATTTTTCTGTTGTTGATGTTGTTGGTATCCTTTCTGATAGTGTAGATCCAAGAAACTATTGGAAGGTGTTGAAGAATAGACTCACAGAAGAAGGAAGTAGTCAAACGGTTACAAATTGTAACGGGTTGAAACTGGTAACGAAATAAGAACAAATAATAACTAGCATTTTGTTTCAAGTAAGGAGCACAATTTCTAAATTTCATTAAATATGATATAAATGATGTGTCGTCAATCTATATGAATATTATAGATAAGATGAATAATATGGTGCCTATAGCTTAGTGGTAAAGCTCCGACCTGTGGCGTCGGCTACGAGAGTTCAATTCTCTCTAGGCACCCCGAAAATAAATTTTATAAATATAGCTTTTACCTTGGCTATAAAAGTAGTTCCAACCAATTTTTTCTAAGAAAAAACCGCCATCCTATGTTTCCATAAGTGGCGGCGTTGTTTTTTGTTTAGGATCTTTCAATCCAGGACTTTGACCTTAGGATCTGACCAGTCTTCGATTTCCTCAAGTGCCTGGCGAACTTCGTCGGAGGAACGTGATTGTTCGAAACTGATGGTGAACTGTAAACGTTGTCCATCAAGCACGACGGAGTTAATCCCTGTCAGGTTGATTTGCCGTTGACTGAAGACCCTGGAAATGCGTTCCAAGAGCCCCGGCCGACTTTGCGCTTTGCCGAACTCCAGTGTTACCGAGTTGTTGCCGTAGAGCGTACTAAGAACCGCAAGGATTCTCATAAACAGCTCGTTAGCTTCTTTAGTAACCTCCGGACCAAAGTACTCGTTTGCTTGTTTGAACAACGCTTCGAAAGCATCGCGATCTTTTCGGCGGATCATCTCTACTAGCCGTTGTTCAATCGCAATCCGTCGCTCGAGCATGCCTACAGTTTCGGGATTCTCTATAACGATCGACGTATAAAGGTCGGGGTTCTGACTCACGAGTCGTCCCATGAGTGAAAACATCACCCGATAGAATGGACTCGTAAAGGCAAGACTCTCACTTACTGATACACCGGCTTCTGTGATGAGTAAGGCGCTGGTCAGGTTACCCAAATGGGGGATTACCTGAATAGTCGTCATATATCCATCATGTTCAGCAGGGGTACTCCACTTGATCTGGGCTCGGGTGGCAGTCAGGACATTAACGACCCATGTTTTCCAGTGTGGCATGGTTAGACGCGCTGGACAGGTCACTACGGTTTGTCCGTCAAATGACACATCGGGACGGAACATGGGATGAAGGCCTACTACCTGGGCTTTGCTTTCGAGCATTGCTTTGACAGCGGGTTGTTTGATGGAAGTGACATCCATCCAGAGCTGATCTTCTCGACCTAGAGGTGCTAGAGATTGTATAACTTCTACGGTTCTCTTGATGGAAAGGGAGAAAAGCACCACGTCTGACTTCACGACGATTTGCTGATTCGTAAAATCAGTTGGCTTATCTCTGTCAGAACCGATAACCGTACAGCCAAGTTGTCCAAAGAATTCCTTAAGCATTGTACCGAAGCGGCCATTGATACCGATAATGCCGACGGTAAGGGGTTTGATAGTCGCTTCATTTTGAAGAAGTATGAACGTCGTCTTGTTGTCCGGAACATCTTGAATGCACTCGGCCAAAATCTTCAGTCCGTATTCCTCAGCCGCTGCCTTTGGAGCAATGGCCCCAATCTTCACACTAGGTCCGAACTTGGCTACAGCCTTTGCTGCATTACCAGTCGAGTCGCGCTTACTGCACTTGTCGGGAGTGACTCTGATCGAGTCAAGGTATTTGCCGCACTGCTAGATTGCTTTCTCGTGCGACATCACACGTTCTAGCTCTTCAGCTCGGTTAACATGTTGGGGTGCCAAGAGGCAATGATTGATCTGAAGATCGAGCCGATCCCGCTCCTGTAGGTCATATCCAGTTTCCCGAAACCCGGCCAAGTGTTTGGTCACTTCCGTGACTTCACCTGCGATCGAGTTTCGAATGGGAACGACTGCATAAGCAGGTCCCTCGGTAAGACGCTTGAATACGTTCGGGTGAGTGCCACAAAAGACGATCTCACAATCCGTCTCTACCCATCCTTGTCTTTGAATAAATGCTAGCGTTGCCTCATGCCCGTTTGTAAAGGCATCTAGGACCAGAATTTTCTTTTTCATCGTTGGTTTCCTTCTGTTTGGGTGGAAAGTTTTCTATTGTCGGTGAACTGCTGACTAGGTACTATACTACTCATTTCGTCAAGAAAGGCAAGAATTTCTGAGATCAGGAATATGAATGCTTGTATCGTCCAATTTCTTAAAAGTAGTTCTAACATCCTCCACTACGGCACCCCAAACGATATTTGTTTTTGTATTAAGATGGGATTTCTGTCTTATCCATAGGGTTATTTTACACCTAAAACGTGAAAAATCATATTTATACACACTTTTTCACGATTATATTGACAAAACAGTGAAAAAGCCTATAATATAGCTATATGGCAAAAACATCCGCAGTTTTTAATAAGATCAATACGCTTAGGGAAAGGTACTACAAAGCATCCATTGGGAAGGATGCTTTGATTAAGCTTGTGAGCGAAGCAGAAATTGCCGACCATGTATATAACTCTAATGCAATCGAGAACAGTACATTGTCACTTGAGGAAACCGAAAAGATTCTTCTTCAGATCGACTTGGACCGTTATATTTCCGAAAGAGAATTATTTGAGGCAAAAAACCTTGCTCGGGTTGTCTCATATATTGATAAGAGGGCAAAAGAGCAGGAACTATGTCCTGATGTTATTCAGTCACTTCATAAAATGCTCTTGTCGAATATTCGTGACGAGATTGCCGGAAGATTTCGTATGGGTGATGAGCGTGTTCGTGTCGGTAGTCACATTGCACCGCCAGCACAAGAGATTGATTCCAGTATTCAGAAAATGTTTTCAGAATACAATGCTACAAGTCATGAAAATATAATAAAACGCATTGCCCGATTACACCTTGCTTTTGAGTATCTCCATCCGTTTAATGATGGAAATGGTCGTATTGGGCGTGTCATAAATAACTATCAGTTGATTCGCGAAGGGTTTGTTCCTATCAATATCAAATTTATTGATAGGAAGAAATACTATGATGCTTTTAAGGAATTTGATGAAAAAGGATCGACTGCGATCATGGAAGAAATTGTAGCTAAGGCACTTACAAATAGTTACCATAAGAGACTAGCTTACTTAGAGGGTAAAAAGATTGTTACTCTTTCAGATTATGCAAAGAAGAACAAGATATCTCATTCAAACTTGATTAACAAAGCTAGTCGCCAAACCATTGAAGCCTTTCTAGAAAAAGGTGTATGGAAGATTGGAGAGAAGTTCTAATGCTCTAAACTTAATTATTATATATTTAATGCAATTTCTTTTTTAATATTTACAAATTTACCATATAAAGATTCCATATATTCCTTATCTTCTAGTATACTTATAATAAGGTTTGGATAGTGACCCATGTATTGACTTAATTTCAGTTAAGTGATAATACTTATGCTAGTAGGTTTCAAGTACAAGAACAATCAAAAGCAGTTGATTATTATGAGCACCAAAAGACAAGAACTCTCTCTTCCTCTCCGAGTGGAAGTAGCATTTGCGGTTACTAAATTTCTGCAACTTTCCGAGGTAGAACGAGAACGGATACTCGGAAAACTCAAGTCGCAAGATTGCACTGTTCGAACTGAGGCCGCCAAGGAATTGGGTGACCTTTTGTGTCATGCTGATACGGCTGAGCTTACTCGATTCGTCAACGATAAGTTGGCGGGAGGAGAGCAAGTCTTCGACATCTATTGCCCTTTCATGAGTCCCGACGACTACAACAGCAAGTGCCGGATGATTGGGTTGTATTTCCATGAACAATTGCCGCAGGCCGGAACAACAATTCCTCTCCCGCCACTTCAGTAGGAACATCAACTACTTCAAACAGCCGCAAGGAGCAATCTCTGCGGTTTGCCTTTTATATAGTGAGTTCAAGGGTGGGATAGGAAGAAGGGATATAAATACTCGCATCACCCCTCCTCTCAAAAACAGTTCTAGCATCCTCTACGACGGCAGTCTAATGTATTTATTGATATTTTGATTAAGTAATGTATAGTATGACTAGATATCAAACTAGAACTAACCTGAAACTAAAGAAAGGAGAAATTGAACAATGGAACTCATAATTCGAAGGTATCAACAAGCAGATCATCATGCTGTTTGTGAGCTACACAATAAAGCTCTCAAAGCGGCTAACGCCCACTTTGGTAACGGTAAATGGGATGATGATATGAAAGATGTGGAAGGTATTTACCTTCTTCCAGGCGGGGAGTTTCTAGTTGGAACAATCAATGATCAGATCGTTGCAATGGGTGCCCTCAGAAAAATGTCGGAGCAGAAAGCCGAGATTAAACGTATGCGGGTTGAACCTGAACTTCAAGGCAGAGGTTATGGTCAAGCTATTATCTCCCAACTGGAACAACGAGCGCGTAAACTAGGTTTTATTGAATTGCAATTGGACACCATGGTCATTCAAGTCGCTGCCCAGCGATTATACGAAAAGAATGGCTTTAGAGAGTTTCGTCGAGCTACTCTCGGAGGTCATGAGTGCATCTTTTATGAGAAGAAGCTCGTTTAGTCAAGTAAGCACTCTTGCGAGAAATTGCGAGGGTGTCTTTTTTTAAAATCTTGGAATATAAATTGTGGGATCATTTCTTCTCTCAAATATAGTTCTAACATCCTCCACTACGGCGTCAAGGTTAAACCACTTGATTTTTTCCTAAAAAAACGCTATGTTTATATCATGTCAAATAACGCAGAATATAAAATTGAATATGAAGTAGATAAGGAAACTGCGCAGGTTACCGCAACTATTCCAGAACTAAACCATATCTCCTCTTTTGGTAACTCTTTCGCCGAAGCCGAATCTAATGTACGAGAAGCCGCTCTTGGTTATTTTGAGGTGCTTACAAAAGAACAGCGAGAGATACCAAGACCAGCATTTCACACAGAAGGTACATATCTCAAAATCTTTATTCCTAAAATAGCTTAAATTTACATGGGTAGACTCGGCAGGATTTCAGCAAGGAAGGTTATCAAAAAACTTAAGAAAGTCGGTTTCGTTGAAACACATCAAAGGGGTAGTCATCTATACTTAAAAAGTGTAGATGGAACAAAAATCGTGACTGTTCCGATTCATGGATCAAATGATATTCCAATAGGAACACTTTACAATATTGTCGTACGGCAAGCTGGTTTGTCTGTGGATGAATTTAATGTGTTATAGCATTTCCAACTCCTCCTTAATCCCCACAAATTTCCCATATAAAGATTCCATATATTCTTTATCTTCTAGTATACTTATAATAAGGTTTGGATAGTGACCCCAAACGCATGATTAATCATAACAAATACAATCGTGGTTATATCGGCCTCATTGCTCTACTAATAGTGGTTACTATTATGGTCTTTCTTATGATTAACCAATACGAAAGATTGCACACAGATCAATTAAAGACTGAATCAGTTATTGATTCAAATTCTAGTCCAACAGTCGATTCTCCAACTATGGCACCGATTGATCGTGCCCAAAATATTAAGAATGTTCTTGAAGACCGTGATAGAGATAGAAGTCTATTGAGTCAATAATTTTTCCTACACCCCCTTTCCTCTAATCAATCTTATTAGAACCATAATTATTGCTATAACAATAAGAATATGGATAAATCCTCCAATAGTGTAGGAGGTGACTAGACCCAGAAGCCAAAGAGCGATAAGGATAATTGCGATTGTAGTTAACATGATTTATTAATTATTATTTTTAATAGAATAGACTTTGTATAAGTATAGCATGCTTTTATTATAATAAAGAGTTACAATTATGGCAGAGGTAAAATTATGCCAACAATTACCGTCGATCAAATCTTCGAAGAGATTGTGAAGGAAGCAGATGGTCCGGTCAATCGCTACTATGCTTGGCGAGATAGTGGGCATGAACCGGATTCACAGGAAGCCTTCAAACACTTCCTGGAACATGGTGGGGTAGAATTTGTGGAAAGGGAAAAGTTGGGAATTCCCGAACATCCCGCCAATATTCGTACAAGCGTCTAACGCTTTTGACTCAGAATGTAGCACTACCAGTGCTACATTTTCTATATGATATAATCTTATTAAATAAAATCATGAACGACTATTCACTTTTGATTACAAAGATAAACGGCAGACATTCTCTGATCAAACCACCATTATCAACAAGTCTACGTTCTGGTAGTGTCAGTCTAGAACCTGGTGAAGAAGTAGGCGAACATAAAACAGAGGGTAGGGAAGAAGCAATAATAATTCTTCACGGTACCGCGACTGTTATCTGTGAAGGTGAAGCTTATGAAGCAAAAGAAAAACAATTCGTCTATATTCCACCAGAAAGTGTTCATAATATAATAAACAATACAAAAAAGTTACTTGAATATGTATATGTAGTAACACCAGTAGGGAATGGTTCTATCGGGGAACATTCACATAGTCATTCGCATGATCATCCTCATACACATAATAAATAATAAATATTTATGAAAATCATTCTTTATACAAAAACCGGTTGCCCATGGTGTGAAGATGTCCTAGAACTTTTCAAGGAAAAGAATATTACTTTTGAAGAAAGAGAGGTATTGGGTAATAGGACTTATTATGATGAATTGGTAAAAAAGTCAGGACAGACAAAGACTCCGACTCTAGATATAGACGGTTCTATACTCGCTGATTCTGATAGAGCGCAGGTAGAAGAATATTTGAAAAATAAAAATCTGTTATAATATCTACATGTCTATAGAATCTTTTGATATTAAACTCATACGTTTTTTCCAGAAAGTTTCTATTCCTTTTGCTAGATTTGGATTATTTGTAATATTTTTTTGGTTTGGATTCTTGAAAATTATTGGTATCAGTCCTGCCAGTGGGGTAGTAGAGAGACTCTTTGAAAGTACTGTTCCATTTATGAGTTTTTCTACATTTATCATATTATTTGGAATATTCGAATGTCTTATCGGTATACTCTTTATGATAAAAGGCGCAGAAAGGATTGTATTACCTCTACTTCTCATACATATGATAACGACTTTCGGTCCACTATTTTTCCTAACTCATGAGACATGGCAAGCCTTCATGATCCCAACGCTAGAAGGTCAATATATAATAAAGAATCTTGTGATTATCGCCTGTGCTATGGGTATCGCTGCACATCTCCATCCTATACACAGAAAATAATAAATAATTAATAAAATAAAACCACTCATCTCTGAGTGATTTTATTTTTTGTATCTATCGTCTGCGAGCTTTCTTTGCCTTTTTTGCTTTCTTTGCTACTTTTCTTTTTTTTGCCATAGAGATTTTATTTTTTTACTATTTTCTTTATAAGGAGTATTCGACCTCTACTACTTTTATTAGTATAACATCATATGGAATATATTTTGCAAAATATTTATATAAAATAAGTGGATAACTAAAAATCTTTTACTGCTATAATTTAACCATGGAAAAAATCAAAGCATTGAAAGCATATGTAAGAGCGGCCAATTATATTTCTGCTATACAAATATATTTATCAGATAATGTTCTACTAGATAAACCGCTAGCAGGAGAACATATAAAGCCGAGACTACTCGGACATTGGGGAACATGTCCTGGTATTAATTTTATTTATGCTCATTTGAATTTATATCTAAAAGAGAATGGTGGGAAAATGCTTTTTGTTCTCGGTCCTGGACATGGTTTCGCTGCGCTTCAAGCAAATCTTTTCATGGAAGAGACATTGGTGAAATATTATAAAGAAGCAACAGTGGATGCGAATGGTCTACATTATATTGCAAAGAATTTCAGCTGGCCTTATGGATTCCCGAGTCATAGTAGCCCTGCTACTCCGGGTGTAATACTCGAGGGAGGGGAGCTAGGATATGCTTTGTCTGTATCGTATGGTGCAGTTCTAGATAATCCAGATCTAATAGTCGCTTGTATGATAGGTGATGGGGAAGCAGAGACGGGTTCCACTGCTACAGCATGGCATATAAATAAATTTATAAATCCTATTACTAGTGGTTTCGTATTACCGATATTACATCTCAATGGTTACAAGATTTCTGGACCTACTATATATGGAAGAATGAGCAATCATGAATTACAAGAACTCTTCCATGGTTATGGTTATGAACCAATCTTTATAGAATGTGGTGAAGGAGAAGATGATACCAATATCCATGAGAGGATGATAAAAGCAATGGATATAGTACGTCATAGTATAAGTGATATAAGAGAAAAAGCAGGAAAAATAGATAATAAAGGTTTATATGTTCATTATCCTATGATTATTTTACGTACGCCAAAGGGCTGGACAGGTATAAAAACAATAAAAGGTGAAAAGTTAGAAGGCAATGCTCTATCGCATCAGGTAATCGCTCCGAATGCTAAAGAAGATGTAGAGGAGAGGAAGCTACTCGAGCAATGGTTAAAATCTTATAAATTTGAAGAACTGTTCGATGCGAAAAGCGGATTCAGAGAAGAAGTAAAAAGTATTTTACCTAAAGAAGGAAATAGAATTGGTGAGAATCGCCAATGTTATGGTGGTAATAGTGTCTGTATAGATCTATTTACTCCGAATAGAGAATTATTCATGAATGAAAAGATTATTCGTGGAGAATCCCTAGCGAGTAATATGAAAGTAGTAGGGGAATATCTCCGAGAAGTATTCCGTACAAATGCAATAAATAAAAATTTCCGACTATTCTCTCCAGATGAAACATATTCCAATAAACTCGATGCAGTATTCGAAGTTACAAAGAGGGCAACTATGAGGCGTATAGAGCCATGGGATAAAGATCTTTCTCGTGATGGAAGAGTGATAGAGATGCTTTCCGAACATAGTCTCCAAGGTCTCATACAGGGATATATCTTGACTGGACGTCATGGAGTCTTTGCTTCTTATGAGGCATTTCTACAGATTATTTCTAGTATGGCAGATCAATATATAAAGTTTATACGTGTAGCGAGTGAGATACCGTGGCGTGGTAAAGTCTCTTCTCTAAATTATATTCTAACCTCACCTGGCTGGAGACAGGAACACAATGGTTTCTCCCATCAGAACCCTGGCTTTATAGATGCAATGTTAGAGAAACATGGTTGCTTCGTACATGTATATTTCCCAGCAGATAGAAATACTACCATAATCACTCTTGAAAAATGTCTTTCTTCTAGGAATCAGGTAAATCTTATCGTAGCAGGTAAGAGTATGGAGCCAGAATGGCTCACCCCAGCAGAGGCCAAGACCACAGTAGATAGAGGACTTATGACTTGGGACTTCGCTTCTGATCCAGATCCAGATATTGTGCTATGTGCTATAGGGGACTATCTAATATTCGAAACAATGGCGGCATTAGATATAATAAAGAAATCTGCACCAGAAATAAAAATCCGTTTTGTAAATATTACAGAACTCTCTGCTATAGGTATAGGCAATACAGAATGCAATATTACTTTCTATGATTTCAATAAATATTTTACAGAAGATAAACCAGTAATATTTAATTTCCATGGATATCCAGAGACTATGAAGCAAGCATTATTTGATCATCAAGTGGGTAATAGGAAATTCTCTGTACATGGATATATGGAAATAGGTAGTACTACTACTCCATTTGATATGCATGTGAGGAATAAAACAAGTCGTTATCATATAGCTAGTGAGACATATGAGATAATGGCAGAGAAAGGGATATTAAATAAAGATAAAGCAAAAGATCTGATAGAAACAATCAATAAAAAATTGGAAGAACATAAAGTATCTATATACCAGAATGGGGTCGATATGAAGGATATAGCAGATTGGAAATGGACAAGAAATTCATAACAGTAAATATCGGTAGTTCATCAAAGAGATATGCTCTTTTCCAAGAAAAGAGTTTGATCTCGTCTCAACATTTTGAAAATGAAGATAGTCGATCGTATTATGCATTCAAGACTTTTGTTAATAGTTTGAAAGATTCTTCATATATAAAAGATGAAGAAGAGATAGATGCTATAGGTATGCGTATAGTAGCACCAGGGGAATTCTTCTCTCATCATAGAGTGATAGATAGTGATTTCCTAAAACATCTTATAAATATTGAAAAGAGTGATATTGCTCATATTACTCCAGTATTACAAGAATTAAAGAGAATAAAAGAAATATTTCCTAGAACAAAAATAATAGGTGCCTCCGACAGTGCATTCCATAGTACAATGCCTGATTTCGTAAAGAATTATGCAATACCGAAAGAGCTCGCTTCGAAAAGTGGTGTATATAAATTTGGCTTTCATGGATTATCTATAGCATCTATACTCCATAGTTTAGAAAGAAAAAATAATAAAATAGATTCTAGAATTATAATCTGTCATCTAGGTAATGGTGCTAGTATCACTGCTGTGAAAGATGGTAAGAGTATAGATACATCTATGGGATATTCTCCTCTAGATGGTCTAGTCATGAGCTCGAGAGTAGGTAGTATCGATGTAGGTGCTATAATATGTCTATCAGAAACAGAGAGTATAGAAAATTTGCAAAATATTTTCTATACAAAAAGTGGTTTATTGGCATTGAGTGGAGTCTCTAGTGATATGCGTATACTCGTAGAGAAAGAAAGAGAAGGTCATAAGGGTGCACATACAGCCATAGAAGCCTTCATATATAATGTGAAGAAATATATCGGGGCTTATGCAGGAATACTCGGTGGTGTAGATACTATAGTCTTTTCTGGAGCAATAGGGGAGAATTCTGTACCTGTACGAGAACGTGTATTGCAAGGTTTAGAATATCTCAAGGCAAATATACAGATAATACCGAGTGAAGAGTCTCAAGAAATAATTAGGATTTTAAAGAGAAATTTATAAATATGATAGAAAATAATAAAATACCAAAATTAATTGCATTTGACTTAGACGGTACATTGTCAGAAAGTAAGCAACTCATAACAGAAGAGATGTTTCAAGCCTTGAAAGAACTTTCTAGTATAACAAAGGTTGCCGTAATATCTGGCGGCTCATTCGAACAGGTGAAAAAGCAATTGTTATTTGAAAAGAAAATACTCGAAAATATTATTTTATTACCTGCAGAGGGAAGTGAGAGATTCCAATATGATATCAATACAAAGCAATGGATACTGACACATAAAGAAGGTTTTTCAAAAGAGATAAGAGATAAGGTTATAGAATTATTGAAGAAAGTTGTTGTAGATGAGAGATTTGGTATTCCTAAAGAACACTTTGGAGAATATATAGAAGATAGAGAAACAGAAATATCACTTTCTGCTCTAGGTCAGAATGCACCACTAGAGAAGAAAGAAGTCTGGGATCCGAATAGTGAGAAAAGGCAAAAGATAAAAGCTTTTCTAGAAAAAGAAATACCAGAAATAGAAGCATTTATTGCTGGTACGACTTCTCTGGATATTTTGCATAAAGGTTTTAATAAAAGTAAAAGTCTAATATTACTTATAGATAGTCTTAATTTGAAAAAAAATGAAGTTGCATTTGCTGGTGATGCTATATTCCCAGGAGGTAATGATTATTCTGTAGCAAATATGGGTGTAAATGCAGTAAAGGTAAATGGTCCAAAGGATACATTGAATATTATAAAGAATTGGATAAAAAATAAGAATAAAAATAGTAATAATAAGACAGAATTTCCACATAACCCCATTGCATTCTTCTGTTCAGAATATGCAATAGTAGATGATCCATCTATGTATGCTGGTGGACTTGGAATACTCGCTGGAGATTATATTTTTGAAATTGCAGATAAGAATGTTTCTTTTATTGCTATTGGTTTGAAGTATGGTACATTCACCCCTGATGATTTTTCTTTTTTGAAAGATAATAATGATGAATATATCGTCATAGATATACCTATAAATAATGAAATAGTAAAAGCCAGAGTATGGCATAAAGCTTTTTCTATGAATACTCATATGTTACTTCTAGATACGAATATAGAGGACAATTCTCCAGATAATAGAGAGATCACTTCACAACTATATAACACAAAGTATGGAATATTCATAAAACAGCAATTCACTCTTGGTATTGGTGGTATTAGACTTTTGAATATTTTAAATATTAATCCGAAGATCTATCATTTGAATGAAGGACATACGGCGCTCACTGCTCTAGCTATAATGGCAGAGAAAAAAGATGGATTAGATAAAATAGTCGCTACGAAACATACAGTTCTATCTGAAGCAGGAATACTGATTAATCCTTTTGATTTTAAAAATATAATAGAACCATATTGTAAATCATTTGACTTGGATCCAAAAGACATTTTCAAAAGGGGAGAATACGATCTTCGTCCAGAGCTTTTCTCTACTACAAAATTCCTTATAACCTCTGCAGTGAGAGCAAGTGCAGTAAGTAAACTACATGCATTCTTTGAAAAGAAAAAGCATCCAAATAGTAATCTAATACCTATTACAAATGGTGTCTATCGTAAGAGATGGCAAGCTCCGAGTCTATACGATAAGGTCAATATACTCTCTGATGAAGAATTGTGGAATATGAAAAGAGGATTGAGGAAATCACTCTTTGACTATATAGAAGAAAAATATGAAAGACATTTGAATCCTGATATTGCAACATTAGTATGGGCTAGACGCTTTGCAGTGTATAAGAGACCATATCTATTATTTTCTAATATAGAGAAACTCATAGAGATAGTATCTAATCAAGAAATGCCACTACAAATAGTAGTTTCTGGTAAAGCTCATCCAGGAGATAAAGAAGGTGAAGAAGTAGTACACAAAATAATTAATTTTTCTAAGGATAAAATATTCAAAGGTAGAATAGTGTATGTACCTGATTATTCTGTGCCTATTTCTAGGAAATTAGTACAGGGTGCAGATATATGGCTCAATACACCAGAACTAGGAAAGGAAGCATGTGGTACAAGTGGTATGAAGGCAAGTCTCAATGGTGCATTGCAATACAGTATAAGAGATGGCTGGGTAGATGAAGTTGACTGGGATGGTATCGGCTGGTCATTACCAGAAGAGAATACCTCTAAAGTTCTGTATGAGACATTAGAAAATGAAATATTACCTTGTTTCTATTCTAGAACCAATGATTCTTCGAAAGAAGAAATCCCACATGTCTGGATAGAGAGAATGCGAAAAACAATAAATATAATAGAAAAGTCATATACTACAGAACATATGTTAGAGAGATATAGGAATGGTTTATATATGTTCTAGTATTATTTTTCCTTTGTTATTTTCTCTTTTTCTGATATTATTCTATCTATATGGGAATATTTAACCCCAAGAAACCTCTTAAAATACTTTTTATTGCGACTGAAGCAGCTCCTTTTGCCAAAGTTGGAGGTCTCGGCTCTGTTATGTATTCATTACCGAAAGCATTGGGCGAAATAGGTTATGATGTACGTCTGATGATGCCCAGGTATCTCTCTATAGATGATAATATCCATCATTTAAAGATAGAATATAAAGAATTGAAAGTTCCAACAGATAATGAAAATGGTCCAGAAACTCTAATATGTAATGTGAAGCGTTCTGATCCATCTACAGATTCTAAAGCAGTTATCACTTATTTTCTAGAAAATCAAGAATATTATGAACAACGTGCCAATGTATATGGTTATGCAGATGATCCTATAAGATGGGCATTACTATGTAGAGGAACTCTAGAATTTCTAAAACAATCAAATTCATGGATTCCAGATGTTATAGTTTCTTCTGATTGGCAGACTGGTCTCGTGCCCAATTATCTGAAAACAGTCTATGCAAAAGACCCTGTACTTTCTAGGATTGCAACAGTATTCTCTATACATAATCTATGTTATCAGGCTATGTATGATCATCATTTTGTATCTGATATGGATTTTGATGATGGGCATTCATCTATTCCAGGTTTCAATAATCCAAGACTGTATAAATTGAATCTTATGCGAAGAGGTATAATATACTCTGATGCTATAAACACTGTTTCTCCAAACTATGCGAGAGAGATTATGACAAAAGACTTTGGAGAACTTCTAGATGAACTATTGCGTGAACGCAGGGCTGTACTCACAGGAATATTGAATGGCATAGACTATACTCTATGGGATCCAGAGAGTGATCCACATATTCCTTTTCACTATACTTCACACGATCTAGAAGATCGTGCCAAGAATAAAAAGGCTTTACAAGAACGTTTCGGTTTGGAAATAAAGAAAGACACTTTTCTTGTATCTATTGTCAATCGTCTGAATAAACAGAAAGGTTTAGATATTCTTTTCCCAATTATGGATCTTCTTCTCCAAGAGCTCCCATTACAACTCATAGTTGTGGGGGGAGGTGATTCTGATATTATGAATTTCTTCCATGATCTAGAGACTAGATTCCCAGGTAAGGTGGCAGTGCATTTGAAATTCGATCCTATTCTGCCTCATATAGTTTTTGCTGGATCAGATATTACTCTTGTACCTTCTAGATTTGAACCTTGTGGACTAGTGCAGATGGAAGCTATGAGGATGGGTTGTATCCCTATAGTGAGGAAAACTGGTGGACTAGCAGATAGTGTAGAGGATTATAATCCAGAAAAAAATACTGGCACTGGTTTTATATTTGAAAAATTCGATTCATCATCTATTATGATTTCTCTTATTCGGGCTTTTGAAAACTTTAGAGATAAGAAAAAATGGGCAGATCTACAGAAAAGGGCAATGGCAAAGGATTTCTCTTGGGATTCTTCTGCTTTGAAATATACAGAACTTTTCAATCGTTCTATAGAATTACATAAAAGAATTTAATAAATAAAATAGACATATGAAATGGGCAAATTTCCTACACATCTATCAACCTAGAGATCAGCGACCTGATATACTCGAAGCAATAGTTGTTCAAAGTTATCGTCCTATAATTTCTCATCTCTTCAACACCCCAAATGTTCATTTAACTTTGAATATTACTGGAACTCTATTAGAACTTCTAGATAAAAATGGTTATCACGATATTATAGATATGTTAAGAGCTCTAGGTGAAGATGGTCGAGTTGAATTTACTGGTTCAGCAAAATACCACGCTTTACTTCCTTTGGTTGGAGATGATGATATGATTCGACAAATTAAAATAAATAATGATACAAATTCATTTTATCTTGGTAAGGGTTATAAACCTCGAGGATTTTTCCCTCCAGAAATGGGTTATCGTAGAAATATTGTACCTATAATAGAATCTCTGGGTTTTGAATGGATTATTCTGGATGAAATAGCTTTGAACGGTAAACCAGATAGTGTAGATTATACTAAATTATATAAAATAAAAGATTCTAAATTAAAAGTCTTTTTCCGTGAACGTCGTCTGAGCAATCTTATTATGAGTGCTATCGTAAGATCTCCAGAGACTCTCCGTGAGGCAATGAAAGATGATCTTTCTAGTCCTAGATATGTAGTCACAGCTATGGATGGGGAGACATTTGGACATCATCGTCCTGGATTGGAAAAACTTCTTTTTGATATTTTTACTACTAAGGACTTTAATCTTGTCACTGTGTCTGATCTCTTGCAGGGTGGTTATGATATGGTAGAGATAGAGCCAATAGCTTCTACATGGGCAAGTAGTAAGGCTGATATAGATCGCAATGTACAGTTTCTTTCTTGGAAAGATCCAGAGAATCCTATTCATGCTTGGCAATGGAGTCTTTTTAATTTGGTTAAAGAGTGTGGTAAGTCCATAAGCCCAACACACCCAATTTTCAATGAAATATTACATAGAATAGATATTTCTACTGCCAGTGATCATTTCTGGTGGGCATCTGCGAAACCATGGTGGAGTCTAGAAATGATAGAAGATGGTGCATATAGGTTGCTAGAAACATTAAGAATGATGCCAGATATTTCAAAGAAAACACTAGATGAAGCTAGTGAATTATATGAAAAAATAATCTCCACTGCTTTCAATTGGCAGAGAACTGGTAAAATTCGTCATATGATGTCGGAACAAGGAAATATGATAAGGATTCCTTTTAAAGAACGAACTATTGGAAAAGGAGGATCTGAGCAAGGTATCTATTATGCTTTTATTGATATGATGAAAGGACTTGAGAAGAAAGCAAGTAATATTGGTGAATATGAAAAAGCTATTTTATGGCGTGATGCAATATTTAAACTTGAGAATAAGCTTGATATTTATGACACTATAAATGCTATAGATCTTCTACGAATTGAAATCCCTTATGAAGAGGTTGAAAAGACTCTTGATAAGTATACTGAACCGTATAAGAAAATTCGTGGTGGGCAACCAGAGCAGCGGGGGTCATAACAACTCCACCTCCGGTACCTTCTTATAATTCTTATTTTTTATAAATTCTACTTTTCCGTTTTTCTCTACTATATAGTATGCTGCCCCATGTAGCTTCCTGAATGGTTCATAGTCTGCATGTCCTGGTAGGGAAACAGGATCTTTCTCTTCGAAATTCACTGGACTATCATCAGAAGTTACAAACCATATTTTTCCAGTATTGATAGCATAATGTCCGATGCCACTGGGTATATGGACTGTATCGCCAGCTTTCACTTTTATTGCTTTGAATGACTTTATTTCATTATCTATTGGATTGCCATCTGTATCAACTTCTCTTTCTTGGAGTATTACCATACCATCACCTTGTAATACATGATATGTTTCTTTCAAATCTCCAATATGATAATGTCCATAGGCCTTTATATATTCACCACCGACTGTGCCACTTTCCCATACAGTGATATTTGTTCGGGGAGTGCCACCACGTATCATATAGTAATGTATCTCTGGTCCAGAAGCTTCTGGATCATATAACACTTCTTCCATTTTCTCATGAGTTCTCTCTGCAAATGGTTTTATCATACTTATATAATATCATAAATAAGTTATAATATAGTAGTTATGAGAATTAGGAAAAATGCATATGCTCTTCTCTATGATATTATAATTATTTCTATAGGTATTCTGCTTGCTATTATTCTATCGAAATTCGGTTTCATAGATTTATTTGTATCTATTACAAAAGATTATTATATTTTATCTAGTTTTATTGCTGGGATTTTCTTCACATCTGCCTTTACTCTAGCTCCTTCCTCTATTGCTCTAGCACATATAGGAGTGCAAGCACCGATATTCTCTGTGGCGCTATGGGGAGGACTTGGTGCTATGTTCGGAGATCTCATATTATTCTTTTTTATTAGAGATAGATTGTATAAAGATATTATTAATACTGTAAAACCAAGAACTGTAAAGCATATAATGCGATCTTTTCATTTCGGCTTTTTGAAATGGATTTCACCTATTATCGGAGCATTCATTATTGCTTCACCATTGCCAGATGAATTTGGTATTGCGCTTCTAGGAATGTCAAAGATAAAGATAGCCGTTCTAGTACCAGTATCTCTAGCTATGAATATGTTGGGGATCTATCTTCTTTTGACATTGACAAAATTATATATCTAATGTAGTATAATCGGCGGATAGTGATGGTAAATAAACCCGAGCATGCTTCTATGTAGGCTAGCTCAAAACAAAGAAAGGACAGGTTGCTATGCGCGACAAGTTCACATTGAGTGGTGGTCAGTCAGCAAAGCTTGAGATTGCGATTGATCGAAACTATGGAAGTACTGTTGATGTTGAATGGTTGTGTTCTGGCGAAAACTTTAAGCAGGTTTCTTCTCTTGCCAGAGGGGAGGCGGAATTAATTATTAAACCAAGGCCCACTCTCACCATTTCAACCCCTCCCGACCTCTCACTTACCGCTTCCACCTTCCTCGCATGGCTTGAAGCTCGAGAGAAACTCCACTTCTTCCTCACGGGAGAGGAAGTACATATCAAGGATATGTTCGTGGTGGACGAAGCAACTCTTGCTCGCACCGACATCATGCCAGTTTTCCGCCCAGCTGGAGCCACCAATCGCATGGCTCTGGACTGGAAGGTGAAGCTCGGCATGAAGCCATCCTACGAAGAAGTAGATGTGATGAAGTACAAAGGTGCAAATGGGCCAAAGGTTCCAGAACTCTACTACATCAATCGCTCAATTAGGCCAGATGAAAATACTCTAGGGGATGATGCCCAGTCCCCAGATCAGCTCATTGCAGTTCCCAATATCACATGGACTAACCTATACGGTTGGTCTGATGTAGACAATCTCCACTTCCTCATTACTGGGAAACATCTAGATTCGGAGGGAACCTGGACATGGTTTCCTAATGATCGGCTTCCTGGGGACGGGAAGGTTGCGTTCGGCTACTGGTATTCTGGCTATGACGAGGCGGACTTCTATTGGGGCTATCGTTACGGTCGCAATTCGAATATCGGGGCTCGTGTGGCAATCCCCCTTTTACTTAAACCTTCTTAACTTTTTCCCTTCACCCAGCGCAGAGCTTGTCTCTGCGCTGTTTCTATCCTCACCTTTGCAAGTTTTATCTAATAGTCTATAATGGCTTTTATGAATTCAAAACGTATTTTCATATGGGCAGGTTTTATTATTATAGTAGGACTTATGGTCTGGGGGCTTGTATTAGCAGAGAAAAAGGCAAAGAAAGAAAGTGAAGGTATATTACTTCCTGATCAAGTAGCTTCTACAGATCATATATGGGGTAGGGAAGATGCCCCAGTTACTATAGTAGAGTATAGTGATTTCCAATGTCCTGCTTGTAGATCTTATTCTTTTCTTATAGATAAATATATGACAGAACAGGATGCTCTAGCTAGCTCATCTATTGCGAGATTTGTCTATCGACATTTCCCTCTAGGGCAACATGCAAATGCCATGCCTGCGGCTAAGTCTGCCGAAGCAGCAGGTAAGCAAGGTAGATTCTACGAAATGTATAAAATACTTTTTGAGAAACAGCCAGACTGGGAGGGTTCAAAAGATGCAAAAACTATTTTTATAAATTATGCAGAAGGTCTAGGATTAGATAAAGACAAATTCCTAGCTGACTATGATCTAAAGGAAATAGAAGATAAAATAAACAATGATTATAAAAGTGGTGTAAAGGCAAGTGTTGAGGCTACACCAACATTATTCATAAATGGTAAGAAAATAATAAATCCGCAAAGTTATGAAGAATTTAAAAAACTTATTGAAGACTCCATTCCAAAGTCCAATATCTAATAAGATAAAAATATCTTTTTTGATTATCACTATTCTTGGTTTTGTCGATGCTACATATATCACTATAGAGCGATTCATGAATAAGATCCCTCCATGCACATTGAGTGAATGTGGAACAGTATTGACTAGTTCATATTCAGAGATATTAGGCATTCCTGTATCACTTCTAGGCGCTATATATTATCTTATTCTCATTATTCTATTTATGATTCACTTTGATACAAAAAAAGAAATATATTTGCAATCCGCTTTCCACTTTACTATATTTGGTTTTCTATTTTCACTATACTTTTTATTTATTCAAGCATTTGTGATAAAGGCTTTCTGTCAGTATTGTCTAATATCAAATATCACATCGATAATCCTATTTATTATTTCTTTCTTTATTATAAAAAAGCATAAGAAATATTGTGATTCTCTAAATTCTACAAATGGATAATATTAAAATACTAATAACAAAGTCTAGTAAAGACTATGAACTTCTCGACTCTGGAGAAGGTATGAAATTAGAAAGATTTGGATCTACTGTTCTTTCTCGTCCAGATCCACAGGCTTTATGGCATAAGAATCTTGATGAAAGTGAATGGAAGAAAGCTGATGCTGATTTCTCTCGTGAAGGTAACGATGGTAAATGGAAAATGAAAGAGGGCATGAATGATAAATGGAAAATAGATTTTGCTGGTTTGCAGTTATATATAAAACCTACAGCTTTCAAACATACTGGACTTTTCCCAGAGCAGTCTGCAAATTGGCAATGGATGCAGGAGGTAATCCTACAGAGTGGCAGTTCTGATATAGCAGTTTCTTCAAGGCCTGCAGAACTCGCTACGACTGTCGAAGGCAGTCTCCGCTCAGACAAGCTTCGGCCTTTCAGAAACTCTATATCAGAACTGCCACAAATAGATGTCCTCAACCTTTTTGGTTACACTGGCGGGGCTACACTCGCATGTGCAAAAGCGGGGGCGAAGGTAGTGCATGTAGATAGTTCAAAATCTGCAATAACATGGGCAAAAGAAAATGCAGAAATCTCTGGACTAGCAGATAAACCAATACGCTGGATACTAGATGATGCAAGAGAATTTGTAAAAAGAGAATTAAAACGTGGAAATAAATACGATGCCATAATCATGGATCCACCATCTTTCGGCCATGGTCCAGATAAAGAGCTTTGGAAAATAGAAGAACATTTCCTATCACTTGTAGATGATTGTATGAATTTACTTAAAGATAAACCATTATTTTTTCTAATAAATGGATATTCGGCAGGGTATTCTGCAATTGCGTATAGGAATATTTTACTAAAACTAAAAGAGAAATTTGGAGGGCAGATAGAGATAGGAGAGCTTGCAATAGAGGAGAGTGGTGATAATAAGAAGGGTGGAGAGAAAAGACTATTACCAGCTGGGATTTCGGCGAGGTGGCAAAAATAAGCTTCAAATCATAGTGATTTTGTGCTATTGACTATTATATATAAATATGATTGACTACTAATAGTTCCAATGTTCTTTTAAAAGAAAGGTTATCAGATGCGTAATTAGATTATTTATCATAATTTGGGTAAGTAACTTGATTTCGCATCTGATTGCACCTGATACCTATACTCATTTTCACATTGGTGAATTATTGAGGAAAAGGACGGCACCATGATGATGTGAATAAACATATGAACGAAGTAAAGCTAGCTACTCCTGAGCAAGTTTTCTCACTTGGAGCACGGTTTGTCACAAGAGTGAATTCTCTCAGGGTTTCAGAAAAGCGGATCAAGGATGCCATCAACAATGGTAATGATCCACTTTGGGAAGTCGTTGATTCTGTTTTGTCTACCAGTTTTGATCATCTTTCCCTCTGGACCATCTTCTACCACACATACTTCGGCCTCACCACAGATCTCTCTGGTATCCGAATCCCCGCGAAGAAGGACGGTTTCGACCGTCTGATCGTGGTGGCTAAGGGCATGTCCATCAATCTGGTCTATGAGACCGGAAAGAAGAACTTCGGTTCATGGAAATGGTGTGGCGATGAAGATCTGGAATCACAGATGCAAGAATCAGAGCGTGGTCTAGTGAAGGAATCCTATGCCTTCTGGGTTCGTGATAATCAGGAGGCAGATGAAGATCTCAAGAACTGGTCAGCCCAGATGATCGCCAATAGCAAGGAGAAGATTGATACAGAGAATCTTTTGGAACGCCTACTCCATGGTTTCAAGTACTGGAGTGAGACCAGAAATCACCTCGATATCTCTACCATCACTCTATGTGCTAGCTCGCGCTATGTTGATGGCGGTGTTCCGAGCGTTCGTCGTGCTCGCGATGGTGGTGTGGGTGTGAGTGGGTATGTGCCTGGGAATCGGAATGACGGTTTGCGGGCTCGTCGAGTAGTCCGTTAACCTTGTACCTTAATCCTTTTTCCCTTCACGAACCTGCACTTCGAAAGTTGTGTAGGTTCTTTTTATTTTATATAATCAAAACGGTTGTCAAATCGGTCTATAATATTGATAGCGATTTACCAAATAAAGAAACTGCCTGTCATCCTTTATACCATGCATGTTTTACCACATGTAACACAGAAATTCCTAATAATTTATTAAGGAATTTTGGAGATACGGAAGAATGATGATAGATTAGCTCGCGCTATGTTGATGGCAATGTTCCGAACGTTAATCGTGATAACGATGGTAATGTGAATGTGAATAGGTATGAACCTGAGAATCGGAATGACAATTTGCGGGCTCGTCGAGAAGTTTCTCGTTAAAAGGGTCTTTTATGATCCTTTTTGCGTTAAATAATTTATCCACCCGTTCGTCATTTTTGATATTTCAATAAGTTGTTCAAATAATCTAATATAGGTTCTCATATCTATTATCGCTAGTTCATATTCTGTTCTGACTAAATGTTTTAGTACTTCAATATCCACTCTCATCTTTTCTAGAACACTCTGCTTTAGATTTTTTGGTTTGAAAGCTGATTCCACAGCCAATGATAATATTGTAATCGATCTGTTTTCAATATCTGCATGAATACCTAATTTATTATGCTTAGACAATCTTAAAGAAATGTCATAAAGGTCTTTATGTAGTATTCTAATAGAATGGATAATGGGCAAAGATGTTTCGGGGGGGGGGCGTCATAGTTGTAATTTTTATGATGTAATAAGTATTGATAATTTGTTCTATGCTTGGAAAAAGTTTCGAAAAGGTAAACGATCAAAGATTGACGTTGCTCAATTCGAACTTAATCTTGAAGACAATATATTCAAACTACACGAAGATCTGATTTCTGGCAAATGGAAACCTGATCCATATATAGCTTTCTATATCCAAGATCCTAAATTACGCAGAATACATAAAGCTAGTGTTAGAGATCGTGTTCTATATCAGGCTGTATATCAATATTTATATAAAGTGTTTGATTCTGGTTTTATTCATGATTCTTACTCTTCTCGTAATATGAAAGGAACTCATCGTGGAGTAAAGAGATTCGATGAATTTGCTAGGAAAGCCACAGATAATTATTCTAATAGAGCCTTTACACTGAAATGTGATATCAGAAAATTCTTTGATTCTATTGACCATAATATATTACTTAATCTAATAAAGAAAAAATGTTCAGATGGTGAATTATCTAATCTAATAAAAAAGATAATCCTATCTTTTGAAAATATAAACAATAAAGGTTTACCACTTGGTAATGTAACGAGTCAGATTTTTGCTAATATTTATCTGAATGAGCTTGATCAATTTATCAAACATATACTAAAGGCCAAATATTATATCCGTTACTGTGATGATTTTATTATAATAGATGAATCACGCGAACCGCTAGTAGAATACATATCAGCATTGTCTATTTTTCTTAGGAATCAACTTTCTTTAGAACTTCATCCGAGAAAAGTTATTATTCGAAAAGTTCTACAAGGTACTGATTTTCTCGGTTATGTCTCTCTACCTCATTATCGTGTACTAAGAACTAAAACAATGCATAGAATGTTAAATAGAATTACAAAAGGAAACTTACAGTCTTATCTTGGGATGCTGGATCATTGTAGAAGTTGGAAGATAAGAAATAGAATTATTTTATAATGTATGCTACCCTAATCCCTATGCAAATCATAGATGGTAGACTAGCGAAACAATACTATATTCCTAAACTTATGGAGAGAATAAAGGGTCTTTCTTTTATTCCAAAACTAGCCATCATACAGATCGGCAATCGTCCTGATTCTGATTCATATATAAAAGCAAAAAAATCTTTTGCAGTTAAAATAGGTGTAAAAGAAGAGCATATTCAATTTGATGAGAAAGTATCTCAAGAAGAAGTAATAGAAATAATAAAAAAACTAAATAATGATAAAACAGTGCAGGGGATTATAGTGCAATTACCTTTACCTTTGCATCTGAATACTGAAATTATTATAGAAACTATAGATCCTAGGAAAGATCTAGATGGACTAACATCCAGAACATTATTTATGCCAGCAACAGCTAGGGGAGTATCTCAACTATTTGATTTCTATAATATTAATTTAAATAATAAAAAAGTAACTGTAATAGGAAGATCAAAACTCGTAGGTACACCTATAGCAGGGATGTGTAGGAATAGAAAAGCTATAGTTACTGTCTGCCATAGTAAAACAGAAAATATAAGGGAGGAAACAAGAGATGCCGATATACTAATAGTAGCAATAGGTAAAGCAAAACTTATAAATAGAGAATATATTAAAAAAGATCAGATAATTATAGATGTCGGCATTTCTCGTCAGCCGGACAATACACTTTCTGGTGATGTGGATTTCGATAATGTAAAAGATATAGTAGCCATGATAAGCCCAGTTCCAGGAGGGGTAGGGCAGATGACAGTGCTAGCTTTATTTGAGAATCTTATAGATTCGTGTTATAATGTCAGGTAATTATTAATTAATTTATTATTCTCCGCTGTCAGCGGAGAATAAGAGTATATTATGAATAATCAAGAAAAAGTCTGGAAAGTAGGTAAATGGGTAGGGATACTCCTAGTCATATTCCTAGCCGTAGTGTCTATAAAAGAATTAGCATCTATAGAATATGTTGGTAAGAATGTACCAATAATGAATGCAATAACAGTAAATGGTAAAGGTGAAGCTGTATCTATACCAGATATTGCAACTTTCTCATTTAGCATTACAGAAAATGCAAAAACAGTAGGAGAAGCACAGAAGAAAGCTACAGATAAAATCAATTCTGCTATAAAAGCAGTAAAGGATAGTGGTATAGAAGAGAAAGACATAAAGACACTTTCATATAATATCAATCCACATTATGAATATAATCAGGGAGTATGTACGACTTATGGATGTCCTCCAGGGAAATCTGTATTATCTGGTTATGATGTCAGTCAATCAATAGAAGTGAAGATACGTGATCTAGATAAAGCCGGAGCAATATTTGATACTATCGGTAGTCAGGGTGTACAGAATGTAAATGGTCTCACATTCTCTATAGACGATATAGATACTGTAAAGGCAGAAGCTCGCAATATTGCAATAGAAGATGCAAAGGAGAAAGCAAAAACATTAGCAAAGAAGCTCGGTGTAAAACTTGTAAAGATAACAAGTTTCTATGATTCTAGTGATGAGGTTATATATCCATATGCTAGAGAAGGAATGGGTGGAGATATTATGACTCTAAAGGCATCTGTATCAGCAGCTCCAGAAATACCAAGAGGTGAGCAGAAAATAACAGCAAGAGTATCTATAACATACGAGATAAAATAATCCATTTGACTCAATATAGGTTTAGGGGTATTATGTGAATTAATACCCCGCAAGGGGATTTTTAATAAAAACCCATAAATTAATAGTATGAAAATCACTGAATATATAAAGGAAACAAGGGGCGAAATGGCACATGTTAGCTGGCCATCTAGAAAGCAGGCTATTGCATATGCTGTACTTGTTATAGCTGTATCTCTACTCGTCTCATTTTTCCTAGGATTTTTCGATTATATATTTTCTAGACTTCTAACATTATTCGTTTAATAAAAACCATATCTATGAGTAAACAAAAAATAGGTGGAGAGAGGAATTGGTATGCTATACATACCTATGCAGGATATGAAAACGCTGTAGCTAGGAATCTCAAACAGCGTATAGAATCTCTAGGTATGGAAGATAGAATATTCAATGTTATTGTTCCAACAGAAAAGAAAATAAAAATAAAAGGAGGTAAGAGAGTAGAAGAAGAAGAGAAAATATATCCAGGATATGTACTAGTAGAAATGATGGTTACTGATGATTCTTGGTATATTGTTAGGAATACTCCTCGCGTTACTGGCTTCGTCGGATCTGGTGTGTACCCTGTACCTCTAGAGACCAAAGAAGTAGAAACATTATTTAGTAGAATGAATAAAGATGAATTGAAACATACTATAGATCTAGTAATAGATGATATTGTAAAGATTACAGATGGACCGTTCAAAGATCTAGAAGGTAAAGTAAATGAAGTCGATGATAAGAGGGGTAAGGTAAAGGTTCTAGTTTCTATGTTCGGTAGGGAAACACCGGTAGAGCTAGACTTCTTGCAAGTTAAGAAAATATAAGGTAATCTACATCAAATACAAAAGTAAATATAAATATGGCAAAAAAGATAATAAAAAAAGTAAAAGTCAGTGCTCCAGCAGGGAAGGCAACACCAGCTCCTCCACTTGGTCCTACTCTAGGTCAGGCAGGGGTTAATATTGGTGATTTTACGAAGAAATTCAACGAGGCAACGAAGAATATGATGGGTGATATCGTTCCTGTAGTTATCACTGTATATGAAGATAGAACATATGATTTCGTATTGAAGACTCCACCAGCATCGTCACTTATTCTAAAAGCTGCCGGTATAGAGAAAGGTGCAGGTAAACATGCAGTAAAGAGAGCTGGTACTATAACTCGCGCAAAGATAAAGGAAATAGCAGAGAAGAAAATGCCAGATCTAAATGCAGATACTATAGAAGCAGCGATGAAGATAATAGAAGGATCTTGTAGATCACTCGGTATCGATGTAAAGGGATAAAAAATCGCGATGGTATGAGAGCCATCGCGCTTGTTCAATCATGATTGTAAGTAGATTCTTTCTTATGGCCTCCTTTCAAATCTATGGTTATGGTTTCAGATTTTGTAAGAGTCATTTCACCTATTTGATTTTCCCTTGTGTGTAGTGTTATTTCAACTGAAATCCAGTGAGGATTTTCTCTTAATTTTCTAGTGAAAGCTTCTAATGCAGATTGAAGTTCTCTGTCATTGTGTGAATTCATAATCTATTATTTCCTCTCTGTGTATTATACTCGTTCATATTTACTATAATGTCAATGTTCTGCTTTCGGTGTTCCAGAATAGTCTACAGAGTATTCTATAAGCAGGGAACCTTTCTCTACAGACTCCTGCACCTCTTTTAATTTCAAATGAAAGAGCATATCATCGTTGAAAAGACCGATACCTTTACCAAAGATTATAGGTTCTACAGTAAGATATATAGTATCTACTAATCCAGCTTTCATAAACATTGTATATATATTGGAACCACCACAGATCGCTACTTCTTTGAAGCCCCTTGCTTCTAATTTTTTTATTAAATCAATAGGACTGTCTTGTGTCATTTCTACACCTTCGAAATTCTGGGATTTAGAATAGACAATATTTACTCTATCCTTTAGTGGTCTACCTATAGTCTTATATGTTGCAGAACCCATGATTATAACCCCTGCACGCTTTGTAAGCTCTATAAAGCGCCTTTTATCTGCCTTGCTTGTCCACATGGCAGGGTGATGACTATCTTTAGCTATATAGCCGTCGGCAGAGACAGCGGCGATGATGAAGATTCTCATATAAGAAATTAAATTTAGCTGTTTGTCATCTTACATTATAACTTCTTTGGGATATACTACAAGTATAATTAATCACATAAATATGTCCCATACATACGAAGTCGAGATAAAGAGTTTACTAGGTTCAAAGGAGAATTCTAAAGCTCTTTTATCCAAATTAAAAAAGAATGATAAGAATTTAAAGCTTTTTGAAAAAAATAAGCAATTGAATCATTATTTCAATGTTCCTGAACATGTAGATCTAAAATCTTTGATTAAATTGATCGGTAAGACAAAAGAAGAAGCTTTCCATAAAATAATAGATGAAGGCAAAAAGTTATCTGTGAGGACAAGAGAGATAAATGGTAAAAAAGTTATTCTAGTAATAAAAGCATCTATAGGTGATGATACAAGCTCAAATGGTGTAAAGCGAATAGAGTTTGAATCAGAAGTCAATACAACTCTAGATAAACTCGATAAAGCACTATTGAAGGCCGGTCTTTCATATCAGGCAAAATGGTCCAGAGAAAGGGAAGAATATGTAAGCAAAGGCATTCATATTTGTATTGATAAAAATGCTGGTTATGGATATCTAGCAGAATTTGAAAAAGTTGTAAAAGATGAAAAGAAACTGGAAAAGACAAAGACAGATCTACTTTTATTTATGAAAAAAATGAATGTAGAAGAGCTACCGCAGGATAGACTAGAGAGAATGTTCAAGCATTATAATGAGAATTGGAATAAGTATTATGGAACAGAGAAGACGTTTATTATTAGATAACTCAATTTTATGAAAGAACTGAATCTTAATACGCATATAGGAATAGGAATATTTGGAGCAAGTGCTAATTTTTCTGAACGTTGGATAAAAGAAGATAATAAATTAAAGAAATTTGTTGAGAATTGCAAAGGTCTTGGTTTAAAGATAGTGCTTACACAAGGTACATATGATATGGTTCATATAGGTCATGCTAGATACTTTGAAGCAGCTAAGAAGCACGGTGATATTCTTATTGTCGGTGTTGATTCTGATGAAAAAGTCAGAGCAAGAAAAGGTCCCGAAAGGCCGGTTGTTCCAGAGGGAGAAAGGCTTGAAATGGTAACACACTTAAGATCTGTTGACGTTGTATATTTAAAAGCCCTAAAAGCTCCAAAATGGAACCTTACAAAATTGATTTGTCCTGATGTGCTCATTGCAACAAGAAATACATATAATAATCAAGAATTAAAAGAGTTAAAAAAATATTGTAAGGAGGTTGTTGTCCTTGATCCGCAAGCTACAACATCAACGAGTGCTAAAATTAGATTACTTCAAATCGGGCATGCAAAACAATTAGAAAAAGCTCTCACTCCAAAATTAATAGAAACTATAAAGCATGTTTTATCAGAATCTAAAGATGTCCACATTAAAAAGAAATAAGAATATAATCATTGCTTATATACCTGTATTACATCATGGATATTATAAGTTTTTTAAAAAATATCCTAATATAGATTCTCTATATATTTTTAGTGATAAAGTTATTGGGGAGTTTGAACATTTAATTAAAGATATACGTAGTCTGTCGCCACTATTAATAAAAAAGTCTATAGAATCATGGAAAATCTTTAATACCGTTAATATTCTTAGCGATAACCACAGTAAATATATAATTAATAATAGAGTACCTATAATTATTCCAGATGATGATATTACTAATGAATTAGTACATAAATATTTTATTAATAATAAAGTAAAAAAAGATTCGATATTTCTAAGATGGGATAAAAAGACATCAATAACTCCAGGTAAGATAAATCCTGATGTGAAGATGAGTAGGGATAAGTTTGATATAAATATAATGAAAATGGCTTTTAAGGAGGGTTTGAAAAGTAAAGATTGGTGGCGTCGTATAGGTGCAATAGTTATAAAAGATAATAAAATAATATATAAAATACATAATAAATATGTACCATCAGATCAAATAGCAAATGATGAAGGTGATCCAAGATCAAACTTTAAAAGTGGTATAAATATAGAATCATCATTGGCATTACATGCTGAAGCTTCTATAGTTGCTTGGGCTGCTAGGGAAGGTATATCTCTCAAAGGTGCTTATGTATATGTTGATACATTCCCTTGTCCACCATGTGCTAAACAATTAGCTTATTCTGGTATTACTAAACTCTATTATCATTATGGTTATAAAGTATTAGATGGTGAAAGGATTTTAAAGAGTCAAGGAGTTGAGATTATATTTGTTGATATTAAATAAAGCTAATGATAATATCCGTATAGACTGTTTAGTGAATGACAATGTAAAAATAACAATCTAATCCAGAAAGGGCATATGAATTACCCAAAATTCGAGGTGAGTGGAGTCTCACCATCTGAAACATGGCAACTTTTTAATATCAGTAACTATCAATACTACAAGCGTAAGGTGGCAGATCTAATAGCTGGTGTTTGTCCGTTCTGTTGTGTCGATCCTGTAATTAACAAGATGCTACTAGAGAATGAATCCTGGATGGTCTGGGAAAATAAAGTAGCACCAAAGTCTGGACAAAGACATCAATTCGTCATTCCTCTCAAAAGGCATGTTGATAATATTCATGTTCTAACGAGAATGGAATGGATTGATTTGGGGAATATCTTGTGGGTGATTGAGAATCAATTTTCTCTTACTGGTGGGGTTGTGGTTATTCGTTCAGGAGATCCATCTCTTAATGCAAAGAGCGTGCCACATTTACATGTTAATTATCATGTCCCTATTGGTGATTGTCGTGTAGAAGTCACAATCGCCAAATCTTACAGTGATCTTGTTACTAAGTTAGGCGTTTTAAGTATTTTTGAAAAAATGCGCCTTATGGAGATTTCTGGAGTAGATTGTCCGTATAGTCTATTATCTGAAGCTGAAGCAAGTCTTGTCGTGAATAGACTACTTCCGACCGAATAGTGAAATAGATTTGTATTTCAACATCAACCACGTCACGTGAAGAACGTCGTGGTTTTTTTATTTCTTATATTCCTTTGATTGCCCAAATTTGAATTTCCATGTCTCATTTGGACCCAATGCTTTCAAATCTGGTTCTATAAGATGGGCATGTAAGTGAAAAACTGTATTACCATAAGATCCATCTTTATTTAATCCACCAAACCTCATCGCTAATCCTCCACCTGGTATTTTTCTTTTATCTATTTCTTCTTGGAATAATCTGATAAGTTCTTCTCCTGCTTTGGGGTTCATATCTTTCAGATGTTCGATATGGTCTTTATATATTGCTAAAAGTTGATGTTTTATTTTATCATAAGGCCATTGATTATCTGTTATGATCCAGTATTTTCCTTTCTTAAGAATTGGTTTCTTATGATATTTTAATAAATTATCTGTACAAAATGGACAATGGTTTTGTTTTGCTATCTCATTCATCACTATCTTTTGCTCATCTTTTCTGACATGTTCTGGATTTATATATTTTTTCATTGTCAGTATTTATATTGCTACTGGTATACCTCTAATTCCTGGATGAGGATTGTAGTCTGAAAGGGTAAAATCTTCTTTTCTAAAATCAAAAAAATTTACTTTATTATTAATTGCAACAGTAGGGAATGGTCTAGGATCTCTTTCAAGCATTGTTTTTACTGCTGGTACTTGATCAACGTAAATATGAGCATCAGATATCGTATGTATATATTCGTAAGCTTCTGTACCCGTTGCCTGAGCTATAGCCATAGTAAGAGCAGCATATTGAACCATATTTGCTGGTACTCCTACGGGCACATCGCCAGATCTTTGGAACATATGTAAAGTTAATTTATTATCTATAACTCTTAGATGTATCCAACCATGACATGGTGCTACTACTACTTTTTGTTGTTTTCCAGTACCTCGTATTGTGTATTGTGGTACCCATGGACTTATGAAATGTGTACGTAAATGTGGAAATTCTTTAATTTGTTCTATTATATTCTCAAATTGATTATATGTATTTCCATCGGAAGTTGGGAAATCATGAAAAGCTGCCCCATAAGATCCTGGACCTAGATCACCGACTTCTAATCCTCGTTTCTTACATTTAGCTTCTGTACCCCATGCAGCCCACCAGAAACATCCAAATTCTTCAAGTTGTTTAAGAGTTCTTGCACCATTTGCAAATGCAAATATCTCTGCAATAGCCTGTTGCCATATTGTTACGGGTAATAATTCACTGGTCTTAGGATTCATATTCCTCTCTGTAATAATAGGAAATCCATTGTCTAATCTAAAATGCATCGAGCCGGGAGCCATAAGAGTTATGGCGTCTGTATCTTGTTGAGATTTAGTTTGTATTCCATTATCTAGTATCTTTTTCAAGAGGTCTCTGTATTGAGTATCAATTGTACGCTCATTGTATGGTTTCATATTATGAATGATATAACATATATAATAAAGAAACTACTGTACATTTTTATTTTTATATTCTGTTATTTGCCAATCTCTTCCTACTTTTTTAAATAATGTTAAACTACCCATATTACTAAATAACTATCAATCCTATGAAAGACCCACAAATAAAAAAGCTAATAGAAGCAGAGAAGAAGCGCCAGAAAAGTGTTATAAATCTTATTGCTTCAGAGAACTATGTTTCAAAAGATGTATTGGAAGCTCTCGGTTCCGAGCTTACAAATAAATACGCAGAAGGGAAAAGTCATGCTAGGTATTATGGTGGCAATGAAATAGTAGATAAAATAGAAGATCTCTGTAAAGATAGAGCTTTGAAACTTTTCAA